>NC_010407.1:1955187-2281051 GCF_000069225.1 Clavibacter sepedonicus | reverse complement strand
GGCGATGCGCGCGCCGTACTCCTCGTCGAAGATCAGGGTCGGCATGGTCATGAGGATGGGCTTGATGATGTGGGTGGAAGGGAAGCCGTCGAGGGGTTCCGCCCAGCCGGACGCCGTCCGGGCCAGCACGATCTTGTCCTGCACTCCCGCGAGCGACGACATCCGGCGGGCGGTGCTGTTGCCGAGCGGTGCCGCCCTCACGGCTTTCATCGACTTCTCCACGCCGAGATTGTCGATGGGGACGGCTTCGGGCTTCCGCGGTTCGTCGGGGCCTTCCGGGTCCCAGATGCGGAGGGCCCCGGCGACGTCGCGTCCGTAGCGGGCCAGCATGCCGATCGTGTAGTCGGCGGTGACTCCTGCGCGTCCGGCCAGGCTGGTCCTCGCGCGCCCCTCGGGTAGCAGCTCGTCGAAGAAGTTCCGGCGCAGGGCGGCGTCCGCAGGCCGGGCGCGGGTGATGAGCGGGACGGCGACGGAGAGGAGTCGACTGCCGATGCCGTGTGCGGCCACCGCCTGCGGGTCGGCGACGAAGTCGAAGCCGCCCCGCCTCTCGATCAGCTCACCGAGGCGCTCGCCGTAGAGCTCGACCGCGAGCCGCATCAGCGGGCGTCCGGATCGTCGACGAGGTCGGCGCTCAGCGTCAGACCGGTCTCGCGAGCGAAGTCGAACAGTCGCTCGAGGGCCTTGATCGACTTGCCGAGCTCCATCTCCGCGATGTAGCTCTGCCGGACGTCGAGGACGGCGGCCAGCTCGCGCTGGGTCATCCCGCGCTGCAGACGCGCCTCGCGGAGGACGAGACCGAGGGTGGTCGGATCCGTGATGGCCGCCGTGCGCATGCTGTCTCCCGTCGCGATGTCGCGGACGGATGTGATCCGCTTATCCGGATCACTCTAGCGCATCCGATTTTCCGGATCAAGCCTCGCGATTCGGAAATCCGGATCGCCGCGCCCCATCGCACGCGTCGAGATGCGTCACGCGATCATGAACTCCGACGGCTTCAGCGCGCGCTCCACGATCCGCACGTCGCCGATCGACGCCGGGAGCACGTGGTCGAGCTTCCCTGCGTAGAGGTTCGCACCGAGCAGCCACGAGGTGGCGGGCGACGCTGCGGCCAGCCCGCGGTTCCCGGTCGAGGGGTTCCGCACGACCGGGCAGCCGTCGACGTACATCGTCGTGTGCTGGCCGTCGTTCACGACCGCCACGTGCCACCACCGCGCCGGCGGCAGCTCGTGCGACCAGTTCGTGAGGGATCCCTGCTGCGTGGTCGGGTAGACGCACCACTGGATCTCGCGGCTGCCGGAGACGCTGAGGGTCGCGGCGGGCTCGTCCGGGTCGCCCGCGTCGCCGGGCGTCCTGCCCGCGTCCTTCGCGGAGGCGGCGCGGGAGAGGATCGCGCTGAAGCCGTCGGCGTCGCCGTCGAAGTCGGCCGGGATGCGGACGAACGCCTCGACCGTGTAGCCCTGGCGGAAGGTCGCGGCGTCCAGCGGGGCGCCCGGCACGGTGCGCAGGTAGTCGCCCGACTCCTTGCCGCCCGTGAGGGTGAGGCTGCCGAAGCCCGGCTGGTCGTCGTGGTGCGCGGAGGCGAAGCGGAGGGATCCGGCCGCCGCGCCCGCGCGGTTCGCCACCACGAGGTCGTTGCCGCGGCCGGACGCGTCGGGGATGCGGGTGGCGGTGCCGAGCGCGGATCCGTCGGCGTGCCCGTCGAAGCGCCAGTACGCGACCGTGCCGGCCACGAGCATCTGCGACGCCGGGCGGGCCGGGCGCGCGGGGACGGGCGCGAAGCCCGCGAACCGCGCCTCGAAGTCGACGCTCACCGTGAACCGGTCGACGTCGCCGGAGAGGAAGGCCTCCTCGTCCGCGAGCTCGTTGCCCGTGCCGAGGCCGCCGCCGAGGATGAACGGCGACAGCGTCTCGACGTCGATCGCGTTCCGCTCGAGGTCCACGTGGTACAGCCGGATCATCGCGGCGCCGCCGTAGTAGCGGTCCTGGTAGTTCACGAGGTGCATGGCGACGTCGTGGCCAGCGCGGTTCTGCATCGTCGTGCGGCCGGGCTTCCAGTAGTGCCCGTTGAGGGTCAGGAAGATCTGGTCGTGCTGGGAGATGAAGGAGTCCCAGAGGCCCTGGCCGTAGTCGTCGAGCACGGCGGATCCGTCGGGCTTCGAGTCGACGATGTCGTGCGCCGTGAGGATCACCGGCAGCGTCGGGTGCGCCGCGAGCACGCCGCGCGCCCACTCGACGCCGCGCGCGCTCGTGCGCCAGTCGAGCGCGAGCACGAGCCAGTCGCGGCCGCCCGCCGTGAAGGTGTGGAACGAGTTGTAGCCGTCGGGGCTGGATCCGCGGTAGCTCGGCGACTTCCGGAAGCGCTTCGGCCCGAACGCGTCGAGGTACGGCGTGCGGCCGCGCTGGTCGTCGGTGGAGGAGTCGACGTCGTGGTTGCCGGCGAGCACGCTCCACGCGGCGCCGGCCTTGTCGAGGAGCGTGAACTGCGCGCTCGCGGCCTGGATCTCGTTCGCGGCGCCGTTCTGCGTCACGTCGCCGAGGTGCGCGAGGAAGACGATGTTGTGGCGATCCCGCTCCGCCAGCACGTAGCGCAGCGACGCCTCGAGCGGCTCCGGGTGGATCGACGCGCCGTCGAAGAGGTACTGCGTGTCGGGCAGCACGGCGATCGTGAAGCGGGGCGAGGTCGTGTCGGGCTTCCAGCGCGCGCCGGATCCCTGCTGCGCGGCGGGTGCCTTCGCCGTCGCGCTGTCCGCGACGTCGGCCGCGGTGGCCGCGGTGGCGGGAAGCGCCCCGCCGAGGCCGGCCACGCCGAGCGCGTCGGCCGCGCCGCTCGTGATGAGGAAGCCGCGTCGGGAGAGCGCGGAGGAGGGAGGCGTCGTCGGGTCCTGGGTCACGGACGATCACGGTAGGGGCGGCGGGTGAATCGGATGCGGCGGCCGGGTGGACGGTCGGCACCATGCCAGCATGGGCCATGCGCATCGCCGACTTCCCCGTGCCCGACACGGCGGCCGCCCGCGGCGCCCTCGACCTCGCCACGAGCTACCAGTCGGAGGCGATCACGGCCCACGCTCTCCGCTCCTGGCTCTGGGCCGAGGCGTTCGCGGTGGTCGAGGGGCTGGCGGACGTCGACCACGAGATCCTCTACGTCTCCGCCGTGCTGCACGACATCGGCACGGTCGCCGAGTTCGACAACCACACGGTCTCCTACGAGCACGCGGGCGGGCACGTCGGGGTCGCGCTCACGGCCGGCGCGGGCTGGCCGGCGTCTCGCAGGCAGCGCGTGCTCGACGCGATCGTGCGGCACAACTGGCCGTCGGTGGATCCTGAGCTCGACGTCGAGGGGCACCTGCTGGAGGTCGCGACCGGGCTCGACATCTCCGGCGCGCGGGCCCACGCGCTGCCCGAGGAGTACCTGCGGGAGGTGCTCGCGCTGCATCCGCGCGGCCACCTCGCCGCGGAGTTCGGCGCCTGCGTCGTCGACCAGGCGGAGCGGAAGCCGACGACGGCCGCCCGCCGCCTCGTCGACGGCGGCGTCGTCGCGAAGCTCGCGGCGAACCCGCTCGAGGCGCTCCGATGAGCCGCACCGGGATGCGCGTGCTGCTCGCCGTGGCGGTGCTCGCGACCGCTGGCGGGGCGGTCGCGCTCGTCGTCGCGCTGGCGCAGCCGGTCGTCATCGGCTCGTTCGCGTCCGTCGGTCCCGGGAACCCGTTCCGCGGATCCGGCGTGCACTTCCTCACGACCACTGCGGTCGTGGGCGGGGTGGTGCTCGTCGCGGGTCTGGCGGGCCTGGCGCTCGCGCTCGGGATCCGCCTGGGCGAGCGCGCCCGTCTCGACGGACGGCCCCCGAGCGCCGACCGCTGAGGCGGCCGGCGCGCCCGCGTCACCCGATCAGCGACGGCCGCAGGTCCCGCAGCGTGCGGTGCGACGTGATGCGGATCGCCCCGGCCAGCGCGACGGCGAGTCCCGCGACAAGCCACAGCGCGAGCACGCCGGCATCCTGGGCCGCCTGCCCGAGGTCGCCGCCGTACATGAGCTGGCGGAGCGCATCCACCGCGAAGCTCATCGGCAGCACGTGGTGCAGCGCCGCGAGCGGGCCGGGCAGGGTCTGCCAGGGGAACGTGCCGCCCGCCGTGACGAGCTGCACGACCATGAGCACGAGCCCGAGGAACTGGCCGACGCTGCCGAGCAGCACGTTGAGCGCGAGGATGATCGCCGCGAACGTGATCGAGGCGAGCACCATCGTCCCGTACATGGCGAGCGGGTGGGCGATGCGGAAGCCGAGCGCGCCGGCGACGATCGCGTAGAGGCCGGCCATCTGCACGACGCCGAGGAGCGCGGGCGTCAGCCAGCCGGCCAGCGTGATCCGCAGCGGCGCCTTGCGGGCCGTGATCGCCCGGCGCGACAGCGGCTTGACGATGAGGAACAGGGCGTAGATCCCGATCCACGCGGCGAGGCTGATGAAGAACGGCGCGAGACCTGCGCCGTACTCGCCGGCCTGGGTCACGGCGTCCTGGCGGAGCGCGACGGGATCGCCGATCGTGTCCGCCTGCGCGCCGCGCTGGGCCTCGGTGGAGGCGGGGATCTGGTCGAGCCCGGAGTCGAGGCCATCACGCAGCTTCGTCGTGCCGTCCTGCAGCGTGCCGAGGCCGGACGCGAGCTGGGTCGCGCCGTCGGCGGCGGAGTGCGCGCCCGTGGCGAGGGTCGCGCTGCCGTCGGCGGCCTGGGCGATCCCGTCCGCGAGCGCGGGGGAGGCCTTGGCGAGCGCGTCGGCGCCGTCCGCGACCTGGCGGCTGCCCGTCGCGAGCGTGCCCGCACCGGTGGCGAGGGCGGCGGATCCGGTCTGCAGCTTCCCGGCGCCGTCGGCGACCTGGGCGCTGCCCTGCGCGACCTGCTCGCTGCCGGCGGCGAGCTGCTGCAGCTGGGTGTTCAGACCGTCGCTCTTCCCCGCGGCGCCGGTGATGTCGGTTCCGAGCACGTCGAGCTTCGCCAGCGCGGCGTCGATGTCGGCCTGCGGTATCCCGGCGTCCTGCATGCGCTGCTGGATCGCGGTGCGGATCGCGGGGACCCGTCCGGCGAGCTGGTCGACGCCCGCGGTGGCGGTGGATCCGAGCGCCGCGAGCTGCGCGTTCCCGTCGGCGACCTTGCGCGCGCCCGCCGCGGTCTGCTGCGCGCCCGGGGTGAGCGCGGCGGCGCCGGTCGAGAGGTCGTCCGCGCCGGACGAGAGCGTCGCCGCACCGGATGCGACCTGGTCGGCACCCGAGGCGAGCTTCTGCGTCTGCGCGGGGAGCTGCGCGGTGCCCGAGCGGAGCTGGCCGAGCCCGGAGGAGAGGGTGTCGGCGCCCGTGGCGAGCTTGCCGTTGCCGTCGGCCAGCGAGTCGGCGCCGGAGCGCGCGGACGCGGTGCCGTCGACGAGCTGCTGCGCGCCGGATGCGGCGTCGCCGAGGCTGGAGCGCACGTCGGCGAGGCCGAGCAGGAGCTTGCCCGCGGCCTCGGTGCCGACGCGCGAGGCGACCGACTTCGTGATCCGGGCGCCCGCCTGCTGCGCGATGGTCGTGGCGAGGTAGCTGTTCGCGTCGTCGGTCGCCATGACCACGCGGGCCTGCTGCGGATCCGTGCCCGAGGACGACGAGAGCGCGGCCGAGAAGCCGGACGGGATCGTCAGCGTGAAGTCATAGGTGCCGTCCTCGAGGCCCGTGCGCGCCTCGGCCGAGGAGACCTCGTGCCAGTCGAAGGACGCGTCGTCGAGCACGTCCTTCGCGACGTCGGTGCCGTAGTCGACCGGCTTCCCGTCGACCGTGGCGCCCTGGTCGGCGACGACGAGCGCGGCGGGGACCTTGTCGAGGTTGCTGTACGGATCCTGGTTCGCCCAGAGGTACAGGCCGCCGTAGAGCACGGGCACCAGCACGAGCGCGACGAGCGCGATCTTGGACATGGTGGTGGCGGTGAGGCGCGTCAGCTCGGCGCGCACCAGGGGGATCAGTCTCATCGGTCCAGCGTTCCGTCGATCGAGGGGGTGGGTTCGGGGGTGGTGGGCGCGGCGATCGCGTCGCCGGCGGGGAGGGCCCGGATGGCCTCCGCGGCGGCCTCGCTCGTGACGATGAGGACGCCGGTGCCGGAGCGCGCGAGGTCGCGGAGGACGCGCATCCACTCGGCGACCGCGCCGCCGTGCCGCTCGGGCGAGGTGACGACGACGGCCTCGACGCCCGCGCGCGAGGCGGCGAGCGTCGTGAGCAGGCGGATGCGGGCGACCGCGGGGACGGCCGAGAAGGGGGCCCGGGCGAGGTCGGAGAGCCCCTGATCGTCGAGGATCACGCCGACCTCGTGCCGGCCGGAGCGGTGCCCGGCGAGGGCGAGCTCCTCGGCGACGACCGCGCGGAGCGTGACGTCGTCAGCGGGCTCGTTGATCCGCGGGGTGTCGACGAGCGCGACCCGCTCGGCGACGCGCGCGGCGACGGCCTTCGGGTCGGCGTCGGCTGCGGGGGCGTCGTCGCCGTCGAGGGCGAGCGTCCCGCCGTCGATGCGCATGCGCCCGGAGGCGACGAGCGACAGGACGGTCGGCCGCAGCTCGGTCTCGGCGACGGCGACCACGGGATCCGGGCCGCCGTAGGAGAGGGAGATCGCGGGCAGGGCGGGCGCGGGGCCGTCGCCGACACGCGCGTCGGTGAGGGTGACGATCACGATGCGGCTCCGGCGGTCGACGCGGGGGTGGTGGTCGCGGGCGCTTCGTCCGCGCGGGGCGCCGCCTCGCGGAGCTCCGGGGTGGCGGCGATGAGCTCGCCGGCCGCCCGCCAGTCGAGGCCGCAGATGGCGAGGGAGGTGAGGAGCACGAGGGAGTGGCCCTCCGCGCGGCCGATGTCGCTGCGCGTGGCCTCGTCGAGCACCGCGAGCGCGCCGCCCTCGACGAGCCGCGCGAGCGTGGGGGCGGGGATGTCGCTGCGCAGCTCGCCCGCCGCGATCCCGCGCTCGACGACGCGCAGCAGCTCGGCGCGGAGCGGCGCCAGCTCGGTGGCGACCTCGCGCGCGAGCGGCCCGCGCACGGCGACGCGGGCCATGACGCGCACCTGCTCGACCTCGGCCCAGAGGCGCGCGCCGATGAGGGCGAGGTGGATCCGGCTGTCGGGATGCGTGATCCCCTCGAGCGACTCGACGACGCGCCGGGCGCCGCGCTGCAGCACCTCGCGCACGAGGTCGTCGCGCGTGGCGAAGTGGCCGTAGACGGCGCGACGGCTGAGGCCGGCGGCGGCGGCGATGGTCTCGAGGGAGGCGTCCGGGTCGCGGTCGAGCGCGACCACGGCCGCGTCGATGAGGGCCTGGCGGTTCGTCGCGGCGTCCTTGCGGGGCGCGCGGGCGGAGGCGAGGGAGGTCATGTGACCAGGCTAGTGAGCCTGCACACGTGTGTGCAACTTAGTCGGGCGAGCTCCCAGCCCGCGGCCCGCGCCCCGCCCGGGTCAGCTCCGCAGCGTCTCGCTCGGCAGCTCCCCGAAGACGCCCGCGTACGACGCCGCGAACCGGCCGAGGTGCGCGAAGCCCCACTCCTCGGCGACGCTGCGGACGGTCGTCGAGGTGGGCGTCGCGTCCAGGAGCTGCGCGCGCACGCGGCGCAGGCGGATCCCGCGCAGGTACTCGGTGGGCGTCTGTCCGTGGTGCCGGCGCAGGGCGAGCTGGAGGACGCGCGTCGAGATGCCGGCGGCGGCCGCGGCCTCGGCGGGCGTGATCGGCAGGTGCGCGTTGTGGTGCAGGTACTCGACGGCCACGCGGATGTGCGCCATGCGGGGCGCGCGGAGCTCGGCGGGCAGCTCCACGTCGTCCCAGGGGAAGAGGCGCAGCGTCGCGCGGGCGAGCGAGAGGTCGGCCTCGAGGCGCATGAGGGGGAGGCGTCCGGATCCGTGATGATCGGGGCGGCCGCGGCGACGGCACGGCGCCAGGTGGCCGCGATCTCGGCGGTCGGAGCGCTGCGGTGCTCGAAAAGGAGCGGACGCGCGGGGCCGTGGTGGAACTCGGTCGCGGTCTGTTGGAGGAAGCCCGCGTCGAGGTGCACGCAGTTCTGGCGGGTCGCGGTCGCCTGGTACTGGAACGGCCGGCCGGTGGGGAGGAGCACGGGCAGCTGGGCGGTGCTCGAGTAGGCGCGGGATCCGCGGTCCACCGTGATGCGGCCCTCCAGGAACCAGGTGACGACGTGCTCCGACAGCGTGGCGCCGTCGGCCCAGTGTGGGCCCCCGACCCGGAAGGTGCGGAGCGTCACGCGCTCGCTGCCGAGGGTGGCGTACCGGTAGGAGAAGGAGTCCGAGCGGCGGTCGCGGGCGAAGCGGATGCCCTCGAGCACGGGGGCGAAGGTCGCGGTGGCCTCGTCGGTGTCGGCGCCGGACGCCACGGAGCGGACGAAGGGCTCGGTGGTCGCGGGGGCCGGTGCGGGCGCGGCGACGGAGAAGCCGGTGTCGGCGGCCATGCCCATGACGGCGGCGGTCGCGCCGGCGACGAGCGCGAGCGAGCCGGTGCCGAGCGACGCGGTGTCGAGGGGGTCCGTGTCGGACGAGGACGGATCCACGACCGGTGCGGCGACGAACGCCTCAACCCCGACAGCGTCGGCGTGCGTCGTGCGCGGGCGGAGCGAGGGATCCCTCGTCTCGATGGGGGGCAGCGTGGTGGTCATGGTTCCTGCGGTCTCTGGGCGTCGGTGATCTCCGCCCTCCCGCTCATCATGCATGGTGCTCTCGCGGCAGGGCGCCTCCCGATTCCCGGGAGGTGACAGTCATTCGGCGCGGCCCCGTCAGAGAGCGGGTCGTCGCTCCGCGGATATCCGATCCGCGAAGACCTGTCCCCCGGCAGCTCTTCGCGGCGGCCGCCGTCGGCTCCCC
Organism: Clavibacter sepedonicus; assembly: GCF_000069225.1. Lineage (GTDB taxonomy): Bacteria > Actinomycetota > Actinomycetes > Actinomycetales > Microbacteriaceae > Clavibacter > Clavibacter sepedonicus. The sequence goes on along the minus strand of NC_010407.1, from coordinate 2,272,199 downwards.
GCCCGTGCCCCGGGGACGCACCGGATCCGCACGGCCGCGCCGCCTAGGCTCGGGTGTCGGCGGCCGCGTCGCGCCGCGATGCACGACGCACCGCGACCCCGCCGGCACCCATCCGCACCCATCCGCACCCATCCGCTCCACCGAGAGGCGCCGCATGACGAGCGACCGGTCCCTGGCCTTCATCCTGCTGCGCTCGTGCCTCGTGATGGTGGCCCTCGGCGTCGTCACCGTGCAGACCGGCGGCGGCCTCGGCGTCGTGGGCGTCGTCGCGTTCGTGCTCGCGGCCGGCCTCGGCGGCGGCGCGACCTTCTACTGGCGGCGGCACCTCGCGGCGAAGCGGCGCGACCCCTTCAGCTGACGCGGGGGCCGGCAGCTGACACGCGGGCCGTGCAGCCGACGCGATCCGGGCGCGCGGCCCCTCACACCGGGTCGGCGACCGTGGACGTGAGGGTCGACGAGCCGTCCGGGCGGCGCCGCACCTCGATCCGGTCGGCGACGCGCTGCTTCAGCTCCTCCACGTGGCTGACGATGCCGACCGTGCGGCCGCCCGAGGAGAGCCGCCCGAGCTCGGACATCACGGCGTCGAGCGTCTCCGGATCCAGCGTGCCGAAGCCCTCGTCGACGAACAGCGTGCCGAGTTGGAGCCCGCCCGCCTCCGCCTGCACGACGTCGGCGAGGCCGAGCGCGAGCGCGAGCGACGCGTAGAAGGTCTCGCCGCCGGAGAAGCTGGCGGGCTCGCGCACGCGGTCGACGACGTGGTCGCGGATCTGCAGCGCGAGCCCCGTCTTCCGCGACCGGCTCGTCGCCTCCCGCTCCTCGCTCACCTCCAGCTCGTAGCGGCCGCTCGACATGATCCGCAGGCGCGCGTTGGCGGCCTGCACCACGTCCTCGAAGCGGCGCAGCAGCACGTAGGTGCCGAGGGTCGTGCCGCGCGTGTTCTCGGGGGTGATGGCGTTCGCGACCTCGGCCATGCGGATCGCCGCGCGCGCCTGGTCGCCCGCCCGGGCGCTCTCCCGGCGGGCGGCGTCGTGCCGGGCGAGGGCTTCGGCGCTGCGTTCGGCGCGGTCCCGGGCGCGGGCGGCGCGCTCGGCGCTCGTGCGCGCGGCGGCCTGGGCGGCGTCGAGGGCGGCGCGGGCGGCGTCGGGATCCGGGTGCTCGGCGCCCGTGAGCGTCGCGATCTCGGGATCCACGAGCCCCTCCGCGACGACGGCCTGCTCCCGCTCGTGCGCGGCGACCCGGCGTGCGACGGCCTCGAGCTCGGCCGGCGGGAGGGCGGCGGCGCGCGCCCCGTCCGCGGTCGCGAAGTCGTGGTCGGCGAGCGCCTGGGCGAACTCCGCGGCGCGCGCGGCGGCGTCGGCGGCCGTGCGCTCGCGGGCGGCGGCGAGGGCGATGAGGCGGTCGACGACGGCGCGCTCGGCGGCGCGGTCGGCGACCAGGGCGGCCACGCGGGGTGCGTCGGCGTCGGCATCGTCCGCCTCGTGCCCGCCCGCCTCGCCCTCGTCCGCGTCCCGCTCCGCGTGCACCGCGCGCACGGCCGCCTCGTCCTCCGCGAGGAGCTCGCGCGCCCGGATCACGCGCTCGCGCAGCCCGGAGAGCGCCGCGCGGGCGTCGTCGCGGCGGGTGCGGATCCGTTCGGTCTCCGCGTCGTGCGCGACGACCGCGGCCTCCGCCGCCCGGAGCGCGCCGCCGGCTGCCTCGGCCTCCGCGAGCCGCGCGGCGCGGGCGGCGACCTCGGCGTCGGCGGCCTCGACCGTGATCCCGTCCAGCGCCGCCTCCGCCACCTCGTGCCGCGCGGTCTCCGCGGCGAGGGCCGCCGCCGCGTCGCCCTGCGTCCGCTCGGCGCGGGCGCGCGCCTCGGCCGCCCGCTCGATCTCGTCGTCGTCCGGGTGGCCGGGAGCGCTCGGGGCCGGATGCGGGTGGTCGACGGCGCCGCACACCGGGCACGGCGCGTCGTCCTCGAGCTCCCGCGCCAGCTCGCCGGCGAGCCCGCGGATCTTCCGCTGCCGGAGCTCCGCCTCGTGGCGCACGGCGGTCGTCGCGGTCGCCGAGCGCGCGTCGAGGGCCTCGCGAGCCGCGGTGATCCGCGCCTCCAGCTCCTCGAGTTCGGCCACGCGCCGCCGGGTCGCCTCCGCCTCGGCGACCGCCGCGCGCGCCGCGTCGACGCCGCCCGCCGCAGCGGCCGCGGCGTCCCGGGCCTCGACCAGCGGGATCCGCCCGGCCGGCCGCTCCGCGAGCGCCGCCTCCGCCTCGTCGGCGGCCGCCTCGCGCGCCGCGACCGCGTCCTCCGCGGCCCGCACGTCGGCGCGTCGGCGCGGCAGCCCGCGCTCGCGCGCCTCCGCGTCGGCCAGCGTCGTGAGCTCCGCCACGAGCGCGTCGCGCCGCTCGGCCAGCGCCGGGGCCGTCGCATCCGCGAGCGCTGTCCGCTCCGCCCGGCATGCCGCGCGGGCCGCGTCGTCCTCGGCCTCGGCCGCGACCCGCGCCGCATCCGCCCGATCACGCGCCGCCAGCGGACCCGCGACCGCCGCCGCGCGTCGCGCCTCCTCCACGCGTCGCGCAAGGCCCGCGATCTCCGCCGCCTCCGCCCGCACGGTTTCCTCGCGCGCGATCAGCGCCCGCCGCCGGTCGAGCGCCCGGGACACCCGCTCGGCGTCGGCGAGCGCGGTCGCCGCGTCCTGCCGTGCACGCTCGTGATCCGTGCGCGCCTCCTCCGCCGCGTCGGCCAGCTCGGCCAGCAGGCGCACGGTGTCGGGGGCGTCGGCGACCTCCAGCGCATCCACCCGCGTCGCCTCGCGCAGCCCCGTGAGCGCCTCGGCGACCCTCGCGTCGGCTGCGTCGGTGCGCGCCTTCGCGGCCGTGCGCATCTCGGCGAGCTGCTTCGCCGTCCGGTCGTAGACGGCCGTCCCGAACAGCGACTGCAGCACGAGCCGCCGCTGCTCGCCCGTGGAGCGCAGGAACTCGGCGAACTCGCCCTGCGGCAGCACGACCGTCTGCACGAACTGCGCGCGCGTGAGCCCGACGATGCGCTGGATCTCCGTGCCCACCTCCTGCGTGCTGGTGCCGACGACCTCGCCCGCGTCGGCGTCCGGCGAGGAGAGCCGCACGAGCGTGGCCGCCGCGTTCTGGTTCGTGGTGCCGGTGCCGCGGGCCTTCGGGCGCTGGTGCTGCGGGCTCCGGCGCACCCGGTGGATCCCCGCGGCCGTCTCGAACACCAGCTCCACGTACGGCTCCACACCGGGTGACGCGTGGTGGCTGTGCAGCCGGTCGCGGCTCGACCCCTCGCTCGCGAGCGACCCGTAGAGCGCGAACACCACGGCGTCGATGAGCGTCGACTTGCCGGATCCCGTGGGCCCCTCCAGCAGGAACAGCCCCGACCGCCCCAGCTCGGCGAAGTCGATGACGTGCTCGTCCGCGAACGGGCCGATCGCCTGGAGCGTGAGCCGGTGCAGGTCCATCAGGCGCTCCGGTCCGCGGCCAGGGCCTGCTCGTACGCCTGCCGCATGACGAGCGCCTCGGCCTCGGTCGGGGCCGCTCCGGTCGCGTACTCCACGAAGTCGGCGGCGACCTCGAGCGGATCCGTCGTCGCGTCGACCACGCGCGACCGCACGCCCTCGACCCGCCCCTCGGGCTCGTGCAGCACCACGAGCGCGTGCGGCAGCGCCTCCCGCACGCGCGCCACGAGGTGCGCCGGATGCACGGGATCGGTCACGTGCACGCGCAGCCACGCGTCGGCGAGGTCGGCGTGCCGCCCGTCGACGATCTCCGCGAGCGTCCCCGTGACCTCCGCGAGCCGCCGCGGCACGGGCGCCGGGATCAGCTCGACCGTCGTGGATCCGTCGGCGGCCAGCTCCACGAGCGCGCTCGACTTCCGCTGCATGCGCTCCCCGAACGAGAACGCGAGCGGCGAGCCGGAGTATCTGATGCGCGGAGTCCTGATGCGCGGCCGCGCGGATCCCGCCCGCACCTCCTGCGCCCCGTGCAGGTGCCCGAGCGCCACGTAGTCCGCGCCGGCGAACACCACCGCCGGCACCTGGTCGAACCCGCCCACGCGGATGTCGCGCTCGCTCTCGCTGGGCTCGGCTCCGGTGACGAACGCGTGCGCGACGACGACGACGCGCGCGCCGGGTCGGCCGGCGGCGTCGGCGCGCACCCGCTCCATCGCGGCGCCCAGCACGGCCTCGTGCGAGCGGGGGAGAGGAGGCGACCCGGGCGCGGCGAGCGTCGCGCGCACGGCTTCCGGATCCAGGTACGGCACCCCGTAGATCGCGACCGGCCCGTGCGCGTCCTCGATCACGACGGGCACGTCGAGCGCCTCCGGCGACGCGAGGATCCGCAGCCCGTCCCGCAGCAGCGCCGACGCGAACCCGAGGCGTGCGGCCGAGTCGTGGTTGCCGGGCGTGACGATGACGGTCGCGAGCGCGCTCAGCCGCGCGAGCGCGTCCCCGAGCAGCCGCACGCTGGGCACACCCGGCACCGCGCGGTCGTAGACGTCACCCGCGACGAGCACCACGTCGACCTCCCGCTCGCGCACGACCTCGACGAGGTGGTCGAGGAACGCGGCGTGGTGCGCGTGCAGGTCCTCGCCGTGGAGGGTGCGCCCAAGGTGCCAGTCGCTCGTGTGGAGGATGCGCACGCGGGTCCTTCCTCGGGGCGGGCTGCGGTGCCCGTCACCCTACCCGAGGGGGCCGACATGGCCGGGCCGGTCGGGATCGCTCGTGCCCGGGAGTCCCGCGACACCCTCGCGGTAGGATCGAGTGTGACTGGAGAGAACCTGCTCGGCGTGCCCGAGACGCGCCTGGCCGACGAGCCCGAGGTCGCCGCCCGCATCCAGGATGCCGACGGCCACCACGACACCCTCGGCGCCATCGCCGCCGACCACCCGCAGTCGTCGCTCGTCTGGGCGCTGCTGTCGGACTCCGCATACGTGCAGGGCGACCGCATCGCCTCGTACGCCTTCGCGCGCGTCGGCTACCACCGCGGCCTCGACTCGCTGCGGAAGTCCGGATGGAAGGGCCAGGGCCCCGTGCCGTGGAGCCACGAGCCGAACCGCGGCGTCCTCCGCTCCCTCTACGCTCTGCGCCGCGCGGCCGCCGCCATCGGCGAGGAGGAGGAGGTCTCGCGCCTCTCCGCCTTCCTGCGCGACGCGGATCCCACGGCCGCCGGCCACATCGAGGCCGCCACCGCCGGGGCGCTCCCGCCCACGGAGGCCATCGTCATCCGCGGCCAGGACTGATCCACCGCCACACCGCACCGCCCGCACCGCCGCACGCCACCCGATCCACCCCGACCGACCCGCCCCGACGAGGAGTGAGCCATGCCCGCAGTAGTGATCATCGGAGCCCAGTGGGGTGACGAGGGCAAGGGACGCGCGACCGACCTCCTCGGCAGCCGCGTCGACTATGTCGTGAAGTTCAACGGCGGCAACAACGCCGGCCACACGGTCGTCGTCGGCGACGAGAAGTACGCGCTGCACCTGCTGCCGTCGGGCATCCTCACGCCGGGCGTCGTGCCCGTCATCGGCAACGGCGTCGTCGTCGACATCGAGGTGCTATTCCACGAGCTGGACGCGCTGGCCGCCCGCGGCGTCGACGTCTCCAAGCTCCGCGTGAGCGCCAACGCGCACGTCATCACCCACTACCACCGCACCATCGACAAGGTGACCGAGCGCTTCCTTGGCAAGCGCCAGATCGGCACCACCGGCCGCGGCATCGGGCCCACGTACGCGGACAAGATCAACCGCGTCGGCATCCGGATCCAGGACCTCTTCGACGAGAACATCCTCCGCCAGAAGGTCGAGGCGGCCCTCGACGCCAAGAACCACATGCTCGTGAAGATCTACAACCGCCGCGCCATCTCGGCCGAGGAGATCGTGGAGAGCCTGCTCTCCTACGTCGAGCGCCTCCGCCCGATGGTGGGCGACGCGTCGCTCGAGCTCAACGCCGCGCTCGACGAGGGCAAGACCGTCCTGTTCGAGGCCGGCCAGGCCACGATGCTCGACATCGACCACGGCACGTACCCGTTCGTCACGTCGTCGAGCGCCACGTCCGGCGGCGCGGCCACGGGATCCGGCGTCGCGCCGAACCGGCTCGAGCGGATCATCGCGGTCGTCAAGGCGTACACGACCCGCGTCGGCGCCGGCCCCTTCCCCACGGAGCTGCACGACGAGTCGGGCGAGTACCTCCGCGCCAAGGGCTTCGAGTTCGGCACCACCACCGGCCGCCCGCGCCGGTGCGGCTGGTACGACGCGCCCATCGCGCGCTACACCGCCCGCATCAACGGCGTCACCGACTTCGTGCTCACCAAGCTCGACGTGCTCTCGGGCCTCGCGACCATCCCGGTCTGCGTCGCCTACGACGTCGACGGCGTGCGCCACGACGAGGTGCCCGTCTCGCAGTCCGACTTCCACCACGCGACCCCGATCTACGAGGAGTTCCCGGGCTGGCAGGAGGACATCACGGGCTGCCGCCGCTTCGAGGACCTGCCGAAGAACGCCCAGGACTACGTGACGGCCATCGAGCGCATGAGCGGCGCCCGCATCTCCGCCATCGGCGTGGGCCCGGAGCGCGAGCAGGTCGTCGTGCTGCACGACCTCCTCGAGGCCTGACCCTGATCCACGACGGCTGGCAGGACGACGCCCGCCTCGGCACGGACGCGTCGGACCTCGCGCGCTTCCTCAGCCGCGCGGACGCACGCACCATGAACCGCGAGCGCCTCCAGGCGGATCTCGACATGGGCCAGGAGCAGTACGTCGCGGCCTGGCGCGAGCTGCACCGCTTCGGGTACGTGTCGTCGGCGGAGCTGCGGCGGCTCGTCGTCGAGCGGTGATCCGCTAGCGGGTCACTCCCCGCCGTCGCGCAAGGAGCGGACCATGCCGCGCAGGATCCGCGTGGCCGCCTCCCGGTCGGCGTCGCTGAGGTCGCCGAGCATCCGCAGCTCGACCGCGCGCACCGCGGCGCTCGCCTTCGCCAGGTCGCGGCGGCCCTTCGCCGTGAGGCGCGTGGGCTGCACGCGGCCGACGGCCTCCTCGGCGGGGCGCGTCACGGATCCGTCGCGCTCGAGGGTCTGCAGCAGCACGTTCATCGACTGGCGCGTCACGAAGGCGCCGCGGGCGAGGTCGGAGTTCGAGGATCCGGGGCGCTGGGCGAGGAGCTCCAGGCACGAGTAGTGCGTGATCGTCATCCCGAGGGGGCGCAGCGCCTCCTCCATCGCCTGACGCAGGGCGCTCGCCGCCTCCTTCAGCAGGTAGCCGAGCGAGGTGGGGAGATCGATGCCGTCATCGCCTTGACTCATGTCAGCATTCTGACATACGCTTCCATATGTCAGGCATCTGACATCGAACGCAGGAGGCACCATGCCCGTCACCGGCCCCGACTTCATCTCGCTCCAGGTCACCGACCTCGACGCGTCGCGAGTCTTCTACGAGCGGTACCTCGGTCTCGTGCGCTCGCCCGCCGGACCCCCGCACGCCGTCGTCTTCACCACGACGCCCATCGCGTTCGCGCTCCGCGACATGGTCCCCGGCACCGACATCGCAGGCACCCCCCAGCCGGGCATCGGCGCGGCCATCTGGCTGCACGCGACGGACGTGCAGGCGATCCACGACGCGCTCGTCGCGGACGGGCACCGCATCGTGACGGCGCCGTTCGACGGGCCGTTCGGCCGCACCTTCACGTTCGCGGACCCGGACGGCTACCACGTGACGCTGCACGACCGGGCCTGACGCGGATCAGGCGCCAGGCACTCCCGCGAGGACCGCGGTCGCGATGCGATCCGCCGCCTGCTCCGGCGTGATGCGCGTCGTGTCGACCACCTCCGCCTCCGCGTGCAGCCACGTGCGAGCCGCCTCCGCGTACGGCTCCACGCGGGAGAAGCGGAAGGCGGACGGGCCGACGTCGGGATCGTGCTGGATGCGATCCCGGAGCGTGTCGGTGTCCGTGTGCAGCACGAAGTGGCGGATCGGGATCCCGTGCGCGGCGAGGCCCCCGCTGATCTCGCGCCAGTACGCCTCGACGAGCACCGTCATGGGCATCACGAGGGTGCCGCCCGTGTACTCGAGCACGCGGCGCGCGGTCTCGACGACGAGCGGGCGCCACGGGGTCCAGTGCTGGAAGTCGTCCAGCTGGGGGAGCGGCGGGCGGATGTCCATGAGCACCTCGCCGACCTTCTCGGCGTCGAGGAGGCGGCTGTCGGGGATCCGCTCCTGCACGAGCCCCGCCGTCGTCGTCTTGCCCACCCCGTGCGTGCCGTTCAGCCAGATGATCATGGCCGCAACCTACGGCGGAGGTCGCGCCGACGGCATCCGGCGAGCGATGGATCCTGGGTCGGCCTGGTCGCCGGGGCGACGGAGGACCAGGCTGGAGGGGCGGCGGGATCCGGTCCCGCCCGAGGACGCGCGGCCCCGCGCACCGGTGAGGACCCCATGCTCTGCATCGTCTACTCCAGCACCGCCGAGCGGTCCTTCGACGACATGGACCTCGCCCAGCTCCTCGCGCAGAGCCGCGCGACCAACGCGGCGCACGGGCTCACCGGTCTCCTCGTCCACCGGCAGGGACGCTTCCTGCAGCTGATCGAGGGCGAGGACGCCGACGTCCGGGAGCGCATGGAGGCGATCCTCGCCGACGACCGCCACGGTCGCATCTCCACGCTGATGGAGGAGCGCATCACCGAGCGGCAGTTCCCCGACTGGACCATGGGCATGGCGAAGTACGACGCCCGCGTGGCCGAGCGGATCCCCGGCTACCGCGACACCTTCGACGACCTGGAGGGCGAGCGTCCGGACGACGCCATCCGGCCCGCGCTCCGCGAGCTGATCCGATGGTTCCAGGAGGACACGGGCCGGCTGTCCTGACGGAGGCGAGCCACCCGACCTGCGGCTCAGGCGGTCGGCACCGTGCTCCGCCAGAAGTCCGCGAGGAGGTCCGCGCTCGCCTCCGGCTGGTCGACCTGGGCGGAGTGGCCGGCGTCGGCGACGACCTCGTAGCGGGCGCCCGCGCGCTCGGCCATGTCGCGCTGCCAGTCCTGGGGCCACGCGTCGTCGGCGTCGCCGTGGGAGACGAGCACGGGGATCCCCGTGGCGCGCAGCTCGTCGACGCGGTCGGTCTGCGCCTGCATGATCTGGAGCGCGCCGAGGAGCTGCGCCGACGCCGTGCCGAACAGGCGCGTGCGGAACCACGCGACCTCGGGGTCGTCGCCGTCGAGCTGCTCGGGCAGGAACCAGAGCGGCCAGAGCCCGGCGCTGCCCGACGCGCGGACGGCGTCGATCTGCTCGGCGCGCTCGCCGCGGCTGCGGGGGCCCGAGTTCCAGTGCGTGTAGCTGGCGAAGCGGCCGGGGTCGCGGATCACGGCCTGCATGCCGACGACGTCGCCGAAGCTGTGGCCGAGGAGGTGCACGGGTCCGAGGGGCGCGACGCGTTCCGTGTCGGCCGCGACGTGCCGGCCGCCGGGTCCGCCGACGCCCGCGAGCGCGTCGACCACGTGGTGCACGTCCTGGCCGAGGGTCTCGAGCTCGTAGCCGGTCGCGTCGACGGGCGGCTCGGCCTGGCCGGGGCCGGTGGATCCCCACTGCCCGCGCTGCGAGAACGCCACCACCGTGAAGCCGCGGTCGGCGAGCGGGCCCATGACCGGGAGGAAGTCCTCCTTCGATCCCGTGAAGCCGGGCACGAGCAGCGCGACGGGCGCGGTGGCCGGATCCCCGGTGCGGGCGGGCACGCGCACCGCCGACAGCCGCGCCGCCGGGACCTCGATCGTCAGGTCCTCCGCATCCTCGGGCCGATGCTCGGACAGGGGGCGCGGGGCGTGGGCGTCGGTGCTCATGTCGTCAGCGTAGGCCGGGGGCGGGTCCTGCACAGGTGCGCGACCGCGCCGTGGGCTGCGACATGCCCGCGTCGTCCTGCCCGCGGTCGGCGGCGCTGTGTACATTCGACCCATCGCGCGAGAGGGGCACCGTGGTCACACACGTACCGGTGCGTCCGGAGATGATCGGCTGGGCGCTCGAGCGTTCTCGCATGGACCCGGAGTCAGCGAAGTATCCGCAGTTCCGTCGGTGGGCGGACGGCGACGGAGCGCCCACCTTCCGCCAGCTGGAGACGTTCGCCCGAGCGGCGCATGTCCCGCTCGGATATCTCTTCCTCCCTCGACCTCCCCGCGAGGAAGTGCCCATCCCGGACCTCCGTACCATCCGCGATGCGGGGGTGCGAAAGCCGAGCCCCGAGCTACTCGACACCATCCATCTGGCACAACGACGTCAGGACTGGTTCCGCGATCATGCGCGCGATAGGGGTCAGCAGGAGTTGCCATTCGTGGGCTCCGTGAATCGCGACACGGATCCGCTCGCCGTCGCCGCCGACATCAGGAGCCGGCTGGGCTTCACGGTGGAGGCACGGCGCCGAGGGGACGCCCTGCGCACCGCCATCGATCTGGTCGAGGGACTGGGCGTCCTCGTCATGGTGTCCGGCATCGTCGGGTCCAACACCCATCGAAAGCTCACGATCGACGAGTTCCGTGGTTTCGCGTTGACCGACCCTCGCGCGCCGGTCGTCTTCGTCAACGGCGTCGATGCGAAGACGGCGCAGCTGTTCACGCTCATGCACGAACTGGCACACATCTGGGCGGGCCAGAGCGCGCTCTCCGACATCGAGTTCGATTCCCCGGCAGTCCACGCAGAGGAGAGATGGGCGAACGCAGTGGCCGCCGAGGTGCTGGTGCCCCGCGCCGATCTGGAGCGGGCCTACTCGGGCGACGCGAAGGACCCATCCATCGAGCTCCTGACGAAGCGGTACCGGGTGAGCGCCCTCGTCGTGCTGCACCGGCTCTTCGACACGGGCTTGCTCCCGTGGGATGAGTTCCGTCGGCGCTACGTCACCGAGGAGATCCGGGGGCGGGAACTGGCTGACCTGGAGGTCGCCAGCCGAAGCGACGGGGGGAACTACTACAACACCCACCTGCGTCACATCGGCCATGCCTTCGCACGTGGCGTCATCGTCGACACCATGGAGGGTCGCACACTGTACCGGGATGCGTTCCGTCTCCTCGATACGCGGAAGCACGCGACCTTCACGGAGATGGCGGAGAGGCTCGGGGTGGCGTGATGTACGTCCTCGACGCGAACGTCTTCATCCAGTCGCATCGTGCGCATTACGGACTCGACTTCGTGCCGGCGTTCTGGCATTGGCTCGAGCGGACGTTCCTCGCGGGACAGCTCGTCAGCATCATCCCCATCCGCGACGAGATCGCCGCGGGCGAGGACGACCTCTCTGAGTGGGCGAAGGAGCACCCGCGTCTCTTCGTCGCCATGGATCAGGCGTGCGCGCCGAGCCTCGGCGCGCTGGCGGGCTGGGTCCTCGGCGCCGGATACACCGATGCCGCATCCCAGGAGTTCCTCTCCGTGGCGGATTACCAGCTCGTCGCGTTCGCGCATGCGCATCAGCTGACCGTGGTCACCATGGAGCGGTCGGAACCGAACCGTCGGAGCAAGGTGAAGATCCCTGATGCGTGCGCGGCGTTGGGCGTCGACTGCACCACGCCGTTCGACATGCTCCGTCACGAAGGGGCCTGCTTCGTCCTCGGGGATTGACAGGGGGTCTCACGCACTGACGGTCACCGAGAGCCGTGTCACATCGCAGGATCCACCGGCAGCGTCACCCGGAAGCGCGCGCCCGCGCCCGGCTCCGCGGACAAGCACACCAGGTCGCCGCCCTGGGCGCGGGCGATGGGGAGGCCGAGGCCCGCGCCGCCGTCCTGGCGGTCGCGGCCGGCGTCGAGGCGCACGAGGCGGTCGAAGATGCGCTCGCGGTCGGCGTCGGGGACGCCGGGGCCGTCGTCGGCGACCGTGATGCGCACGGATCCGTCGTCGGCCGCCTCGGCCTCGACGCGCACCTCGGATCGGGCGTAGCGGGCCGCGTTCTGGAGGAGGTTGTCGAGGATCTGCGCGAGCCGGTCGGGATCCGCGCGCACCGCCGGGGGAGCGCCGCGCACGTCGGCGACGACGCGCACGTCGGCGACGACGCGCGTGTCGGGCGTGCGCGCCTGCTGCTGGGCGACCGCCTGCTCGACCGCGGCGGGCACGCGCACGGGCCGGCCCTCGACCGAGAGGCCCTCGTCGAGCCGGGCCATCATGAGCATGTCGTCGACCAGGCGGCCCGCGCGTATCGCCTCGCGCACCACGTGCACCGACAGGCGCTCGCGCTCCTCGGCGCTCGGATCGGTGCGGACGAGGGCGTCGGCGGAGGCGCGGATCCCGGCGACCGGCGTCCGCAGCTCGTGCGCCGCGTCCGCCACGAAGGCGCGCATGCGCGCCTCGGCCGCGAGGGCCTGGCGCTCCGCGTGCTCGATGTCGTCGAGCATCTCGTCGAACGCGGTCGCGGTGCGGCCGAGCTCCGTGCCGGGCCGGGTGGGGCGGAGGCGGCGGCCGCGGTCGCCGCGGCCGATGGAGCGCGCGACGCCCGTCATGTCCTCGAGGGGCTGCAGGGTCCGGCGCACCACGACGACGAGCGCGACCGCCGCGAGCAGGAGGAACGCGAGGGAGGCGACCGCGAGGATCCCGCGGAGGGAAGCGAGCGTGTCGTCCACGGATCCGGTGCCCGCCGCCAGCTCGAGCACCGTGCCGTCGCTGAGGTCGGAGCGGAGGGTGAGGGCGCCGTCCGACGAGCTGACGGCGCTCGAGGTGACGGTCACGGCGTCGGCGCGCGTGGTGGGCGTCGCGGTCGTGGCGGGGCCGGGTGCGGAGCCCAGCGGATCCGGCCCGGGCAGCGTGGCGCCGAGCGGATCCCGGCCGGGCCGCGCCGAGACCGCCCCGCCATCCGGGCTCGTGATCTGCACGGCCACGCCCTGCGCGCTCAGCCGCTCCGCGAGCGCGTCGTCGTCGAGCACGCCCACGAGCGCGGCGGCGGCGGATGCGCGGTCGGCCAGCCGGTCCTGGATCTGCTGCCGCAGCTGCGCACCGAGGATCGCCTGCACGGTGAGCGACAGCGCCACGAGCAGCACGGCGAGGAGCGCGAGCACCGCGAGCACGGTGCGGGTGCGGAGGGATCCGGTGCGCAGCGGCGCGTCCGGGGCTGCGATGCGGGAGCGCGCCCTCACGCCTCCACCCGGTACCCGAGCCCGCGGACGGTGTGGAGGAGCCGCGGACCGTGCGCCTCCATCTTCTTGCGCAGCGCGCTGATGTGGACCTCGACGAGGTTCGGGTCGGCGTGGTCGTAGCCCCACACCTGCGTGAGCAGCTGCGTCTTCGAGAGCGTGCGGCCGCGGTGGGCGGCGAGGTAGGCGAGCAGCTGGAACTCGATCGAGGTCAGCTCGAGCGGCTCGCCGCCGCGCCGGGCGAGCCCTGCGTCAGGATCCACGAGCAGGTCGCCGATCTCCACCACGGACGCGAGCCGCCCGCGCCGCCGCAGCACCGCGCCGACCCGCGCCACCAGCTCGGCGAGCGCGAACGGCTTCACGATGTAGTCGTCGACGCCATGGCCGAAGCCGCGCAGGCGGTCCTCGACGGCGTCGCGCGCGGTGAGCATGATGACGCCCGCGTCGCTCCAGCGGCGGATCCGCTCGGCCAGCTGGATGCCGCTCGGCCCGGGGAGCATCCAGTCGAGCACCACGAGGTCGGGCAGGAAGCCCTTGACCTCCTCCTCGAGCTCGACGCCGGACGCGAGGCCGCGGACGACGAAGCGCTCGGCGGTGAGGGTGGAGACGACGGCGGCGCGGATGGCCTGGTCGTCCTCGACCACGAGGACGCGTGCGGGAGGGAGCATGCCCCGACTGTAGGAGCCGCGGATGGGCGATCCCGGGCCCATGTCAGCTGGGGCCGCGGAACTTAAGGAGGACTTCAGATCCGCTGCCGAGCCTGGATCCACGACCGCCGGCGCACCCGCGCCGCGGCGGACACGGAAGGACCACCATGGACGACACCATTACCGTCTTCGAGAAGGGGCCGGGCGCGCGGACGCCCGGTACCCCGACGCCCGCCCCGCGGAAGCGTCGCGCGGGCATCGCCGTCGGCATCGCGGGCGCGTCGCTCGGCCTCGTCGCGCTGTTCTCCTCGGCGGCGTACGCCGACGGGAACGGCGGCGACACCAGCGGCCAGGCCGGATCCGGGAGCGGCACGACCGCGACCTGCCCCGCCCCGCCCGCGCTGCCCGACGGCACGACGCCGCCCGCGCCCGTGACCCTGCCGGACGGATCCACGCCGCCGGCCCCGCCGACGAACGCGGACGGGACGCCGGCGACGCCGCCCACGCCGCCGACGCCGCCCACGAACGCGGACGGCACGGCGCCGACCCCGCCCGCCGGTCCCGCGGCACCCGCCACGAAGCCCGGTTCCCCGGAGGGCTCGACGTCCGGCGGCGCGCCCGCCACGACGCCAGCGCCCACCTCCACGTCCGGCAGCTAGGTGTACTCGGCCATGACGTTGGTGACACTTCGGGGCGTGTGAAGAGGCCTCCTGGCTTGATGGAGCTGTTCAGTTCAACCATCGCCAGGAGGCCTCGATGTCCCACGGTAATGCTCGTCTGACGGTTCACGGGAGGGTTCTCCTCGTGCGGCGGGTGGTGGAGGATCGTCGGCCGGTCGCGCACGTCGCGCGGGAGCTGGGGGTGTCGCGGCAGTGCGCGCATCGATGGGTGAACCGGTTCCGTGCCGAGGGGCTGCGAGGGCTGACGGATCGGTCATCGCGGCCCCGGTCAGTACCGAGGCGAACGAGCCCGGAGCGGGAACGGGCCGTGCTGGAAGCGCGGGCCCAGTTGCGGGCGGGTCCTGCGCGGCTGGCGCCGGTGACAGGTGTTCCATCCCGTACGATCTCCCGCATCCTGCGCCGGCACGGGGCGCCGCCGTTGGCATGGTTGGACCCCGTCACCGGGGCCGTGATCCGGGCATCCCGGTCAACGGCGCACCGGTATGAGCACGAGCATCCGGGTGATCTGATCCACGTGGACGTGAAGAAGCTCGGGAGGATCCCGGACGGAGGCGGCTGGCGGGTCCACGGGCGCAGCGAGCAGGTCCGCGGCCGCGGGATCGGGTTCGATTACGTCCATGCCGCGGTCGATGACCACACCCGTCTCGCCTACGCGGAGATCCATCCCGATGAGAAAGGCGCGACCGCGGCCGGGTTCCTGACCCGCGCAGCGGCGTACTTCGCCGGGCATGGGATCACCCGGATCGAGCGGGTCATCACGGACAACGCGTTCGCCTACCGGCACTCGACCGTGTTCAAGAACGCCGTCCAGGACCTGGGCGCGCGGCAGAAGTTCATCCGCCCGCACTGCCCCTGGCAGAACGGCAAGGTCGAGCGCTTCAACCGGACCCTCGCGACCGAGTGGGCCTACCGGCAACCCTTCACCAGCAACCAACACCGGGCCGACGCGCTTGACCCCTTCATCGAGCACTACAACACTGAACGAATCCACTCAAGCCACGGGCTCACGCCCGCGGCCCGAGTGTCACCAACGTCATGACCCAGTACAACTAGAGCGCGCTGCCGGGCACCGCGAACGTGTCGCACGACGTGGGCCCGCCCGCGCGGCCGGCCTCGAACCACCGCTGGCGCTGCTCCGCGGATCCGTGGGTCCAGGTGTCCGGGTCCACCCCGCCGCCCGCCTGCGCCTGGATGCGGTCGTCGCCGACGGCGGCCGCGGCGTCGAGCGCGTCGGCCACCTCGGCCGGGGTGACCGGCTCGAGGAAGGCGCGGCCGGTGTCGTCGCGCACCTCCGATGCGGCGCCGACCCAGGCGCCGGCGTCGCAGTCGGCCTGCACCTCGAGCCGCACGGAGTCGGAGTCCGGCCCCGTGCCGCTGCGGTCGGCGCGGTCGAACGCGCCCGACAGCTGCTGGATGTGGTGGCCCCACTCGTGGCCCACCACGTACATCTGCGCGAGCGGACCGCCCGAGGCGCCGAAGCGCGTGCGCAGCTCGTCGAAGAACGTCGTGTCGACGAAGAGGCGTCGGTCCGGCGGGCAGTAGAACGGGCCGGTGGCGCTCGTCGCCTCGCCGCAGCCGGTGCTCGTCGCGGCGTCGAACAGCGAGAAGCCGGGGCTCGCGTAGTCGGCGATGCCGACCTCCGTCGCGGCGGTCGTCCAGTACGTGTCGAGCGAGTCGGCCGCGCCCGCCATGCGGCACTCGACGCTCGCGTTGGCCTCCGCGCCGGTCGTGCAGCCCTCGATCGCCTCGTCCTGCTCCTGCGAGGATCCGCCGGCTCCCGTGCCGCCCGCTCCGCCGCCGACGATCTGCGACAGGTCGACGCCCGTGAACTGCTGCACGAGGATCACCGCGACCACCACCAGGAGCCCGCCGCCGCCGGCCGCGATGCCGGTCGTCCGTCCCCGGCCGCCGCGGCGTCGCGTGACCTTGCTGCTGTCGATGCGGGCGTCGTCGTCGAAGGTCATGCCATGAACGTACCCGCGGGCGGGGGAGGCGTCAGGCGAGGTCAGGTCGCGTCTCGCGCACGACCTCCCGCACCCGCTCGACCGCCTCGCGCACCACGTCGTGCGCGCCCCGGGGTGCGGCCTCGGCGGTGCGGGTGCGGCGGAGGAAGGCGTCCCAGTCGCCGCCGCCGGCGCGGAGCGGACGCGTCGACGCGAGCAGGGCGGCTCGGCGCAGCCACACGTCCTGCTCGCCGGCCCATCGGTCCAGCGCCTGGTCGGCCCGGGTGCGCGCGACGCCGGACAGCCGCTCGACGAGCGGGCCGATGACGTCGAGGGCGAGCGGATCCACGAGAGCCCGCAGCCGCGCGTCCCGCACGAAGCCCTCGATGCGGGTGAGGTCGCCGTTGTCGAGCCCGTCGACGTGCTCCTGCAGCAGCACGACGGCGGCGAGGCGACGCTCGTAGACGCGGGAGCGCCAGAGCTCGGACGCGAGCGCCACCGCCTCGTCGCGGGTCATCCCGGGCCGGCGCCGCCCGAGGTCGCGCACCGTCCCGCGCACGGCGCCGACCGACGCCCCCACGAAGTCCAGGTCGGAGCGCAGCCGCTCCCGCTCCGCCTCGGCGCGGTACCACGCCCCCTCCCGCTCGAGCGCCGCCGCGACGAAGTCGGCGTCCTCGGTCATCCGGCGAGCGGCGCCGAGCCCTCGCGCCCGGTGCGGTGCACGAAGGCGCGGCCGAACTCGACCAGCACCTCCTCCGCCGTGTGCGTCGGGACCCAGCCCAGCACCTCGCGGGCGCGGGCCGTCGACATGACGGGCACGTTCGCGGCGATGTCGATCCAGCCCGGATCCGTCCGCTGCACGCGCAGCCGCCAGCTGGCCGACACGAGCGCGCGGAGCGCCGGCAGCGGCACCGTCACGACGCGTGCGTCGAGCAGCCGGCCGACGAGCGCGGGGTCGACGACCGGATCCGCCGCCACGTTGAACGCGCCCGGCGCCCGCCGCTCCACCGCGCGCCAGAACGCGTCCGCGACGTCCTCGTTGTGCACCACCTGCGACACCAGCTCGCGGGGGAGCGGCAGTACCGGGGTGCGGGTGGCGAGGCCCAGCCAGCGCGTGGGGATCCACCGCCCGAGGAAGAGCCCGGCGATCTCCGCCGCCGCCTCGTCGTGCATCACGAGCCCGGGCCGCATGCGCGTCACCACGATCCCGGGGTGGGCCTCGTCGAACGCGTCCATCGCGCGCTCGTTCTCGGCCTTGTGCCGGGAGTAGTGGGAGGTGTGGATCCCTCCCGTGGGCCAGGTCTCGTCGCGCGGCCGGTCCTTCGCCGCCGCGCTGTACGCGCCGACCGACGACGCGACGACCACCTGGGGCACTCCCGCCTGCGCGACGGCCTCGAGCACGTGCGCCGTGCCGATGACGTTGGTGCGGTGCATCACGCGCTCGCGGTGGTTCGGCTGCAGCGCCCACCCGAGGTGGATCACCGCGTCGGCACCCCGCATGGTCGCCGCGAGCCCGGAGACCGCGCCCGCCGCGCCGATGTCGGCGAGGCGCCAGGTGACCTCGGAGTACGGCTCGAGCGAGGCGTCGGGCATGCGCCGGGCGACGCCCACGATCTCGGCCCCCGCGGCGTGGAGGCGGCGCAGGACCCCGGTACCCAGGTTCCCGGTGGCTCCGATGACGACGACGCGCATGCTGCTCCTCTCCTGCGGACGGGACCCGGCGGGCCGGCTGATCCGCGGGTCCCCTCCATCATGCTCGCCGGCGCCCGCCGCCGAGCCGGCCAGCGGGAGGTGCGGGCCGATGCTCAGCGGTCGACGGCCTCGATGAGCGACCCCTGCGCGAAGGTCAGCCAGTCGTACAGGCTCGCGCTCTCCGATGGGGCGCGATCGCGCCAGCCCTCGGCCTCGTCGATGCGCAGCGGCACCGAGATCGCGAGGCGGAGGTCGTTGAGCGTGCGGAGCCAGGCCTGCGCGCCCGTCGGATCCAGCACCACGAGCAGCCCGCGTCGGCCGGCACCGCGCGCGTCGGCCTCCGCCAGCGTCGCCTCGACCGTGCTCGCGTTCGCGGCCTTCGCCTCGGTGAGGTCGGACGCCGTGAACCGCCGGAACTCGGCGGAGGCCTCGGCGTCGTCCGGGTATGCTTGGGGCAGCAGGCGCTCGACGACGGGGGAGGGGGCGGCCCCGTCGGTCGCGCCGCCGGTCGCGGTGCCCTCCTCGAGGATCCCGCTGAGCTCGCCGAGGAGGCCGCGCAGCATCGCGACCTCGTGCGGCTCGAGGTGCGCGGCGACCGTGCCGTCAGGGCGCGCGCGGAAGGCCCTCACGTGTCCACCCGCTCGAGCGTCGCCCAGAGGCCGAAGCCGTGCATCGCGAGCACGTGCCGCTCGATCTCTTCGCGGATGCCCGTCGCGACCACCGCCCGGCCGTCCTCGTGCACGCGGAGCATCAGCTCGTCGGCGCGTTCGCGGGTGAAGCCGAAGTAGCTGCGGAACACGTACGAGACGTAGGTCATGAGGTTGACGGGGTCGTTCCAGACCACGCAGCTCCACACCGGCGGCGTCGACGCGCGCTCGAGGAGGCTCGTGTCGGATCCCGTGCTCGTGCCGGACCCGGGATCGCCGGCGGGCGGGTCGGCGGCCCGTCGCGCGGCGGGCAGGAGGCGCGGGGCGTGCGCGTCCGCGGCGGTGGTGGTCATCGCGCTCCTGTGGGGTCGTCCCGGCGAGCGGCCGAGGCGTCCATCCTCTCCTGCCGCGCGGGCCGTCGGCGACCCCGAGGGCAGGCCGTCATGCGCCCGGCCGTCACGCACCGGGCCGCACGAGCCCGCAGTCGTACGCGAGGATCACCGCCTGGACGCGGTCCCGCACCTCGAGCTTCGCCAGCACCCGGCCGACGTGCGTCTTCACCGTCGACTCCGACAGGAACAGGCGTCCCGCGATCTCCTGGTTGGTGAGCCCCTCGGCCAGCGCCGTGAGCACCTCCAGCTCGCGCGCGGTGAGGGGACGCAGGCGCGGGTCGGCCGCGCCCTCGCCGGTCCCGGCCGCGCCGCCGGTCGCGGGCATCGTCGGGCCGAGCAGCTCGATCATGCGGCGCGTCACCCGTGGCGATATGGCGGCGTCGCCGTCGGCCACCGCGCGGATCGCCTCCATCAGGTGCTCGGGCCGCGTGTCCTTCACGAGGAAGCCGCTGGCACCCGCGCGGAGCCCGGCGAACGCGTACTCGTCGAGGTCGAACGTGGTGAGCACGATGACGCGCGTCGCCGGGTGCCGGGCGACGATCTCGGCCGTGGCGTCGATCCCGTCCATGCCGGGCATGCGGACGTCCATGAGCACGATGTCCGGGGCGAGCTCGCCCGTGCGCTGCACGGCCGCGCGGCCGTCGGCTGCCTCGCCGACCACCTCGATCCCGGGTTCGGCGTCGAGCACCATGCGGAAGCCCATGCGGACGAGCGCCTGGTCGTCCACGATCAGGACGCGGACGGGGGAGCTGGTGTCGGTCAACGGTCCTCCTGGACGCGGGGGCTGTCGGTCGGGTCGGCGGTCCGGGACACGTCGCCCGGCCGGACGTCGTGGAGCCCGCTGGGCATGGTGGCCAGCACGCGCCAGCCGCCCGTCTCACGGCGCCCGGCGGTGGCGGTGCCGCCGTATACGGCCATGCGCTCCGCGACGCCCACGAGGCCGCGCCCGCTGCCGGGGACGGGTGGCACGACGGGTCCCGTGAGGTCGTCGTCGGTCACCTCGACGGTGATCTCCTCCGGCCGGTGGTCGACCCGCACCTCGACCCGGTCGGCGTTCGGCGCGTAGCGGAGCACGTTGGTCAGGGACTCCTGCACGACGCGGAAGACGGCCAGCTGGCGCCCCGGGTCGTCGGGCGGCGCGCCCGTGCTGGTGAAGCGCACCGGGAGGCCGGTGGAGCGGAAGGAGTCGACGAGGGCGGCGAGGTCGGCGTGCCCGGGCTGGGGCGCGCGGAGCGACGGCGGGGCGGCGTCGCCCGCGCCGGGCTCCTCGGCGAGGACGCCCAGCATCCGGCGCATCTCCGAGAGGGACGTGCGACCGGTCTCGGCGACCTCGCGCATCGCGTCGCGCGCGAGCTCCGGCCGGGCGACGGCGCTCGCGGCCGCCCCGTCGGCGAGGGTCACCATCACGGTGATCCCGTGGGCGACGATGTCGTGGATCTCCCGCGCGATCCGCGTCCGCTCCGCCGCCGTGGCGAGCCGCGCCTGCTGGTCGCGTTCCCGGGCGAGCTGCACCGCGAGGTCACGCAGCGCCTCGACGTACCGCTTGCGTCCGCCCACGTTGGTGCCGATGAGCGTCGCGATGAGCGGGAGGATCAGGTTCACCAGCAGCATGGTCGCGATCGACAGGGCGAGGGGACCCTCGCCGGCTGTCGCCGGCGTGACGGCCGCGATGACGACGGCCACGCCCCCGAACCCGATCCACGCACGCCGGGACGACCCGTAGACGGCCAGCGCGTAGAGCGCGATGGGGATGGCCCCGCCGTCGAACCTCCCGGACACGAGCGCCGCCGCGGCGGCCGCGGCACCCGTGACGGCCAGGACGGCCACGGGTCGGCTGCGCCGGAACATGAGCGCCACGCCTGTCAGGATGCTGAGCACCGCCAGCGCCACGCCCCCGGGGATGGTGGAGGATCGGCTGCCCACCACGGGGGCGGCGCTCACCGACAGCAGCGTGTAGGCGATCGCGATGGCGCCGTCGACGACCCGCGGATGCCGCGCCATCCACCCCCGGACCGCGCCGGGTGGGGTGGGCAGGCGGACGCCGTCGGGCGCGGCGGTGTCCGCCGCGCCCGACGGCGCCCTCCCGCCCGCGTCGATCAGGCGTCCCGCTTCTTGGCGAGGATCAGCGCGGGCACGAGGATCACGGCGACCCACGCGACCATGACGAGCAGCGCCTGCCAGAACTCGAGCTCGCCGGGCGCCCCGGTGGCGGTGCTGTAGAGCCGGTTGCCGGCGCTGAGCGGGAAGTACGGCGCGAGGTCCGCGACCCAGTCGAGAACGCCGCCGAGCAGCTGGCCGACGATGGGGACGACGAGCACGAGGCCGACGAGGGCGCCGATCCCCGCCGCGCCGTTGCGCAGCAGCAGGCCGAAGCCGAAGCCCATCAGGCCGATGAGCACGACGAAGAGCACGCCGCCGAGGGCCGCGAGCAGGAAGTCGCCGTCGAGCACGTCGACCTCCGCGCCCGCCGACGCGAAGTACCCGCGGGCGATGAGGAGCGCGGCGGCCACCGCGACGGCGGTCACGACGAACGTGACGACCGTGTAGACGATCGCCTTCGCGGCGATCACGTCGAGCCGACGGGGCGCCGCGCTGAAGGACGAGCGGATCATGCCGGTCGAGTACTCGCCGCTGATGACCAGCACCCCGAGCACGCCCGCCACGAGCATCGCCAGGGTCACTCCGCTGAGGCCCACCTGGATCAGCAGGTCGGATGCGGGGACACCGGGGAGGGAGAGCTGATCCCGCAGCTGGTCCACGACGAAGGGCGTGAAGAGCGCGGAGAAGCCGGCGAGCAGGAGGAAGACGAGCGCGAAGCACCAGACGGTGGAGCGCAGCGTCCGCAGCTTGATCCACTCGGAGCGCATGAGGCGGGGGAGCGTGGGCCGGCCCGTCGTCACCGGTGCGGGCGCGTAGGTCGTGCTGGTGGCGGTCATCGTGCGATCTCCTGCTCGGTCGTGCCGACTGCGGCGCTGTGGTACTCGACGTCGCCCTGCGTGAGCGACAGGTAGGCGTCCTCGAGGGACGCGGTGACGGGCGTGAGCTCGTGCAGGACGACCCCGGCGGACATCGCCGCGTCGCCGACCTGCGCGGCCGTCAGCCCCGTGATCTCGATCACGTCGCGCTCGACGCTGGTGACCACGACCTCGGGTCGCGCAACCGCCTGGCCGAGCCGGTCGGCGTGCGGGGAGCGGACGCGGACGAGGCCGCTCGTGGCTCCCGCGACGACCGCGGCGACGGGAGCGTCGGCGAGCACGCGACCGCGCCCGAGGACGATGAGGTGGTCGGCTGTCTGCGCCATCTCGCTCATGAGGTGCGAGGAGAGGAGCACGGTGCGTCCCTGTCCGGCCAGGTAGCGGGTGATGTTGCGCACCCACATGACGCCCTCGGGGTCGAGGCCGTTCACGGGCTCGTCGAGGATCAGCGTGCGCGGGTCGCCGAGGAGCGCGACGGCGATGCCGAGGCGCTGGCCCATGCCGAGCGAGAACCCGCCGACGCGCTTCTTGGCGACGGGCTGCAGGCCCGTCATCTCGATGACCTCGTCGACGCGGGTCCGCGGGATCCCGTGCGTGGCCGCCATGGCGAGCAGGTGGTTGTAGGCGCTCCGGCCGGTGTGCACCGCCTTGGCGTCGAGGAGCGCGCCGACCTCGTGGAGCGGGGCCTGGAGGTTGCGGTAGCGGCGGCCGTTGACGGTCACCGAGCCGGACGTGGGGGTGTCGAGCCCGACGATCATGCGCATCGTGGTGGACTTGCCGGCGCCGTTCGGACCGAGGAATCCGGTCACCATGCCCGGCTGGACGGTGAAGCTCACGCCGTCCACGGCGGTCTTCGCGCCGTAGCGCTTGGTCAGGTTCTCAGCGACGATCATGCGCGCTGCCTCCTCAGGGTGGGTGCGCGGGCCCAGCGCCCGCGGAAGCAACGTTAGGGGCGCGCTCCTCGGGGCGGCGTCCCCCCTCCGGCCCCCGTCCGGAGGAGACGCCGGTACCAGGGTGCCGGCTCAGGCGGTCCCGACCGCCAGCGCGCCGAGCCGTCGCGCCGCCTCCTCGAGCACGTCGATCCGCTTGCAGAACGCGAACCGCACCAGGGACGCGTGCTCCGCGGCGAGGGGCGCGTGGCAGAAGGCCGACAGCGGCACGCCGACGACGCCCGCGAGCTCCGGGAGGCGCAGGCACAGCTCGCGGGCGTCGGGGAAGCCGAGCGGGGCCGCGTCGGCGACGATGAAGTACCCGGCCGCGGGGAGGTGGATCCGGAAGCCCGCGGCGGTCAGCCCCGCGGCGAGGACGTCGCGCTTGCGCCGCAGGTCGTCGGCGATGCCGTCGTACACCTCGTCGGGCAGCGCGAGCCCCGTCGCGATGGCGGGCTGGAACGGCGCGCCGTTCACGAACGTCAGGAACTGCTTCACCGCGAGGATCGCCGACACGAGCGGCGCCGGCGCGGTCAGCCAGCCGACCTTCCACCCCGTGGTGAGGAACGTCTTGCCGCCCGAGGAGATGGTCACCGTGCGCTCCCGCGCACCCGGCAGCGTCGCGACGGGCACGTGGGGCGTGTCGAAGGCGAGGTGCTCGTAGACCTCGTCCGTGACGATCACCGCGTCGTGGGCGATGGCGAGCTCGACGACGAGCTCCCGCACCTCGCGGCTGAGCACGGTCCCCGTGGGGTTGTGCGGGTCGTTGAGGAGGATCACGCGGGTGCGGTCCGTGATCGCCCGGCGGAGGTCGTCGAGCCGGGGCTGGAAGTCGGGAGCGCGCAGCGGCACGGTCCGGTGGATCCCGCGAGCGAGCGAGATGAGCGCCCCGTACGCGTCGTAGAACGGCTCGAGCGTCACGACCTCATCGCCCTCCTCGACGAGCGCGAGTAGCGTCGCGGCGATGGCCTCGGTCGCGTCGGCGGTGACGAGCACCTCCGTGTCCGGATCGACGGCCAGACCGTAGAAGCGCCCCTGGTGCGCGGCGACCGCCTCCCGCAGCTCGGGCGTCCCGCGGCCCGGCGGGTACTGGTTCATGCCCGCGGAGATCGCCGCCCGCGCCGCCTCGAGCACCTCGCGGGGCCCGTCCTCGTCCGGGAACCCCTGGCCGAGGTTGATCGCGCCGGTCGCCGCGGCCAGCGCGCTCATCTCCGCGAACACGGTGGTGCTCGGGAACCCGTCCGGCGTCACCAGCATCGCCCCTCGGGCCGCGCGCACCCACGCACCGGGAATCGTCATGCGCCCATCATCCCGCGCTCGCTCCTCCCTTCACAGGCGACAGCGCCGCGCGATCTTCGGGCGGTGTGGACCGATGCAACCCTGTTCGCCCTGCCCCGGCTACCTTTCCGGGACCCGCGACGCCCGGCGCTCTCGCGCCTCCTTTTCCGCGCGGGTCACCTACGGACCGGGGAGACGATCTTGCACGAGCAACCGCTCATACCGTCGCGACGTCGAGGAGGAGCGGCAGCGCTGTCGCTGGCCCTCCTCGTCACGAGCCAGCTGCTCGCGGGATGCGCGCTCTCATCTGCGCCGTCACCGGCACCCGCTCCGGCCCCGTCCCTGACGCAGGAGCCGCAGGACGACCAGGCGTTCCAAGATCTGTTCGCGCGCTTCGTCGGGATTGATCTCAGCAGCGAGACCGAGGCGGACCTGACTCCGTTGCTCACAGGGTCCGCTCTTCAAGGCGAGCTTGACTCGCTCAAGTACAGCGCGGACAACCATCAGACGGTGATCGGCAAAGCGATGTCCCGGAGCTTCCGAGTCACGGATCGAGGCTCTGACGCGCGGGGTTCGGAGTACATGACCGCACAAGCCTGCCTCGACATCAGCGGGACGAGGACACTGGACGAGCAGGGCAACGATGTGACGCCGCAACGTGATGCCGCCGTGGCCCTGCAGATGAAGGCAGTCAAGATCGCCGACGGTTCCTGGCGCATCAGTGACTCCGTCCGCAACGAGGACACGCGCGCATGCGACTGAGCTACCCGTCGATACTCATCGTCGCGGTCGTGCTCACCGTCGTCGTCCCGGCGTCGGCTAGCAAAGCGGCCGACGGCTACTGCGGAATCGGATACACGCGTATGCCGACCTGCTCATCCGGTGCCGTCGGCATGGGGGAAGTCCAACTCCGAGCGGAGACGACCACGGAAGGGTCGCCCTCCGACGACGTCGCCGACCACTTGGGGCAGGCCTCGGCGACAGCAGAACCACGTGTCGCGAAACCGGCGCCGCCGCCTCCGGTGCCGCGGGGTCGGTTGGCTGCGGACGTGGACGCGCCGTGCCAGCCCAGTGCCCGCCTGGCGGGTGGGGGTCTGTGTTCGGACGGGCAGCATGCGTTCTTGCCGCCGGCGAAGGCGCCGACGAAGCCCGCGGATCCGGCTCCGGTAGTCGCGGCGACACCAGGGGTGTCGCTGGCGGACGTGGCCCAGTTCGTGCCGCGGGATGCGTCGATCCGGTCGCAGCCGAACGGGTGGGCGATCGTCGGGGCACCGGTGAACCTGTTCACCGATGCGACCACGCAGGTGGTCGGCGGGACGTTGCTGGGTCGTCCGGCGCAGGTGCGGTTCGTGCCGGTGTCGTTCACGTGGGATCACGGCGACGGCACGAGCAGCACGGTCGAGGGTCCGGGGTCGTCGTGGAAGGCCTTGGGTCAGCAGGATTCCACGGCGACGGACACGAGTCACGTGTATCCGAGCGTCGGTGTCCGGCAGGTGACGTTGACGATCGCGTACTCGCCCAGCTACCGCTTCGACGGCGGTGGGTGGCAGCAGATCCCGGGCACGCTCCCGGTGCAGGTGGGTCCGGTCACGCTTCGCGTCCTCCAGGGGTCGACGGTGCTGGTCGGGGGTGCGTGCGGGACCCGCGACGCCGGACCCGGGTGCTGACTCCCGTCCGAGCTGGCGAGAGGTCGCGGACGACGAGTCGCACGGCGTGACCCCGAGCGGCGCGCACGCCGTGGCCGCGTACGCTCGTGGCAGCATGCGAGCCGAGCAACTCCGGGCCTGAGCTGCCGACGTCCTCCCGTCACCTGGCGGGCGGTCCGCTGTCAGCGCTGCCATAGGGAACGCTCAGACTCGCCCTGAATGCTGGCACGACCTGAGAGGAGCACCACCGATGACGGACAGAAGCCACGGCGAAGACGAGCACGAGGGCGGCCGCGAGGTCGACGGCCGAGCCGAGCGCTCCTCGACGGAGGCACCGTCGTCCACCGCCCCTCAGCCCGGTGACGGCGGATCCGCCTGGCCGGCGCCCGCAGGTCCCGCCGCCGCATCCCACCCCGCGCCCACGAACCCGGACCAGCGGGACACCCTGGCCTACGGCTCGAACGCGCCGACGGATCACACCGCGACCGCGCCGCTCGCTGGTCCCGCAGCCGAAGGTCACGAGCCGGTCGGCAGTACCACGACAGCTCCTCCCAAGAAGAAGACGAACAAGGCCCTGCCCCTCGTCGCCATGCTCGCCGTCGGCGCGCTCATCGGCGGTGCCGCCGGCGGGCTCACGACCTGGGCCATCGCGCACGACGACGCCTCCACCGAGGCGGTCAGCCAGTCTCCCGCGAACATCACCGTCAACGACCCGGACAACGCGACGCCCATCACGGCCGTCGCCGCGAAGGTCTCGGGATCCGTCGTCACCATCGACGTGGCGGGCGCTCAGGCCGGCGGCACGGGCTCCGGGGTCATCCTCTCCAGCGACGGCTACGTCCTGACCAACACGCACGTCGTGACGCTCGACGGCCAGACCGGCGACGCCACCATCCAGGTCAAGACGGCGGACGGCGCCCTGTACTCGGCGAAGCTGGTCGGCACGGATCCCGTGGTCGACCTGGCGGTCATCAAGCTCGACGACGCGAGCGGCCTCACGCCCATCGACTTCGCCGACTCGTCCAAGCTCAACGTCGGCGACACCGCCATCGCCATCGGCGCCCCGCTCGGCCTCTCCGGCACCGTCACCGACGGGATCGTCAGCGCGCTCGACCGGAGCATCCAGGTCGCGTCCTCGGCAGCGCCGACGACCCCGGGCGACGGCAGCCAGAGCGACGAGACGCCCTTCAACTTCTGGCCGTTCGGCAACGAGGGCCAGGGCGGATCGGGCGGTCAGGGCGGATCGGGTGGGCAGGGCGGTCAGGGCGGATCCGGGGCCCAGGGCCAGGCCGCCGCGTCGATCAACCTCGCGGTCATCCAGACCGACGCGGCCATCAACCCCGGCAACTCGGGTGGCGCGCTCCTCGACGGGGACGGCAAGCTCATCGGCGTCAACGTCGCCATCGCGAACGCGGGCGGCACCAGCTCCACCGCCGGCAGCATCGGCGTCGGCTTCGCCATCCCGTCGAACCTGGCGAAGCGCGTCGGCCAGGAGATCATCCAGGACGGCAAGGCGTCGCACGGGCTCCTCGGGGCGAGCGTCCGCGACGTCGCCAAGGGTGACTCCTCGACTCCCGTCGGCGGCGCGTTCATCGCCGAGGTCCAGAGCGGCGGGGCGGCGCCCGCCGCGGGGCTGAAGCAGGGCGACATCGTGACCGCGTTCGGCAGCATCCCGATCAGCAAGGCGAGCGACCTGACGGCACAGGTGCGTGCCCTCGCGGGCGGCAGCGACGTCGAGCTCACCGTGATCCGCGGTGGGCAGAAGCAGCAGGTCGACGTGAAGCTCGGCACGCTCCAGCAGTAGTCGGGCGCATCGCGAGGGGCGGATCGGCGGACGCCGGTCCGCCCTTCGTCGTCCGCGACCGGCGGGCGGCCGACGGGGAGGCTGGTAAACTCCTGCGAGGCTCGGCCCCCGACAGGCCCCGGCCGCACCTCCCTCAAGAGATCGGCTCAGATGGCGCACCACCCGCGACGCGACCCCGTCGCCGGCAGCCCCGGCGACCTCCCCGCCGTCTCGTACGTCATGCCGATCCTCAACGAGGTGGCCCACGTCCGTGCCGCCGTCGACAGCATGATGCGGCAGGACTACGCCGGCGACTTCGAGGTCGTGCTTGCGCTCGGTCCGAGCACCGACGGCACGACCGAGGTCGTCCGCGAGATGTCGCGTGCCGATCCCCGCATCACGAGCGTCGACAACCCCACGGGATCCACGCCGGGCGGCCTCAATGCGGCCATCCGCGCCACGCGCCACCCCGTCGTCATCCGCGTCGACGCGCACTCGCTCCTGCCGCGCGACTACACGCGCATCGCGGTGGAGACGCTGCACGCCACGGGCGCGGACAACGTCGGCGGACTCATGTCGGCCGAGGGCCGGACGCCGTTCGAGAAGGCTGTCGCCCGGGCCTACGGCGCCCGGGTCGGGCTCGGCGGCACCGCGCACCACGTCGGCGGCAAGGAGGGGCCGGCGGAGACCGCGTACCTCGGCGCCTTCCGTCGCGAGCGTCTGCTCGAGGTCGGGCTCTTTGACGAGGGCGTGCGTCGAGGCCAGGACTGGGAGCTCAACCGCCGGCTCCGGCAGAGCGGCGGCCTCGTCTGGTTCACGCCGCGGATGAAGGTCACCTACCGTCCGCGCTCCACGTTCCGCTCGCTCATCCGCCAGTTCTTCGCCACCGGGCTCTGGCGCGGGGAGCTCGCGCGGCGCTACACGCGTCAGAACTCCGTGCGGTACTTCGTGCCGCCGGTCGCCGTCGCCGGGGTGGCCGCCGGCCTCGTCCTCGGCACCGCGGGACTCGTCGGCGCCGCGCTCGGCATGCCGGGACTGCGCCGCCTCGTCGGCGCGTTCGTCGCGCCGGGCGTCTACGCCGGCTTCGTGCTGATCAGCACCGTATCCGTGGCCTCCCGGGACGGCGCCGCGACGATGCTGCGCTTCGCGGCGGTCCTCCCGTCCATCCACTTCAGCTGGGGCACCGGGTTCGTCCTCGGCTTCCTCGAGCTCACCGACGACCTCGACGGGCACACCGGCCGATGAGCAGCGCTCCCGGCACCGGCGACCGCGGCCTGCCCTCCTCCATCGCGGAGCTCCGTCGGGTGACGCAGCCGCCCGACGTCCGGCTGCGGGCGAACGCCGAGCACTGGACGGCGCACCTCTACCTCCGCGACCTCTCGCCATACCTCACCTGGCTGCTCCTGCGCACCCGGATCAGCGCCAACGGCGTGACCGTCGTCATGATCCTCACGGGCTGGGCGGCCGCCGCCGCGCTCCTGATCCCCGGCATCGGGGGAGCGGCCCTCGCGCTGGTCCTCGGCCAGCTGCAGATGCTGGTGGACTGCTGCGACGGCGAGGTGGCGCGCTGGCGCCGCACGTCGTCGCCGGTCGGCCACTTCCTCGACGCCGTCGGCCACTACTCGACGGAGACGCTCATCGCGCTCGCCCTCGGGATCCGTGCCGCGGTCTACCCGTTCGAGGCACCCGGCGACCTGCCGTGGACCACCCTCGCGTTCGCCCTGGCGCTCGTCATCGTGCTGAACAAGGCGCTGAACGACATGGTGCGCGTGGCGCGCGCCTCCGCTGACCTGCCCAAGGCCCCCGTCGGCGCCGGTACGGTCGCGTCCCAGCACTCCCTGATCGCCACGGCACGGCGCATCGTGCGGTTCCTGCCCTTCCACCACATGTTCCACTCGGTGGAGCTCACCATCGTGACCTTCGTCGTCGCGCTCGTCGGCCTCGTCGCGGGTCAGCCGGAGACCGACCGGGTGTTCCTCGCGGTCCTGGTGCCGCTCGCGGTGCTCGCCCTCGTCGGGCACTTCGTGATGATCGTCACCTCCCGTCGGCTGACGTCCGCGTGACGGGGAGCCTGCCCCGCGTGGGCGTGGTCATCCTCAGCCAGGGCCGTCGGCCGGAGGGACTCGCGGCCGCGATCGCCTCCGTCCTGCGGCAGGAGCGCGTGTCGACGGACGTGGTCGTGGTCGGCAACGGCTGGGATCCCCAGGGTCTCCCCGACGGCGTGCGGGGCCTGCACCTGCCGGAGAACCTCGGCATCCCGGCGGGTCGCAACGCGGGCGTCCCGCTCGTCGTCGGCGAGACGCTGTTCTTCCTCGACGACGACGAGACCGTCCCCAGCGCGGCGTTCCTCGCGGACTGCCTCGAGCTGATGCGCCGCGCCGACGACGTCGCGCTCATCCAGCCGCGCATCGTCGACCCGACGGGCGCCGCCACACCGCGCCGCTGGATCCCACGCATCCGCAAGGGCGACCCCGCGCGCGCGAGCGCGGTGATGTCCGTCCTGGAGGGCGCCGTCGTGGTCCGCCGTGACGCGTTCGAGGCGGCGGACGGATGGGCGGGGGAGTTCTTCTACGCCCACGAGGGGATCGAGCTGGCGTGGCGGATCTGGGACCAGGGCCTGCGCGCCTGGTACGCCGGCGACCTCGTGGCGCACCACCCCGCCGTCGCCCCCACACGGCACGCGGAGTACCACCGCCTCACGGCGCGCAACCGGGTCTGGCTGGCACGGCGCAACCTGCCGCTGCCGCTCGTCCCCGTGTACGTGGGGTCGTGGACGGCGGTGCAGCTGATCCGCAGCGCACGGAACCGCGACGGGCTCGGCACGTGGCTGCGTGGGTGGCGCGAGGGATGGACGACGTCGCCCGGGCCGCGTCGGCCGATGTCGTGGGGCACCGTCGTCCGCATGACGCGCGCGGGCAGGCCGCCCGTCATCTGATCGTGATCCCGCCCCGCTCGGTCACGATCGCACACCGTTCCGCGCCCCCGGCCGGGGCTGGTCAGGAGCCGCCGGGAGCGCTGGCTACGGTGGATGCATGGGTCTCCTGAACGACGCTCGCCTCGGCGTGCGCGCTGTCCGCTCGCTGGTCCGCCAGCGCCGGGCGCGCGGGACCCTGCAGCGCAAGCTCGCGGTCCGCGCCCCCTCGCCCCGGGGCGAGTACCGCATCGCCGTGTACTTCGCCGACTCGGCCGTGAACATGTACCAGATCCGCCAGTGGTACCGGCCGCTCGTGGAGCTGGCGCGCACGCATCCGGTCGTCATCCTCAGCCGCCACCCGGGCGGGGCCAACGCGCTCCTCGACGAGAGCCCCCTCCCGGTGGAGTACGTGCGTCGGGTCGCCGACCTCGAGCAGGTCATCGCGGAGCAGGACATCCGCATCGTCCTCTACGTCAACCAGAACACCCGGAACTTCCAGATGATGCGGTACGGGCGCCGCTGGCACGTCTTCGTCAACCACGGCGAGTCCGACAAGATGTACATGACGACCAACCAGTTCAAGGCGTACGACTACAGCCTCATCGCGGGCGATGCCGCTCGCGCCCGGCTCGGCAAGGTCCTCTGGGACTACGACCTCGACCGCCGCGCGATCCCCATCGGCCGGCCGCAGGCGGACCACTACTCCGGCGAGCTGCCCTACGCGCCCGACGACCGCACGGTCGTGCTGTACGCCCCCACCTGGGAGGGGGACCGCGCCGCCGCCGCGTACGGTTCCATCGCCACGCACGGGGTGCCGCTCGTCCGGGACCTCATCGTGACCGGGCGGCATCGGATCGTCTACCGACCGCACCCGCGGTCGGGCGTCGTCGATCCCGAGTACGCGCGCGCGAACCGCGAGATCGCCACCATGCTCGAGCGGGCCAACGCGCAGGATCCCTCGGCGCAGCACGTCGTCGACCGGTCACGCGAGCTCGCCTGGCAGCTGTCCGCCGCGGACCTCGCCATCGTCGACATCTCGGCCATGGTCTACGACCGGCTCGCGGCCGGGCGCCCGCTCCTCGTGACGCGCCCCGTGCGCCCCGAGGCGCAGATCGACACCGACGGGTACCTGTCCGACTGCGAGTGGCTGACCGCGGACGACGCGCGCGACATCGTCACCCGGCTGGACGCGCTGCAGCAGGACGCGGCGGCCGACCGCCGGCTCGCGGCGTGGGTCCGCCACTACTTCGGCGACACCTCTCCCGGGGCCGCTACAGCCCGATTCCACGAGGCGATCGAGCACCTCATGGGGGAGTGGGAGCGGCATGCGGCGTTGCACGCACGGGACGGCGACGTGGTCCCGCCGTCCGACGACCCGGTCGACGACGAGGACGAAGAGGCCTGAGCCCTTCGCGGCCGCGACGTCCGACCGCCGCGCGGAGGGCCGTCAGCCCTTGGCGGCCTTCTTCTCGGCGACGCGGATCACGCGCGGCTTCCGCTCCGGCACCGCGAGCTCGTCGGGGAATCCGGCGGGGGCGGGGCCGAAGGCCTGACGGGAGCTCGCGACGATCTTGCTGCCCAGCATGCGGTTGCCCGCACCCCCGATCACGGCGCCGATGCCGAACGGGACGGCCCGGCCGATGGCGCTCGCGCTCTGGTTCACGACGAAGCGCTTGATGAAGGCGCGCTTGATGCGGTCGGCGATGGGGCCGATGGCGAACGACGGCAGGCCCGAGGTGATGGCCCGGCCCCAGTTGGCGTTCCGGTCGACGGGCTGGCCGGAGAACTGGCCCGTGAACTGCTGGATGACCTGCGCGCCCGGGGCGCCGAGCATCATCGTCATCACGAGCGCCCGGGCGCGGGCCGGATCCTCGACGGTGATGCCGTGCACCTCCGTGATGGACTGCGCGAACAGGGCGCTCGCCTCGAGGAAGCCGGCCGTCTCCACGCCCGTGAGCGCGAGGGACACGCCGGTGCCGACGCCGGGGATGACGGCGTTCGCTCCCACGGCGGCACCACCCGCGGTGACGGCGGCCAGGAAGCGCTTCTCGAGGATCGCGATGATGCGGTCGGGTGACGCCTCGGGGTGCCGGGCCCGGATCGAGCGGATGTGGGCGAGCACGACGGGGCGCTGCACGGACAGGAGACGATCGATGCCGGTGGCCACGGTCGGGTCGAGCTCGGAGGCGTCCTTCATGCTCCGAGCCTACGCGGGGTGCCTCCGCCGTTCGTCCCCCTCGTCGTCCTCCGGATGCAAACGCGCGATCGGGCCTATCCGCTGAGGTGCGGGCACATGCGCATGGGGCGTCGGGACTCTGGTCATTCCTCCATGTGGCGGATAGGCATGTGACATGGTCACCACCGTCTCCGACGCCGCCGCCGAGTTCGGGTCCCGCGTGCGCGAGCAGCGCCAGCGCATCGGCATCAGCCAGGAGACGCTCGCGGAGCTCTCCGGCATCCACTGGACCGCCCTCGGCAAGATCGAGCGCGGCCAGCGGAACCCGAGCCTGCGCAACATCATCAAGATCGCGAGCGGCCTTGACGTGGATGCGGGGCTGCTGGTGACGGGCCTCACGGCGGACATGCTCCCGCAGGACGACGGGGACTCGCCCGCCGAGCTGATCCGCCTGGAGCGCGAGCGCGACCGGCGCGGGACCACGCCCGTCAGAAGCTGACCCGCCACAGGTACTCGCCTCCGTCCGGCCGGAACCAGCGCACCACGAGGATCGTGTCGAGCGCCAGGTCGTCTCCGCGGATGGTGGTGGACAGGCGCTCTCCGGGACGCACGGTGACGGGAGCGCGCGACAGCATGGTGCCGGACCCGAGCAGGTGCAGCGAGATGGCGTGCAGCACCTCGTCGCCGACGTTGACCAGCGCGAAGCGCGGCCGCTCGAGCGTGCGGTCGAAGTGCCACGGCACGCGGTACGCGGGCTCGGGGTCGGGACGGGTGGGCAGGGGAGGGACCGGTCGCAGCATGCGTGCACGGTAGGCGCGGCGTGCGACGTGCGTGGCCGCGGGCCTGTGGAAGGGCGGGGTTGGGGAGGAGGGGAGCGACTCGCCTCAGGAACCGCTCGAGTCCGGCGGGTTGTGGTCGGCGTTGTAGGCGTCCATGACCTGGTCCATGGGGCCGTCGAGCACGAGGGCGCCCTTGTCGAGGTACAGGCCGCGCGTGCAGAAGCGGCGGAGGTCGCGCTCGTTGTGCGAGACGAAGAAGAGCGTGCGCCCCTCCGCGAGCATCTCCTCGATCCGGTGGTAGCACTTCTCCCGGAAGGCCCGGTCGCCCACGGCGAGCACCTCGTCCACGAGGAGCACCGGCTCGTCGAGCCGCGAGATCACGGCGAACGCGATCCTCACCTTCATGCCGCTGGACAGGTGCTTGTAGGGGGTGTCGACGAAGTCCGGGATCTCGGCGAAGGCGATGATCTCGTCGAACCGCGCGTCGATCTCCGCCTTGGACATGCCGTGGAGACCCGCCGTGAGGTAGATGTTGTCGCGCACCGTCAGGTCGTTGACGAAGCCGCCCGTGATCTCGATGAGCGGTGCGACGCCGGCATGGACGCCGATCGACCCCTCGTCGGCGATGAGCACCTCGGCGACGAGCTTGAGGAGCGTCGACTTCCCCTGGCCGTTCCTGCCGACCACGCCGATCGCCTCGCCCGCCCGCACCTCGAAGGAGACGTGGCGCAGCGCCCAGAACTCGCCCGGACGGGCGCGGCGCGCCGATCCGGCGAAGAGGTCCTTGAAGCTCCGTCTGGCTTTGCGGTTGCGACGGAAGCGGATGCCCGCGTCCTCGACCGCGAGGACGGTCCGGTCGGTCGGCTCCGGGTGCGACGCGCCCATCAGATCTCCTTCAGCACGGCGGGCAGGGAGCGCCGGAAGACCAGCGAGCCGACGAGCACCAGCACCGCGGAGATGGCCGCGCTCACCCCGACCGCGTACCAGTCGAGCTCGGAGGGGAAGAACGCCGCGCGGTAGAGGCCGAAGATGCCGGTGAGGGGGTTGAGCGCGGCCCAGGGGTGCAGGTCGGCGGGCAGGTCGCTCGACGAGTAGACGATGGGGGAGGCGTAGAAGAGGAAGCGCAGCACGAGCTTCACGGCGCGCTCGAGGTCGCGGAAGAACACGACGAGCGGCGCGACGATCAGCCCGATGCCGAGGAGCAGCGCCGCCTGGATGAGCACGGCGAGCGGCAACAGCAGCACAAGTACGTCGAGTCGGGCGCCCGCGACGATCGCGAAGACGGCCAGGACCGGGAGGCTCGCGACGAACTCGAAGCCCTTCGCGAGCACGAGCCGGAGCACCCAGATGCTGCGCGGGATCCGCGTGGAGCGGACGAGCTTGGCCTGCGAGCTGAACGCCCTGGTGAAGTCGCTCGTCGCGCCCGTGAACCACATCCAGGGGAGGAGCGCCGCGAGCAGGAAGACGATGTACGGCTCCTCGCCGACGTCGCGCGAGAACACGACGGTGAAGACGAACCAGTAGATGCCCGACATGACCAGCGGGTCGAGGATCGACCAGAACCAGCCGAGCGCGCTCGTGGAGTAGCGGACCTTCAGGTCTCGCGTCGTGAGGAGCCAGAGCGACCGGCGGTAGCGGGCGACGGGGGTGCGGGATGCGCGACCGGGGCTGGCGGCATCGCGCACGACGGGGATCCTCTGCATCAGCATCCCCGAGGCGGTCTAGACGAAGAGGTTGGCCCTCTCGAGGTCCTCTGCGAAGTCGACCTCGACCGCGTACAGGTCGGAGATGTCTACCGGTTCGACGAGCAGGGAGTCCTGCTCGATCGCCAACTCTATTCCACGCTCGAAGTAGTCCTGGTCGGCGACCCGGGCCAGCTGGCGGATGAGGACGGGCTTGTCGGCCGTGGAGACGTAGTTGATGCCGACGGCCTCGCCGAGGCCGCCCTTCACCGTCTTGGACAGCTCGCGGATGAAGCCCTCGGGGCTGGTCGTGTACTTGACCTCCTCGTCGGAGACGCGGGAGGTGTTGACCGTGACGAACGACTGGTCGCGGGCGATCATCGCGGCGGCGCGGCGGAGGATCATCGGGTCGAAGACGACGTCGCCGTTCATCCAGAGGACGCCGCCGGGTGCCGAGGCGCGCAGTGCGCGGAGCAGGCTCTTCGACGTGTTCGTCTGGTCGTACTGCTCGTTGTAGATGTAGTCGGCGTCCGGGAAAGCGTCGATGATGTGGTCGAGCTTGTAGCCGACCACGATGCTGACCCGGGCGTCGTCGCCGAGGCCGAAGCGGATGTTGTCGAACTGCTGGCCCATGATGGTGCGGCCGTCGCTCAGCTCGGTGAGGGGCTTGGGGAGGCTGCGTCCGAGTCGGCTGCCCATGCCAGCCGCCAGGATGACTACCTGCGTCGTCATGTGTTCTCCGTTCCATGCGGGGTGTCGAGCCCGACCAGCGGCCCTCGGGCACCGAGGGTTCGCCGGGACTTCACTCGCGGGTTTCCTGTTCGACACGCCGTCATGTCTCCCCTATCGTAGGCCGCAGGTGGGGAAATAGGCGGGATCCAGGGTGGGGTCGTGTCCCTTTCGTGATGTGGACGGCCTCCGACCGCGGTCCCGTCCCGCCCTCCTCCGCCGTCGACCCGACCTCGTGCGCGGACCTCCGAGGACGCCGCACCGGGCACGGAGGACCGCCTTGCTAACGTGGGGCCGTGACCGACGCCCCCGACGAGACGACCCCCACCGACGCCACGTCCGACTCCTCCGCGGAGCCCCGGGATCACACGGATCGCGCTGCATCGCTCCCCGCCGAGGAGCCGCTGGCAGACGCCGCCCCTGCCGAGCCCGAGGCCACGGGCACGGTCGCCGAGGCCGCCCCGCCGCGACCGCCGCGCCCCGGTCAGCGCGTCCCGCGTCGTGCCACCGCGCCGTCGCCGCGGACCGCGCCCGCCGTCATCGTGGCGCCGACGCCGCCCCGGGTGAAGCCGACCTCCGTGGTCGCGCCCGTGTCGCGGTCGACCGCCGCGGCAGCCGAGGGCGATGGGGGCAGCGCGGCCACGACGTCACGTCCTCCACGCGTCCGGCGGCGCACCCGCGTGCAGCGTGCGGCGGGGAGCGCCGAGGTCGCCCCGGGCGCCGGGAGCGGCACGGCACCGGGCCCGGTCGATGACGAGACGGCGGCGGGCTCCACCGCGGGCTCGGCTGCGACTCCCGTCAAGGATCCGGATGCGGCGCCCCAGGACGGTCCCGAGGCCACGCGGCCGGACCGCGACGGTCTGACGGAGCTCAGCAGCATGTTCACGGACGCTGATCCGCAGCCCGCTGTCGAGCCCGTGCACGCCGTCGTGGAGCAGCACGTCGCCCCGCCGGACGACGACGCGGCACCGGATCCCGCGGATCGACCGCGTGCGTCCCCGCCGGCTGCCGAGGCGGACGTCCCCGCGGACGTCGAGGCGACGGATCCGGAGCGGGTGGCTCACGAGGACGTCGATGAGCCGGAGCCGGACGTGGAAGCGTCCACCGAGGCCGAGCGCGAGCCCGACCTCATGATCGAGCCGGCCTCCAGTCCCGTCGACCTGCCCGATGCCCAGCAGGACGTCGTCGCGGAGGACGAGCCCGAGGCGGATTCCGCGCCGGAGCCGGAGGCGGAGCCCGCCGTCGAGGCGGATCCCCTCGCGGCGTCCGAGCCGGTCGTCGGGGTCGTCACCGCGACCGCGTCCGTCGCGGACGACGACGAGCCGGCACCCGGTCCGGATCCCGAGCCCGCCCGCACCGTGACCGTCCGCACCGACAGCCTCACCGCGCCGCGCTCGACCCGGCCCGGCCTCGCGGGCGTCGCCGAGACCGCCCTCACGCCGTCCGTGCGCGGCGACCGCGCCGCCGCTCCGGAGCTCGGGGACGACGTCCTCGTCATCGACGGCCTGACCAAACGCTTCGACGAGAAGGTCGCCGTCGACGACATCGCGCTCACCGTCCGCGCCGGCTCCTTCTACGGCATCGTCGGCCCGAACGGCGCGGGCAAGACGACGACCATGTCCATGGTCACGGGTCTCCTCCGGCCCGACGCGGGCACCGTCACCGTCAACGGGATCGACGTCTGGGCCGACCCGCTCACCGCGAAGCGGAGCATCGGCGTGCTGCCGGACCGACTCCGGCTCTTCGACCGCCTCACCGGTGCCCAGCTGCTGCACTACTCGGGCGCCCTGCGGGGGCTCGACGACGCGGAGATCCGCAGCCGCTCGGCCGACCTGATCGCCGCATTCGGGCTCGAGGACGCCGTCGGACGGCTCGTCACCGACTACTCGGCGGGCATGACCAAGAAGGTCGCGCTGGCCTGCGCCATGATCCACTCGCCGCGCATGCTCGTCCTCGACGAGCCGTTCGAGTCGGTCGACCCGGTGTCGGCGGCGAACGTGGTCGAGATCCTGCAGGACTACGTGGCGCACGGCGGCACGGTCGTGCTGTCGAGCCACGGCATGGACTTCATCCAGCGCATCTGCGACCACGTCGCGATCATCGTCAACGGCCGTGTGCTCGCCGCGGGCACCATGGACGAGGTCCGCGCGGGCCGCTCGCTGGAGGAGCGCTTCGTGGCGCTGGCCGGCGGTCGACGCACGGCGGAGGGGTTCTCGTGGTTGCACTCGTTCTCCGACTGAGGCTCGCCCTCCTCGCCAACGCCTTCCGCCGCAGCCCCTGGCAGGTCCTCGGGCTGGTCGCGGCCGGCGTCTACGGGCTCCTCGTCACGGTGCTCGCCGTCGGCGCGCTCGCGGGTCTCCGCGACGCGGACGTCGCATCCGCGCGGG
This sequence comes from Clavibacter sepedonicus, assembly GCF_000069225.1. GTDB lineage: Bacteria > Actinomycetota > Actinomycetes > Actinomycetales > Microbacteriaceae > Clavibacter > Clavibacter sepedonicus. The sequence goes on along the minus strand of NC_010407.1, from coordinate 2,233,849 downwards.
ACGTCGTCGTGGCAGGTGGCGCGCTCGTCGTCCTGGGGTGCCTCGTCGTGCCGCTCGTGCTCGGCAGCCAGGACGCCATGGATCCGCGCCGGTTCGCGCCGTACGGCATCGAGCCCCGGCGACTCGCCGTGGCGCTGGCCGCCGCCGCCGCCGTCAGCGTCCCGGGAGCGGTCCTCGTGGTCGTGGCGCTGACCACCGTGGTCACCTGGGCCCGCGACCCGCTCACGGCCCTCGTCGCCGTGGTCTCCACCTGCGCCGCGGTCGTCACGTGCGTGCTCGTCGCCCGGATCAGCACCGTCCTCTCCTTCGTGCTGCTCAGCACGCGGCGGGCGCGCGAGGCGACCGGCCTCGGAGCCGGCCTCGTCGCCGTGCTCCTCGTGCCCGCGGTCATCGCGCTCGCGCAGGCCGACCTCCTCGACGACGGGCTCCGTCCCGTGCGCGGCGTGCTGGGTGCCATCGCCTGGACCCCGCTCGGCGCGGCCTGGTCCGCTCCCGCGGCAGCCGTCGCCGGCGACGGCGGTGCGGCCGCGGGGATGCTGCTCGTGGCCGTCGCCTCCGCCGCGCTCCTGGCGCTCGCCTGGATCCGCCTGGTGCCGTGGGCCCTCACGGCACCCGACCGCGCCGGCGGCGGTCGCGTGCAGGACGGCCTCGGCTGGTTCGGCCGCTTCGGCGCCACGCCCGCGGGCGCGGTGGCCGCACGGAGCGTCACCTACTGGATCCGCGACCCGCGGTACCGGGCCACGCTCGTGCTGATCCCCGTGCTCCCGCTCGTGCTCCTCATCCCGCTCGTGATCGTGGACGTGGACGCGCACGTCCTCGCCCTCGTGCCCCTGCCGGTGATGGCGCTGTTCCTCGGCTGGAGCGCGCACAACGACACCGCGCACGACCACACCGCAGTCTGGCTGCACGTCGTCTCGGGCATCCGCGGCGTCGCGGACCGCGTCGGCCGCCTCGTGCCGGTCCTCGCGATCGGCGTCCCGCTCGTCGCGATCGGCGCGCCGCTCAGCGCGCTCGGCTTCGGCGACGCATCGGTCCTGCCCTCCGTCATCGGGGTCAGCGGCGGCGTACTGCTCGTCGGCATGGGGCTCGCCTCGCTCTTCTCCGCGCGGTTCCCCTATCCCGCGTCGCGGCCCGGGGACAGCCCGTTCCACGCGCCGCAGAGCGTGAGCGCCGGCGGATCCACGGTGCCCACGCTCTCCTTCCTCGCGACGGTCGTCCTCGCCCTCCCGTCCGCCTGGCTCGGTTGGATGGGGCTCGTCCACGGGGGCGCGTACCCGATCTGGTCGCTCGTTGTGGGGCTGGGCATCGGCATCGTGACGCTCGTCGCGGGCGTCGCCGGCGGCGGACGGGTGTTCGAGCGGCGCGGCCCCGAGCTGCTGGCGTTCGCGCAGCGCCACTGAGGACCGTGACGGACGCCAGCCGGCCGCCGGTTCCCGCGCGCGGGAAAAGTAGACTGGGCGCATGGTCATCCTCAGCATCGAACAGGCCCCCGGCCGGCCCGCGCAGGGCGGCGGCACCGACACCCTCGACCGCGAGCTCGAGGAGCTCCTCGAGCAGGAGACGATCGAGCCGGGGGATCACGAGCGCTTCTCGCACTACGTGAAGAAGGACAAGATCCTCGAGTCCGCGATCAGCGGCAAGCCCGTGAAGGCGCTCTGCGGTAAGAAGTGGCTGCCCGGGCGCGACCCGGAGAAGTTCCCGGTCTGCCCCGACTGCAAGCGCATCTACGAGAACATGAAGCCCGAGTAGAAGCCCGTCCGCGGCGCCTCGCGCAGTGCCGTCCGGGGTGCCGTCCGCATCAGGCCGGGGCGCCCTCCTCGGTCGGGATCGCCGGGTCGCCGGCGCGCAGCCGGAAGGCCTGGGCGGGCAGGTCGCGCACGACGCGGGCGTGGTGCTCGCGCGCAACGGCCGTGCCCTCGCGGCCCAGCCAGCGCGGATCGGGCTCGCCCGCCTCCGCCAGCGTGACGACGAGGTCGCGGTCGCCGGGGAGCGGGGCCGGGTGCGGCCCGACGGTGACGAGCTCACTCGTCGCGACCCCCTGCGCGTCGTGCCGTCGCCGCGCGCCCTTGAGCCCGCCGCGGCTCTGCTTGCCCGTCGACCGCTTCGCGACGGACACCCACTCGCCGCCGCCCGCATCGCGGTGGGCGACGAGCTTGAAGACCATGCCGGCCGCGGGGGCGCCGGATCCGGTGACGAGCGAGGTCCCGACCCCGTACGAGTCCACGGGGGAGGCGGCGAGGCCGGCGATGCCGTGCTCGTCGAGGTCGTTGGTGACCGTGATCCGCGTGCCCGTCGCGCCCAGCGCGTCGAGCTGCGCGCGCACCTCGCCGACGAGCACCGGGAGGTCGCCCGAGTCGAGGCGCACGGCGCCGAGGCCGGTGCCGGCGACGCGGACCGCGGTGTCCACGCCCTGCCGCACGTCGTAGGTGTCCACGAGCAGCGTGGTGCCCGCGCCGAGGGCCTCCACCTGGGCCCGGAACGCCTGCTCCTCGGTGTCGTGCAGGAGCGTGAACGAGTGCGCGGCCGTGCCCATGGTCGGGACGCCCCAGGTGCGGCCGGCCTCGAGGTTCGAGGTGGCGCTGAAGCCCGCGATGAAGGCGGCGCGTGCCGCGGCGACCGCCGACCGCTCGCCCGTGCGGCGGGATCCCATCTCGGCGAGCGGGCGCCCGCCGGCGACCTGCACCATGCGCGCGGCGGCGCTCGCGACCGCGGAGTCGTAGTTGAGGACGCTGAGCACCAGGGTCTCGAGGATCACGCCGTCGGCGAACGGCGCCTCGACCGTGAGGAGCGGCGAACCCGGGAAGTAGACCTCGCCCTCGCGGTAGCCCGTGATGCGACCGCGGAACCGGTAGTCGGCGAGCCAGGCGAGCGCCTCCTCGCCGACGACGCGCTCCGTGCGCAGGTACTCGAGCTCGGCGTCGCCGAAGCGGAAGTCGCGGATCAGCTCGAGGAGCCGGCCCGTGCCCGCGACCACGCCGAACCGCCGGCCGCTCGGCAGCCGCCGGGCGAAGCACTCGAAGACGCACTCGCGGTCGTGGGTGCCCGCCTTGAGCGCTGCGTCGAGCATCGTGAGCTCGTACCGGTCGGTGAGGAGGGAGGTCGCCTGGTGCACGGGGACAGCCTAGGGCGGCGTCCGGCGGGCGGGCCGTCCGCATCGCGCACGGACCGGGCCGCTGTCGGTGGTCCGGCCTAGGTTCGTGCCATGGAGCGCACACGATGGATCCTCGCCGACCAGCTGGGCGACCACTTCGACGACGGCGGGCCGATGCTGCTCATCGAGTCGCGGGGCCTGCTCGCCCGACGGCCGTACCACCGGGCCAAGGCGCACCTCATCCTGTCGGGCATCCGCCACCGCGCCCGCGCGCTGGGCGACCGGGTCGAGTTCCACCAGGTGGACCACTACCGGGAGGTCGTCGAGGGCCGGAACGACCTCGAGGTCATCGACCCCACCTCCCGCGGTCTCCGGCGCCTCGTCGCGGAGATCGGGGCGCACGTGCTGCCGAGCCGCGGCTTCGTCACCAGCGAGCAGGAGTTCGCGGAGTGGATGGCGGGCCGCACCTCGAACCGCCTCGTCATGGAGGACTTCTACCGGTGGTCGCGCGCCCGCACGGGCATCCTCATGGACGGCGACGTGCCCGTAGGCGGCCGCTGGAACTACGACCACGACAACCGCGAGCCGCCGCCGAAGGGCGCGACGAGCCTCGGCCTGCCCGAGCCGTGGTGGCCCGAGGAGGACGAGATCGACCAGGAGGTCCGGGCCGACCTCGACGAGTGGGAGCGGAAGGGGCTCGTGCGGTTCGTGGGGGAGGACGGCCCGCGGCGCTTCGCCGTCACGCCCGAGGAGGGGCGCCTCGCGCTCGACGACTTCGTGGCCAGCCGCCTCAACGACTTCGGCCCGTTCGAGGACGCGTCGCTCGCGGGGGACTGGACCATGGCGCACTCGCTGCTGAGCGCCACCATGAACATGGGGGTGCTGGATCCCGCGGACGTCATCGAGCGCATCGTCGCGGAGCACGCCGCAGGCCACGCGCCCATCCAGAGCGTCGAGGGCATCGTGCGGCAGATCATGGGCTGGCGCGACTACGTGTGGCACCTCTACTGGGCGTTCGAGGACGACTACACCTCGCAGAACCGGCTCGACGCGCACCGCGGCGTGCCCACCGCGCTGCAGGAGCTCGACGCGTCCGGCATCGAGGCGGCGTGCCTCTCCCATGTCGTCGACAAGGTCCGCACGCACGGGTGGGCGCACCACATCGAGCGGCTCATGATCCTCGGCAACCTCGCGCTCCAGCGCGGCTACGACCCGGCCGCCATGAACGACTGGTTCATCGACTCCTTCGTCGACGGCACGCCGTGGGTCATGCCGGCGAACGTCGTCGGCATGGCGCTGCACGCGGACGGCGGGCGCATGGCGACGAAGCCCTACGCGGGAGGCGGTGCGTACATCGACCGCATGTCCGACCACTGCGGGGGCTGCCCGTTCGACCCGAAGGTGCGGGTCGGCCCGACCGCCTGCCCGTACACGGCCGGCTACTGGTGGTTCCTCGACCGCAACCAGGAGCGGCTCCGCGGCAACGCGCGGATGGCCCAGCCGCTCGCCGGGCTGCGCCGGCTGAAGGACCTGCCGGAGCTCGTCGCCCAGGAGGATGCGCGGCGGTCGCTGTGACGGGGGTCGCGAGCCGTACGGCGGCAGGGGCCGACGAGCCCGCCGGTAGGCTAGGCGGATGAGCGACGCGCCGATCGGGATCTTCGACTCCGGCGTCGGCGGCCTCACCGTGGCCCGTGCGGTCGCCGCGCTCCTGCCGCGCGAGTCGATCATCTACATCGGCGACACGGCGCACACGCCCTACGGCGACAAGCCCATCGCGGACGTCCGCCGCTACGCGCTCGCGGTCCTCGACGACCTCGTCGAGCGCGGCGTCAAGATGCTCGTCATCGCGTGCAACACGGCGTCAGCGGCCATGCTCCGCGACGCCCGCGAGCGCTACGACATCCCCGTGGTCGAGGTGATCCAGCCGGCCGTGCGCACCGCCGTCAGCGTCACCCGCAACCACCGGGTGGGCGTCATCGCCACGCACGCCACCGTCACGAGCCGCGCCTACGACGACGCGTTCGCCGCGGCCCCGCACCTGGCGCTCACCTCCGCGGAAGCGCCGGACTTCGTCGGCTTCGTCGAGCGCGGCGAGACCTCCGGGCCCGAGCTCATGTCCGCCGCCGAGGGGTACCTCGCGCCCCTCCGCGCGGCGGGCGTCGACACGCTCGTGCTCGGCTGCACCCACTACCCGTTCCTCGAGGGCGCCATCTCGCTGATCATGGGACCCGACGTCACCCTCGTCTCGAGCGACACCGAGACCGCCAAGGACGTGTACCGCGAGCTGGTGTCGGCCGGCCTCGAGCGCCGCTCCGACGCCCCGCCCGTGATCCGGTACGAGGCTACCGGCGGCAGCGCCTCCGACTTCGAGACGCTCGCGCATCGCATGCTCGGCTCCGGCGTCACGCACGTCGAGCTCGTCGAGACCGGCGCCATCACCCTTCCCCGCCGACCGCGACCGGACGCGGCGACGCCTCCGGACGCGGACGGCACCCCATCCACCCCCGACCCGAGCTGAGGCCGCACATGACCGACGACACCCCCCGCCACGACGGCCGTACCGCCGACCAGCTGCGCGAGATCACGATCGAGCGGGACTGGAGCGAGCAGGCCGAGGGATCCGCCCTCATCTCCTTCGGCCGCACCCGCGTCCTCTGCACCGCGTCCTTCACGAACCGCGTGCCGCGCTGGAAGGCGGGCAGCGGCCAGGGCTGGGTCACCGCCGAGTACGCGATGCTGCCGCGCGCCACGAACGAGCGCATGGACCGCGAGGCCGTCAAGGGCAAGGTCGGCGGACGCACGCACGAGATCTCCCGTCTCATCGGCCGCAGCCTCCGCGCCGTCGTCGACATGAAGGCGCTCGGCGAGAACACCGTCGTCATCGACTGCGACGTGCTGCAGGCCGACGGCGGCACGCGCACCGCGGCGATCACGGGCGCGTACGTCGCCCTCGCCGACGCGCTCGAGTGGGGCCGCGAGAGGAAGTTCATCGCGCAGCGCGCCACGCCGCTCAAGGACAGCGTCGCCGCGGTCTCCGTCGGGATCGTCGACGGGAAGCCGCTGCTCGACCTCGCCTACGTCGAGGACGTGCGCGCGGAGACCGACATGAACGTCGTGATGACGGGCAGCGGGTCGTTCGTGGAGGTCCAGGGCACCGCCGAGGGCGCGCCCTTCGACCGCGCGGAGCTGGACGCCCTGCTCGACCTGGCGCTCGGCGGCGGCACCACGCTCACCGCGCTGCAGGCGCAGGCGCTCGGTCGCTGAGGTACCGGCCGTGATCCCGCTCGTCCTCGCCACGCACAACGCCCACAAGGTCGAGGAGCTGCGCCGGATCCTCGGTGCGCGCCTCGACGGCATCGACCTCGTCGCCTACGACGGGTCGGAGCCAGTGGAGGACGGCACGACCTTCGAGGAGAACGCGCTCATCAAGGCCCGTGCCGCCGCGCTGCACACGGGGCACGCGACGCTGGCCGACGACTCGGGAATCGGCGTCGACATCCTGGGCGGATCGCCCGGGATCTTCTCGGCGCGCTGGTCGGGGCCCGCGCGCGACAGCCGCGCGAACCTCGAGCTCCTGCTCTGGCAGCTGGGCGACGTGCCGGACGCCCACCGCGGCGCGCGCTTCACGTGCGCCGCAGCCATCGTCGTCCCCACCGCCGACGGCCTCGTCGAGCGCACCGCCCTCGGTGTGTGGGAGGGATCCGTGCTGCGCGAGGTGGCGGGGGAGGGCGGCTTCGGCTACGACCCGATCTTCCGTCCGGCCACCGGCGGCGCGAGCGCGGCGGCGCTCAGTGCGGACGAGAAGAACCGCGTCAGCCACCGAGCGCTGGCGTTCGACGCGATCATGCCCGTCGTCCGCCGGGAGCTCCTCGGCGAGGGCTGACGGCACCTCCTCACCCTCATGAGATCGGGAGTCGTTCCCGACTGCGCTCCTGGCTGGATCCGCATGACGGCGGGCCCGTACGGTGGACGCATGGCTCCCGGATCGCACGACCACGGCGCGGCCACGACCGACCGACGGCGTCTCGTGATCGCGATCGCGATCACCGCCACGGTCCTCGTGATCGCGATCGCGATCACCGCCACGGTCCTCGTGGTCGAGGTCGTCGGAGCGCTCGTCTCCGGCTCGCTCGCGCTCCTCGCCGACGCCGGCCACATGACGAGCGACCTCCTGGGCCTCGGCATCGCCCTGGTCGCCACCATCGTCGCCGCGCGTCCCGCGACCGACCGGCACACCTTCGGCTTCCAGCGCGGCGAGGTCCTCGGCGCGCTCGTGAACGGGCTGATCCTCGCGGGCGTCGCCGTCTACGTGGCCGTGCAGGGCGTCCAGCGGCTGCTCGCCCCGCAGGGCCCCGAGGTGGACCCCGGCGTCATGCTGATGGCCGCGGGCATCGGTCTCGTCGCCAACGTCGCCGCGCTGGTCGTGCTGCGCGGGGGAGCGGGCAGCTCGATCAACATGCGCGGCGCCTACCTCGAGGTGCTCGGCGACGCCTTCGGCTCCGTCGCGACCATCGCCGCGGGCGTCGTGATCCTGGTGACCGGCTTCGGCCGTGCGGACGCCATCGCATCGCTCGTCATCGCGGCGCTCATCGTGCCGCGCGCGGTCGTGCTGCTGCGGGACGTCGTGCGCGTGCTGAACGAGTCGACGCCCGTGGGCACCGAGCCCGAGCGGATCCGCGCGCACCTGCTCGAGACGCCCGGCGTCACGGCCGTGCACGACGTGCACGTGTGGGCCATCACATCCGGTTCCCCCGTCTTCACCGCCCACGTCGTCGTGGAGCAGGAGGTGTTCCGCGACGGGCGAACGGGTGAACTCCTCGACCTGCTGGCCGGCTGCCTGGACGACCACTTCGACGTCGAGCACAGCACGTTCCAGCTGGAGCCCGAGGAGCACGCCGGGCACGAGCACCGGCACCACGTCTGACCCGACCGGATGCCGCGCCGCGTATCAGCGCGCGGCCGCGGATCAGCGGGCGGGCGCGGAGCGGAGCCCGTCAGCGCCGCGGGTCGTTCGAGGGGTCCTGGTCGAACTCCTCGGGGGTGAGCGCGAGGTCCTCGCCGCTCGGCAGGACGCCGGCCGCGTCGTGCGCGTGCTTCCGTGCGCGGAGGAAGTGGATCGCCGCGGGCACGACGGTGATGAATACGGCCCCGAGCAGGACGTAGTCGATGTAGTGCGTGACGAAGTCGCGGATGGGCGGGAAGCCGTTGAGCAGGTGACCGAGGAAGGTGAGGCCCGCGCCCCAGAGGAGCGCGCCGATTGCGTTGTAGAAGGAGTACTTGCGGTAGTCCATGTGGCCGACGCCCGCGGCGATCGGCGCGAACGTGCGGACGATGGGCACGAAGCGCGCCGCGATGACCGCCAGCCCGCCGAAGCGCGCGAAGAACGCGTTGGTGCGCACGACGTTCTGGCGGCTGAAGATCCCGGAGTCCTTGCGCTCGAAGACCTTCGGTCCGGCCTTGTGGCCGATGAGGTAGCCGACCTCGCCGCCCGCGAACGCGGAGAAGGCGATCGCGAGGCAGACCCACCAGATGTCGATGCCGGTGATCCCGGGGAGGGTCAGTCCGGCGATGACGAGGAGCGTGTCGCCGGGGAAGAGGAACCCGAAGAGCAGTCCCGTCTCGGCGAAGATGATGAGGCAGATCCCGATGAGGGCGAATCCCCCGAACGACTCGATGAGGGTCGTCGAGTCGAGGAAGTCGAAGAGCTGGGGATGCACGTGGGGCTCCAGTCGTGATGGGTCGCGACGTGAGCGGAGCGACCTGTGGCAGAGCACAGGATATCGGGAGCGGCCGTCCGCCGGCCGAGACCCGGACACCCCCGGTCGAGGGACCTGGCGCGGGTCAGGCGCCGAGGTCGGCGTGGCCGAAGAGCCCCGGGACGCCGCCCGAGTGCCAGAGGACGACGCGGTCGTCCGCTCCGATGGACCCGTCGCCCACCGCGGCCGCCAGCCCCGCCGCCGCGCGGGCCGTGTAGGTGGGGTCGAGGAGGATCCCCGTCGTCCTCGCCACGAGCACGAGCGCTTCCCGGGCCTCGTCGGTGAGGTGGGCGTAGCCGGGGCCGACCCGGTCCGCGTCGATGCGCAAGGCAGCCGCCTCGATCCCCGTCCCGCGCTCCGTCAGGAACCCCGCCACCACGGCGCGCGGCTCGGCGACGGCGCCGCAGTGCACGCCGAGGACGCGCTCGGGGCCGAGCGCCTCGACGAGCCCGGCCATCGTGCCGCCGGAGCCGAGGGCGACGACCACGTGGTCGACCGCACCGACCTGCGCCGTGAGCTCGTGCCCCGCGTCGACGAAGCCCTGCACGGAGTGCGCGTCGGATCCGCCGAACGCCACGCGGTGCACGCGCGTGCCCGCACCCTCCAGCTCGGCCACGACGGACGCGGCGCGCGACTCCGCGCCCTCGTCGCCCGACCACTCGATGCGCGCGCCGAACAGCCCGTCGAGCAGCACGTTGCCGCGCGCGGCGACCTCGTGGCCCTCGAGCACCAGGACGACGTCGAGGCCGAGGGACGCGCCCGCCGCCGCCGTCATCCGCGCGTGGTTGCTCTGCGCAGCCCCTGTGGTGACCACGGTGGTGGCCCCGCGCGCGACGGCCCGGCCGAGCGAGTGCTCGAGCTTCCTGGCCTTGTTCCCGCCGCCGCCCCAGCCGATGAGGTCGTCGCGCTTCATCAGGAGCCGCTCGGGGTGCAGGCCGAGCGCCTCCGCGAGGCGGGGGACCGGGTGCACGGGGGTGGGGTCGGTCCAGAGGCGGATGCGTTCGTCCACGGGAGCTCCTCGCTGCGGGTCGGAGCGTCGCGGCGAGGAGGCCGTGGCGGGCCCCGTCGCTGGTGCGGGAGAAGGGACTTGAACCCTCACGCTCGAAAGCACAGGAACCTAAATCCTGCGTGTCTACCGATTCCACCACTCCCGCGGGTGCCCGACCAGCTTAGGACGCCCCCTAATATGTTGATCGTGACAACGAAGACACTCGTAGCAGGCATCGACTCCTCCACGCAGAGCTGCAAGGTGGTCGTCCGCGACCTCGACACGGGCGCGCTCGTGCGCTCCGGCCGCGCGTCCCACCCCGACGGGACGGAGGTGGATCCTGAACGCTGGTGGGATGCGCTGCTCGCCGCCATCGCCGACGCGGGCGGCCTCGACGACGTGGCCGCGATCTCGGTGGGCGGCCAGCAGCACGGCATGGTCTGCCTCGACGAGTCTGGCGCGGTCGTCCGCGATGCGCTCCTCTGGAACGACACCCGATCCGCCCAGGCCGCCGCCGACCTCCGCGACGAGCTCGGTGCGGACGCCTGGGCGAGCGCCACGGGCGTCGTCCCGGTCGCGTCCTTCACCGCCACCAAGCTCCGCTGGCTCCGCGACGCCGAGCCCGAGAACGCGGCCCGCGTCGCCGCCGTCGCCCTCCCGCACGACTGGCTGAACTGGCGCCTCCTCGGCCACGGCGCCGGATCCCCGGACCTCGCCGCCCTCTCCACCGACCGCTCCGACGCGAGCGGCACCGCGTACTGGTCGAGCGTCACGGGGGAGTACCGCCTCGACCTGCTGGAGCGCGCGCTCGGCCGCGTCGTCGGCCTGCCGCGCGTGCTCGGCCCCGGCGAGTCCGCCGGTGTCACCGGCGACGGCATCCCCGGCGTCCCGGCCGGCATCCCGGTCGGTCCCGGCGCGGGCGACAACGCGGCCGCCGCGCTCGGGCTCGGCGCGGTGCCGGGCGACGTGGTCGTCTCCATCGGCACGTCGGGCACGGTCTTCGCCGTCACGGCGGATCCCATCACCGACGCCACCGGCACGGTCGCCGGCTTCGCGGACGCCACGGGCAACTTCCTCCCGCTCATCGCCACCCTCAACGCCGCGCGCGTGCTCGACGGCGGCGCGCGCCTCCTCGGCGTCGACCACGCACGCCTCTCCGAGCTCGCGCTCGAGGCCCCCGCGGGATCCGACGGCCTCGTGCTCCTGCCCTACTTCGAGGGCGAGCGCACGCCGAACCTCCCCGACGCGACCGCGTCGCTCCACGGCATGACCCTCCGCAACAGCACGCCGGCGACCATGGCCCGTGCGCACGTCGAGGGCATGCTGTGCGGCCTGGCCGACGGCCTCGACGCGATCACGCGCCAGGGCGTCGAGGTGGAGCGCGTGCTCCTCATCGGCGGCGGGGCGAAGAACCGCGCCGTTCGCGAGATCGCGCCGACCATCTTCGGCGTCCCGATCCACGTGCCGGACGCGGGCGAGTTCGTCGCCGACGGCGCCGCGAAGCAGGCCGCGTGGATCCTCACGGGCAGCGTCCCCGAGTGGCCCCTGGCGGGCGACGAGGTCTTCGACGCGCCGGGCGTGCCCGCGGTGCGCGAGGCCTATGCGGCGGCGAAGGCGGAGCTGGGGTACTGAGCGTGCCGGGCCGCCGCTGACGCGTCGGCCTGTGGACGGCCCCGACGGGATCCGCCCCTGATCAGCATCCTGAGCGGGTGCAGACGCGGACTCCCCTCGACACCATCGCCGGACGCGTGCGCGAGCGCCTGCGGGACGACGGGGCGGCGGCCGATCCCGCGGGCACCGCGGCTGTGGTGCGCGAGGAGGTCCGGCGGTTCGCGGAGCAGGCGCTCGGATCCGACTCCCGGCTCCTCGACGACGAGGCGGCCACCGAGCGGCAGGTGCTCGCGCGCATCACGGGCTTCGGGGCCCTGCAGCCCCTCCTCGACGACGACTCGATCGAGGAGATCTGGATCAACGCGCCGACCCGCGTCTTCGTCGCGCGGGCCGGCGTCGCCGAGCTGACGCCGCTCGTCCTCACCGACGCGGAGGTGCGCGACCTCGTCGAGCGGATGCTGCAGTCGTCCGGGCGGCGGGTCGACCTGTCGACGCCGTTCGTGGACGCGTCGCTGCCCGACGGGTCGCGGCTGCACGTGGTGATCCCCGACGTCACGCGCCGCCACTGGGCCGTCAACATCCGGAAGTTCTCGCGGCGCATCCGCGACTTCGACCACCTCGTGGCCCTCGGCAGCCTGCCGCTGCAGGCCGCCGAGTTCCTGCGCATGAGCGTGCGGGCGGGCCTGTCCATCGTCGTGAGCGGAGCGACGCACACGGGCAAGACCACGATGATCGACGCCCTCCTGTCCGCGGCCCGCGCGTCCGACCGCATCGTGACGGTCGAGGAGACCTTCGAGCTGGACCCGGCGGGACGCGACGTCGTGGCCATGCAGTGCCGGCAGCCGAGCCTCGAGGGCTCGGGCGAGATCACGCTGCGTCGCCTCATCAAGGAGGCGCTGCGGATGCGGCCCGACCGGCTCGTGGTCGGCGAGGTGCGCGAGGCGGAGTGCCTCGACCTCCTCATCGCGCTCAACTCGGGCGTGCCGGGCATGTGCTCCATCCACGCGAACAGCGCGCGCGAGGCACTCGTCAAGCTGTGCACGCTGCCGCTGCTGGCCGGCCGCAACATCGACTCCGCGTTCGTCGTGCCGACCGTCGCGACCTCGGTCGACCTCGTCGTGCACCTCGAGGTGCTGCCGTCCGGTGCCCGGCGGGTGGTCGACATCCTCGCGCCCGGGGGTAGACACGCGGGCATGGTCATCGAGGCGAGCTCCGTGTTCGCGCTGGAGGACGGGATCCTCACGTCCACCGGCGGGCAGCCCGCGCACCTGGCGAAGTACCGCGCCGCCGGGCTCGACCCGCTGCGGATCCTGGTGGGGGCGCCGTGAGCGTCGCCCTCGGGCTCGCGCTCGGCGCGGGCCTCGTGCTCCTGATCTCGCCGCGCCTGTGGCCCGCGTCCCCCGACGGGTCGACGCGATCACGCGGGCTGACCGCGTCCGTGCACGACCGCCTCACCCACGCGGGGCTGGCCCGGGTCTCCGTGAGCTCGTTCCTCGCCGTCTCCGCGCTGGTCGGGCTTGCGGCGGGCGTGCTCGTGGAAGCGCTCCTCCGCGTGGACGGCGCCGCGCTCGCGGCCGCGGCCACCGGCCTGCTGCTGCCGTGGGCGGTCGTGGGCGCGCGATCCGCGTCCCGTCGCCGTGCCCATCGGGAGGTGTGGCCCGACGTGGTCGACCACCTCGTGAGCGCGGTCCGCGCGGGCATGGGGCTCCCGGACGCGGTGGCGTCGCTCGCCGTCGCGGGCCCCGTCGTGCTGCGGCCCGCCTTCCGGGAGTTCGCGTCCGTCCACCGGACGACGGGCAGCTTCGCCGTGGCGCTCGACGAGCTCAAGGAGCAGCTGGCGGATCCGACAGCAGACCGCATCCTGGAGACGCTGCGCATGGCGCGCGAGGTGGGCGGCACGCAGCTGCCGGACGTTCTCCGCGGGCTGGCGCGGTTCCTCCGGGACGAGGCCGCCATCCGGAGCGAGGCGGAGGCCCGGCAGTCGTGGGTCGTGAACGCGGCCAAGCTCGGCGTCGCGGCCCCGTGGATCATCCTCGCGCTCCTGTCCACCCGGTCGGAGGCGGTCGCCGCGTACGACACCGCCGCGGGCACCGTCGTGATCGTCGTCGGGCTCGTCGTGTCCGCCGTCGCCTACCGGCTGATGCTCGCGCTCGGGCGGCTCCCGGAGGACCGGAGGTGGTTCGCGTGACGGGGATCGAGTCCTGGGGCGCCGTCCTCGGACTCGTCGCGGGCGTGGGGCTCTGGACGATGATGGGCGCGGTTCCCCGGTTCCGTCGGGCCCGCCTGCTCGACCGCGTCGCCCCGCACGTCCTCGACGTCTCCGAGGGCGCGCGTCGGCACCTCGCCCTCACCACCGTCCACCCGCTGCCCGTGCTCGGCACGCTCGGCGCCCCGGCGGTGATCCCCCTGCGGCGTGGCCTCGCTCGCGTGCTCGGCGGCACCGAGCGGATCGAGCGGCTGCTCGGCCAGTCCGGTTCGACCGACGACGTCGAGCGGCACCGGTCGCGCCAGCTCGTCGGCCTCGTCCTCGGGACCGCCGCGGGCATCGTGATCGCCGCCCTGGCCGGAGGCGCCGCCGTCGTGGCGGGCGGGCTGCCGCAGACGCAGCTGGTCGCCGTGCCCGTCGTCGCGGCTGTCGCCGAGCTGGTCGCGTGCGACACCGCGCTCGAACGACGTGCGAAGCGCCGGATCGCGCGCATCCAGGCGGAGCTGCCGACCGTGCTGGAGTTCCTGGCGCTCAGCCTCGCCGCGGGGGAGGGCCTGCTCGACGCCCTCCGCCGCGTGGCCCGCGTCGGGTCCGGCGAGCTCGCGGGGGAGCTGGGGGCGGGTGGTCGCCGACGTCGGCACTGGGATCCCCGTCACCCGCGCCTTCGACGACCTGGCGCGACGCCTCGCCATGCCCGCGGTGTCCCGCCTCGTCGACCAGCTCGCCGGATCCCTCGAGCGCGGCACCCCGCTGGCCGAGGTGCTCCGCGCGCAGGCCCAGGACGCGCGCGAGGTCGCCAAGCGCGAGCTCCTCGAGAGCGCCGGCCGCAAGGAGGTGGGGATGCTCGTGCCGCTGGTGTTCCTCATCCTCCCGTTGACCATCGTCTTCGCCCTGTTCCCCGGTGTCTTCGTCCTGCAGCTCGGGCTGTAGGCGGACGCCGACGACCCATCCCGAATCCGACAACGACCGAGAGGCACGACATGACCGACGAACGAGGCGCTCTGGGCGCCGATGCCGCACCCGGCAGCCCGTGGGATGACGACCGCGGCGACGTGCCCGGCTGGGTGCTCATCACGCTGATGACGGCCGGACTCGTCATCATCCTGTGGGGCGTCGCCGGACCGCTGCTGCAGAACGTCTTCACCCAGGCCATCGACCGGGTCACATCGTTCTGATGCGCGACGACCGCGGCTCGGCACCCGCCGAGTTCGTCATGGTCGGCGCCCTCCTCGTCGTCCTCGCCCTCTCGGTGGTGCAGCTCGCGCTGGCGCTCCACGTGCGGACGACCGTGCTCGACGCGGCCGCCGAGGGTGCGCGCACGGCCGCGCTCGCCGGGGCCACCCGCGCCGACGGCATCGAGCGAACACGCGAGCTGATCACGACGGCCGTGGGGCCGCGCTATGCGGAGGACGTCACCGCGGGCACGGGCACCGTGCTCGGTCACGCGGTCGTCAGCGTCACAGTCCGGACGACGCTGCCCCTCGTCGGCCTCCTGGGCGTCGACCGCGGGCTGGAGGTGACGGGCCATGCGGCCGTGGAGCGCCTGGGGTGACGACCGCGGCTCGGCGGCGCTGGAGTTCATCACCGCGGGCGTGCTCCTCCTCGTCCCGCTCGTCTACCTCGTCATCGCCCTGTCGGCGATCCAGGGGGCGGCGCTCGGCACGGAGGGCGCGGCGCGACAGGCGGCCCGCGTGTACGTGCGCGCGGACGACGACGCGGCCGGTCGCCGGGAGGCGCGGTCGGCCGTCGAGGTCGCGCTCGCCGACCAGGGGATCGCACCCGACGGCATCGCCCTCGACATCACGTGCACGCCGGATCCGGGGCGCTGCCACTCCCCGCGGTCGCTCGTGCACGTGTCCGTGCGCGTCGCCGCCGAGCTGCCGCTCGCGCCACCGGTCGCCGGTCCGGACGCGCCCGGATCGGTCGCTGTCCACGGCGACGCGGACGAGCGCGTGTCGGTCTTCGCACGAGGAGGACGGTGAGCGGCGGGCGGCCGTGGCCGCGTCGCGGGCGCGCATCGATCGTCCGCGCGGGCGCGCACGAGGACGACGGCTCGATCCTGCCGCTCGTGATCGCGTCCTGCGCGCTGGGTCTCGCGGTGATCCTCATGGTGTCCGCGGCGTCCTCGCTCTACCTCGAGCGCGTGCGCCTCTTCTCGCTGGCGGACGCGGCGGCGCTGGCGGGCGCCGAGTCCTTCGACGTGGACGGCGACGGCGCTGCGGCGATCGCGGTCGACGACGACGGCGTCGCCCTGCCGCCCCTCACGGACGCCGGTGTCGCCTCCACGGTCGCCGCCTTCCTCGCCGACGAGCCGACCGCGGGCATCCACGACCTCCATGTCGACGGTGCCACGGCGCCGGACGGCCGCAGCGCGCGCGTCACGCTGTCGGCCACGTGGATCCCGCCCGTGGCGTCGCTGTTCGCCCCCGACGGCGTGCGCATCGACGTCACGAGCACGGCCCGCAGCGTGCTGGTCGGGCCGGGCGCCGCGCCCGTCGGGCCTGGGGGAGGCGGGTGAGGGGACCTCAGGCGGTCGGGCGCGGCTTGCTCGGCGCGTACCTCGGCACGTACCGCACGAGGATCCCGGCGCCGATGAGCCCGAGCACGCCCATCACGCCGCTGGCGACGGCGAGGGACGCGGCGGAGGTGAGCGCGGCGATGAGGAGCGGGGACGCGGCGCTGCCGGCGTCGCCCGTGAAGCGCCAGGCACCGAGGAAGGGTGCCGGGTCCTCGCGCGGGGCGAGGTCGGCGCCGAGGGTCATGAGGATCCCCGAGCCCACGCCGTTGGCGACCGACATGAACATGGCCACTCCGATGAACCACTGCACGTTCGACGGCAGGTCCGGCGTCAGCGCGAGCACGAGGTAACCGGCGCCGAGCCCGACCATCGACGGCACGGCGCTCCAGAGGCGGCCGAAGCGGTCCATGATCTGGCCGCTCGCGTAGAAGAGGGCGAAGTCCACGCCGCCCGCGATGCCGATGATGAGCGCCGTGTTCGCGTCCGAGATGCCGATGCTGACGGCCCAGAGGGGGAGGAGCACGCCGCGGCCCGCGCGCATCGCGCCGATGAGGGCGGCACCGGACCCGAGCTTGACGAGCACGCCCTTGAACCGCCAGAGGGTGCGGCCGAGGCCGGCCGACTCGCGGGCCGGGGGAGCGGTGCCCGCCGCGGCGGCGACCGACTCGTCGTCCTGCGGCTCGCCCGCGGTCGCTGCCGCGGCGCTCTGCAGGTCCGCGCGGTTGCGGCGCACGACGTCCATGGGGTCGGGCAGCACGAGCAGCGTGACGGCGGCGGCGAGGCACGCGACGATGTGGATCAGGAACGCCGACTGCGACGTGCCCGTCAGGTGGATCACGCCGGCCGCGAGGAACGGCCCCACGAAGTACCCGGCGCGGAACGTCCCGCCGAGCGTCGACAGGGCGCGGGCCCGGTAGGCCTGCGGCACGAAGCTCGTCATGAACGCGTGCCGGGCGAGCGCGAAGACGGCGGTGGAGACGCCGATGAGGAAGACGCCCACGCCGAGCACGAGCGGGTTCGGCGCGAGGAGGCACAGCACCAGGCCGCCGATGGAGACGAAGGCCGCGCCGATCATGGCGGTCCGCTCGCCGATGCGGCTCACCACGGATCCGCTCGGGATGTCGCCGACGAGCTCGCCGAGCATGATCATGCCGCCGATGAACGCGGCGATCGCCAGCGAGGCGCCGAGGCTGCCCGCGACGATGGGGATGATCGGGATGATCGCCCCCTCGCCGATGGAGAAGAGGAGCGCGGGGAGCAGCGCCGGGAGCGCCACCGCGCGGAGGGAGAAGGGGGCATCGGGGGTCGACATCGCCCCCGAGCCTACGCGCGGGCCGGCCCTGGCCCGGACGCCGCCGACGGGCCTGGCGGTAGGCTGGGCGGCACCATGATCGACCAGGACTTCTCTTCGCGGATCACAGAATTGCGCGACACCTACTCCAACATCCGCTCGGTGATCGGCGTCGAGCGCCTGCAGCAGGAGGTCGAGGAGCTGAGTGCCCAGGCGGGCGAGCCGGACCTCTGGGACGACACCGAGAAGGCCCAGAAGGTCACGAGCGACCTGAGCCACCGCCAGTCCGAGCTCAAGCGCATCGACGAGCTGCAGCGCCGCCTCGACGACCTCGACGTGCTCGTCGAGATGGCCAAGGACGACGAGGAGTCCGCCGAGGAGGCGGTCGTCGAGCTCGCCGGCATCACGAAGATCATGGACGAGCTCGAGGTGCAGACGCTCCTCAACGGCGAGTTCGACCCGCGCCCCGCGGTCGTCACCATCCGGGCGGGCGCCGGCGGCGTCGACGCGGCCGACTTCGCCGAGATGCTCATGCGCATGTACCTGCGCTGGGCCGAGCAGCACGACTACTCCGCCACCGTGCTCGACACGTCCTACGCGGAGGAGGCGGGCATCAAGTCGGCGACCTTCGAGATCGACGCGCCGTACGCATTCGGCACGCTCTCCGTCGAGGCGGGCACCCACCGGCTCGTGCGCATGAGCCCCTTCAACTCCGCAGGCAAACGCCAAACCTCGTTCGCCGCCGTCGAGGTCGTGCCGCTCATCGAGCAGACCGAGTCGATCGAGATCCCCGAGAACGACATGCGGGTCGACGTCTTCCGCTCGTCCGGCCCCGGCGGCCAGTCCGTCAACACGACGGACTCCGCGGTGCGCATCACCCACCTGCCGACCGGCATCGTCGTCACCTGCCAGAACGAGAAGAGCCAGATCCAGAACCGCGCCGCAGCCCTCCGGGTGCTGCAGTCGCGCCTGCTGCTCGTGCAGCGCGAGCAGGAGGCGGCCACCAAGAAGGAGCTCGCGGGCAACATCACGGCGAGCTGGGGCGACCAGATGCGCAGCTACGTGCTCGCGCCGTACCAGATGGTGAAGGACCTCCGCACGGAGCACGAGGTCAACAACCCGTCCAACGTGTTCGACGGCGACCTCGACGGCTTCATCTCCGCGGGGATCCGCTGGCGCAAGTCCCCCGACCGCGCCTGAGAGAGTCCGGAGGACCGCTCGCCGCGGTGAGTCGATGCGGCGATACGCACCTCTGATGCCTAGGGTCGAAACGACATGATCAGGTTCGACCACGTATCCAAGGTGTATCCCGGCAACCCCCGACCGGCGCTGAGCTCCGTCGACCTCGAGATCCTCCGGGGGGAGTTCGTCTTCCTCGTCGGCGCATCCGGGTCCGGCAAGTCCAGCTTCCTGCGTCTCGTGCTCAAGGAGGACCGGCCCACGCAAGGGACGATCCACGTCCTGGGCCAGCAGCTGAACCAGCTGTCGAGCCGCAAGGTCCCCTACTACCGGCGGAGCCTGGGGGTGGTGTTCCAGGACTTCCGCCTGCTCCCCAACAAGTCGGTCTTCGACAACGTCGCCTTCACCCTCCAGGTGATCGGCAAGTCGCGCGGCTTCATCCAGGAGGCCGTCCCCGACGTCCTCAACATGGTCGGCCTCCAGGGCAAGGAGCAGCGCCTCCCGCACGAGCTCTCCGGCGGAGAGCAGCAGCGCGTGGCCATCGCCCGCGCCGTCGTCAACAAGCCGGCCGTGCTGCTCGCCGACGAGCCCACCGGCAACCTGGATCCGCTGACGAGCGCCGGCATCATGCAGGTGCTCGAGCGGATCAACGCCAACGGCACCACGGTGATCATGGCCACCCACGACTCCGGCATCGTCGACCAGATGCAGAAGCGGGTCATCGAGCTGATCGGCGGCGAGGTCGTCCGCGACGAGCTCGGCGGCCAGTACCAGACCTCCGCCATCGACCTGCCGCGCACGGCCGAGAACCCGGTCGGCGTGAACCCCGAGCACCCACCCGTCGCTGCGCCGACGCCCGTGTTCGTGCCCGCCGCGCCGCTGCCGGCTCCCGCGCGTCCGACCGCTTCGGCGGAGCCCGCCACCGGCGCGGAGCGTCGCGAGCAGGCCAAGCTCGACAAGCAGCGGCGCGCCGACGAGAAGGCCCGCGCCAAGGAGGAGGCGACCCGCGAGGCCGCTGCCGCCAAGGCCGCGAAGAAGGCGCCGAGGAAGCCCTCGCCGGCCGCCACCGCCCCGGCCGCCGTGCCCGCACCCGTCGTGCCCGCTGCTGCCCCGTCCACCACGCCTGCCCCGCCCGCCGCGCCCGCCGTGCCGATCGTGCCCGCCACCGCGACCGATCGTGATGCCGCGGCAGCCCGCGCCGCGCAGCCCGCCCGCGACGCCGAGCCCGCCCGCGGACCGCGCGCGGACGCCCCCGTCTACGCCCCGTCGGCGTTCGCCGAAGCCGCGCGCGTGGATCCGGTCCCCGAGCACGAGGCCGAGCGCGACCGCCCGGCACCCGCCGCGGAGGAGCGCCGCGAGCCGGCCCCCTCCCGCTCGGAGCAGCGCGTCCCCGAGCAGGTCACCGCGGAACCCGTCGAGCCGACGCCGTCGCGTGCCGTCCCTGTCACCCGGGACGACGCCCCGCCCGTCGACGACGCCCCGCCGACACCGCCCAGCAGGCGCAACGGAGGGGGAGCGGCCCCCGCCGCCCCGAGCACCGGATCCATCCGGCGGCTCCCCGAGGGCACCGGCGTGATCCGCCTCCCCGACCTGTCCGGAGGTGAGGGCGGATCCGCGCCCGCCGACGGACGCGACGACGCCGAGCTCGCCGAGCTCGGCCTGGCCGAAAAGCTGGGCCTGCGGGCCCGAGGCGAGTCGCCGGATGACACCGGCGCACAGGATGTGGGGCCCACGCGATGAGACTCGGACTCGTCCTCTCCGAGGTCGGCAACGGCCTCCGTCGGAACGTCAGCATGGTCGTCTCGGTCGTGCTCGTCACCTTCATCTCGCTCACGTTCGTGGGCGCCGCCGTGCTGCTGCAGATGCAGATCGGCCAGATGAAGAACTACTGGTACGACCGCGCCCAGGTCGCCATCGACTTCTGCACCGACACGTCGGTCCCGAGCGAGACCTGCGTCAACGGCAAGGCCACCCAGGAGCAGATCGACGCGGTCAAGCAGCAGCTCGACAGCGACACGCTCGCCCCGTTCATCGACAAGTACTACTTCGAGGACCAGGACACGGCGTACAAGAACTTCCAGGAGCAGTTCAAGGGCGACCCCGTCACCGAGCTCGTGCAGCCCGAGTTCCTCAACGAGGCGTTCTGGGTGAACCTCAAGGACCCGTCGAAGTCCGACATCCTCAGCGACAGCCTCTCCGGGCTCGCGGGCGTCGAGAGCGTCACGGACCAACGGCAGTACCTCGACCAGATCTTCTCCATCCTCAACGCCGCCAGCCTCACCGCCGTCGGCATAGCCGGCCTGATGCTCGTGGCCGCCGCCCTGCTGATCGCCACGACGATCCGCCTGTCCGCGTTCTCGCGGAGACGGGAGCTGGGCATCATGAGGCTGGTCGGGGCGTCGAACCGCTTCATCCAGACCCCGTTCATCCTCGAGGGCGTGTTCGCGGCGCTCATAGGCTCGGTCCTCGCGAGCGCGGCGACGGTGGCGCTCGTCAAGTTCTTCGTGCAGGGGTTCCTGAGCACCCGGCTCACGTCGATATCCCTGGTGAACATGGACGACGCCCTGCTCGTGGTGCCGATCCTCCTGAGTGTCGGCGTCGTTCTCGCGGCGGTCTCCGCGAACTTCGCGATCAGCCGCTATCTGCGCATCTGATCCTCCGGTAGGCTGATGGGCTGCCCGGATCCGGGCGCGTCCACCCGAACCATCGAGGAGTCCACCGTGCCCAGGGAACGTGGCGAGAAGGTGGTGGCGACCAACCGCAAGGCGCGCCACGACTACACCATCGAGTCGACCTACGAGGCCGGCCTCGTGCTCACGGGCACCGAGGTGAAGTCGCTCCGGCAGGGGCGGGCCTCGCTCGTCGACGGCTACGCGTTCGTCGACGCGGGCGAGGCGTGGCTCGACGCGGTGCACATCCCCGAGTACAACCAGGGCACCTGGAACAACCACCCGGTGCGCCGCAAGCGGAAGCTCCTCCTGCACAAGGAGCAGATCCTCAAGATCCACTCCAAGGTGAAGGAGGGCGGCTACACGGTCGTCCCCTTGCAGCTCTACTTCGTGGACGGCCGCGCCAAGGTCGAGCTCGCCATCGCGAAGGGCAAGAAGGAGTACGACAAGCGCCAGACGCTGCGCGAGCGTCAGGACAAGCGCGAGGCGGACCGGGCGATGTCGTCGCACCGCCGCCTCGGCGAGTAGCCCCCTTTCCACGGTGGTGCGACCGGCATCGGTCGGGTAACATGGAGGGCTGGTCGCGCAGGACGCGATCGGCGATTGACAACTCGACAGCGTGGAACATGCGACCCGGCTCGGGTGCCTCTCGAGGCGCTGGGCCGTTCATGGGGATGATCGGTTTCGACATTGCCTGAATGACTGCGAGAAGCGGGTCGAGGATGCAGGGCTATCTCGTAAACGCTCTCTGCAAAATACAACTGCCAATAACAAGCAGTCGTCCTTTGTTCTCGCTGCCTAAGCGAGCGCACTAACAGGACCGTCGACCCGGTGATGCTCTCTATCCGGTAAGTCGGCGTCAGAAAAGGGAGCTCGCTGCGCGGTCGTGCCTCAGGGCCGCGCGGGACTCGAACTGAGGCTGGGCCCGTCGGATCAGATGCCAGGAGCAAGTTCCGGGGCCGAGCAGGACGCCTTTCCTGGATACACCCGTAGAAGGCGCAGGATTACAGCAGTGGACCGGGGTTCGATTCCCCGCATCTCCACCATCGCGTCGCATGCTCCACGCTCGTCGAGGGTCCGGATCCGTCCGGCGAGACGCGAGGCCCCATCCACCCGGACGGGGCCTTTCGTCTGCGTGGAGGCGGATCAGCCCACGGGTGTCCGGGGTGCCGCCGGCGCGGGCGCTCCCGGGTCGCTCGTGGCGAGCGCCGGCGCGGTGGTCTCCACCGCGGGCGAGCCCGTCCGCCCCTGGCGGCGCGTGCGCCCGCCCGACCGCCCGTACACGAGGTACATCGTCAGCCCCATGATGATCATGAGCAGCACCGTGTAGACGAACGTGATGCTCATGGAGTCGAGGTTCGCCTCGCCCTCGGTGCTCGCCTTGATGGCGATGCCGAGGGGCTCGTACAGCGGCTGGTAGAGGAACACCGCGGCGTCGTAGTCGTCGAGCAGGCTGTTGAAGTTGAGCGCCGTGATGGCGGCGACCGTCGGGATCACGAGCGGCACCAGCACGCGCCGGAACGTCGTGAGCGACTTCGCTCCCAGGATCCGCGCCGCGTCCTCGAGCGACTGCGGCACGCTCGCGAACGCCGCCTTCAGCAGGCGCAGCGTGAACGGCACCTTCACGATGATGTAAGCCACGAGCAGCAGCCACGTCGTGCCCGTGAGCACCTGCCCGCCGATGAGCGGCTGCGGCCGGTCGAAGGTCTGCAGGAGCGCGAGCGCGATGAGGATCGTGGGGAGGATCCACGGAATGTGCAGCAGGTACTCGAGCGTTGCGGTGACCCAGTTGCGGTTGCGCTGGATCATGCGCGCGACGAAGAGCAGGCCGGCCACGACGATCACGGCGGCCAGCGCGCTGTAGACGAGGCTCACGATGAAGGGGCGCAGCACGTCGGGGGAGCCGAGCACGGTCGTGTAGTTGCGCAGGGTGAACGACTCGAGCGTGATGGTGCCCGTCTGCACGCTCTTCGAGTCGAGGAACGAGAACAGCACGATGAGGATCACCGGCAGCGCGTAGACCACGAACAGCGCGTACGCGACGACGTGCACGACGCCGTTGACGATCGGGTTCCGGATGCGCTGCTTCTGCAGCGGCGTCGCGACCTTGGCGACCGAGAAGTACACGCCCGACTTCTCGACGCGGTTCATGATCGCCAGCAGCACGATGGTGGCGACGCCCAGCACGATCGCGAGCAGCGCCGCGAGGTCGCGGGAGCTCGTGCTCTTGGAGAACGTCACGATCATCGGGGCGACCGTCTGGAAGCCCGTGCCGCCGAGCACCAGGGGGGGCGGTGAGCGCTCCGAGGCCGGTGAGGAACGTGAGCACGGTGACCGCGAAGATCATGGGCCGCAGGGCCGGCAGCACGATGCGGAAGAGGATGCGGCCGGTGCCCGCGCCCATGCTCCGGGCAGCCTCGATGGTCTGGTGGTCGATCGCCGCGAGCGACGAGCGGAGGAAGAGCATGTGGTTCGTGGTGGTGGCGAAGGTCATCACGATGACGACCGCGAAGTAGCCGGAGAACCAGTCGGGGTCGAGGTCGGGGAACGCCCGCTGCGCGAGCGCGGTGACGGACCCGTAGCGGCCGTAGATGAAGTTGTAGCCGGCCGCCAGCACGATGCCGCCGTAGATGAGCGTCGTGGCGTAGCCGAGCCAGAGCACGCGGGATCCGCGGACCACGAAGTACTCGGTCACCAGAACGATGAAGATGCCCACCACGTTGACCGTGATCGCGAGGGTGACCGCGACAGCAGGCTGTTGCCGACGCTGCGCATGGCCCGGTCGGAGCTCAGGAGCTTCTCGAGCGCGCGGCCGCTGAAGGCGCCGTCGGGGAAGAAGGTCGTGACGAGCAGGTTCGCGTTCGGGAACACCAGGAACGTGACGACGAACCAGAGCGCGGCGATGAGCACCACGACGCCGAGGGGAGAGCGCAGCAGGGCGCGGACCGGGGTGCGCACGGCTACGACCGGTACTGCAGGATCGCGGCCGGGTCGATGCCCACGACGACCTCTGTGCCGGGCGCGAGCGGCGGTGTGCCGGTCTCGGTGACCAAGGCGGTCACGGCGTCGTCCCCGAGGTCGACCCGGTAGGTGCTGGAGGAGCCGTGGTACGTACGCTCCGCGACCACGCCGTCGATGCGCGCGCGTCGGGCGTCCGCGGGGGCTGCCCCGCGCGGATCCACCGACACGCGCTCGAGCCGCACGTAGGCGCGGCCCGAGGCGTCGAGGTCCGTCGCCCCGGCGTCGCGGAGGCGCGCCACCGTCGCGGGGCCGAGCGCGTTGATCGCGCCGACGAAGGTGGCCACGAACTCGGTGGCCGAGCGGTCGTAGATGTCCTCCGGAGTGCCGACCTGCTCGATCCGCCCGGCGTCGAAGACGGCGATGCGGTCGCTCATCGTGAGCGCCTCCTCCTGGTCGTGCGTCACGTACACCGTGGTGATGCCGAGGCGCGACTGGAGGCCCTTCAGCTGCTCGCGCAGCTGCACGCGGAGCTTGGCGTCGAGGTTCGAGAGCGGCTCGTCGAGCAGCAGGATCCGCGGCTCCAGCACGAGCGCCCGCGCGATCGCCACACGCTGCTGCTGTCCGCCCGAAAGCTCGGCCACGTTCTTGTCGAGCTGGGCCGCGCTCAGCTCGACCTGGTCGGCCATGGCGCGGACGAGCCGGTCGGTCTCCGCCTTGCCGGCCTTCCGCACCGTCAGGCCGAAGGCGATGTTCTGCCGCACCGACATGCTGGGGAAGAGCGCGTAGTTCTGGAAGACCATGCCGACGCGGCGCTTCTCGCTCGGCAGTCGCGTGGCGACCTGGCCGTCGATCACGATCTCGCCGCGGCTCGGGTCCACGAAGCCGGCGAGCGTCCGCAGCGCCGTCGTCTTCCCGCAGCCGGACGGCCCGAGGAGGGTGAAGAACTCGCCCTCGTGGATCTCGAGGTCGAGCCCGGGGATCGCCACCTGGTCGCCGAAGCGCACCTCGACGTCGTCGAAGCGGATCATCAGGGCAGGTACTCCAGCTCGGTCTTCTCGACCCAGTCGGCGATGTGCTCGCGCACGAAGCCGTAGTCGACGTCCTGCTTGTCGAGCGACTCGATGAGCTCCTTCACGGCGGGCAGCGCCGTCTCGCGCGCGGTCGTGTTGACGGGGTAGCTCGAGAACTCCTCCGCGAACGCACCCTGGACGTCGGCGCTGCCGAACCAGTCGATGAACGCGCGGGCGCGCTCCTCCTTCCTCGTGCCGGCGATCTCGGCGATCTGCTCGGTGACGAACGGGACGCCGGCCTTGGCGGGGACGACCTCGGTGGTGGTGCCGTACTGCGCGTCGCGCGCCGCGATGCCGCTCGACGCGAGGGTGCCGAACGCGACCTCGCCGCGGGAGAGGCGGGCGTAGAGGTCCGTGCCCTCGACCGCGGGGGATCCGTTCGCGAAGTAGTCCTTCACGACCTCCCAGCCGGCGTCGCTGATGCCGAGGTCGCCGTCCGGGTCCTCGTACGGCGCGAGGAGGCCCGCGAGGATGAGCTGCGGGGTCGCCTCGCCCAGGCGCGTGTTCACCTCGTACTTCCCCTTGTACTTAGACGAGTAGAGGTCGGTGACGTCCTTCGGCACGTCGCCGCCCGAGGTCTGCTTGCTGTCGTGCACCGTGACGATGGCCTGCTCCACCAGGGGCCAGTAGGTCCCGTCCTCGGGGTCGCCCGCGGCCTGGTCGACCTCGCCCGACCACGCGGGCGTGTAGGCGGTGATCGCGTCCTCGGCCTTGAGGTTCTCGAAGTACATGTTGTTCAGGCCGAACACCACGTCCCCGACGGGGTTGTTCTTCTCCGCCACGATGCGGTTCGCGAGGTCGGCGCCGCCGAGGCCCACGATCTGGATGTCGAAGCCGGCCTTCGCCGCCTCCGCCGTGACCCAGTCGCCGCGGCCGTCGCCGTTGGAGTTCGTGTAGACGATCAGGGTGTCGCCGGTCGCGGGGGAGACGGCGGGATCCGCGGTGCCGGAGTCGGCGGACGATCCGCACCCGGAGAGCGCGAGCCCGGCCGCGACCACGGCGGCGAGCGAGACGGTGAGACGGCGGGCGCGGTTCTGCATGGTGTCCTCTCGGAGGGAGCACGTCGGTGTGCTCGCGGGCGGTCGCGCCGGACCGGCACGAAGTCCCCACCATATGAGCGGGGCCCTCGGCCGCCCGGCCCGGCGGTCGCTGTTGGCTCGTTGTTCAGCATAGGGACACGCGGGACGATTCCCTCGTATGAGGAGCAGTCTGGTCGGGGCAGGTCGCCCGCGCTCGCGGGAGCGGGAATACATAGCCCGTGTATGGGATTCGATACCTCATGACCGGACGCACCACAGCGGGCACGACCCCGACCGACGACCAGGAGCGCACCCGCTGGCAGGCCTTCTGGGTCTGCGTCGGCGTCGCCGCCCTCACCATCCTCGACCTCTCCAAGGTGAACGTCGGCCTGCCGTCGATCGAGGAGTCGCTCGGCGCAGGATCCACCGACCTGCAGCTCATCGTCGCCGGCTACGCGCTCGCGTTCGGCCTCGCGCTCGTGCCGGCGGGTCGCCTCGGCGACATCCGGAGCCGCCGGCTCATGTTCGTCGTCGGCCTCAGCTCCTTCACGATCGCGAGCCTCCTCTGCGCGATCGCGCCCGACGTGAAGACCCTCGTGATCGCGCGGATCCTGCAGGGCGTCGCCGCCGGGATCCAGATGCCGCAGGTGCTCGGCCTCATCCAGCAGCTCTTCTAGGGCGAGGAGCGGGCGCGCGCCTTCGGCCTGTTCGGCGCCGTCGTCGGCATCTCCACGGCGTTCGGCCCGACGCTCGGCGGCCTGCTGATCCAGCTCGGCGGCCCCGAGGACGGCTGGCGCCTGCTGTTCTGGATGAACATCCCCCTCGGCATCGTCGCCATCGCCTTCGCGCTCAAGCTGCTGCCGCGCACGCAGGCGCGGCCGCAGGCGAAGACGGGCCTCGACCCCGTCGGCGTCGTGCTCCTCGCGATCGCGACGTTCTCGCTCATGCTGCCGTTCGTCCTGACCACCGGCGGGCCCGACGACGACCCGCTCCGGTGGATCTGGCTCGCCGGGGCCGTCGTCGCCGCAGCGCTCTTCGTCGCGTGGGAGCGGCGCTACGAGCGGTCGGGCAGGTCGCCCGTGGTCCACTTCGTGCTCTTCACGCTCTCCTCGTACCGCAACGGGATCCTCATCGCCACCGCGTACTTCGCCGCCATCCCCGCGGTGTTCCTTCTCACGACGCTGTACCTGCAGCAGGGGCTCGGGCTCGCGCCGGTCTTCGCGGGCATGGTCAGCATCCCATTCGCGCTCTCGTCGGCCGTCACCGCGTGGATCGGCGGGCGCCTCGTCTCGCGGCTCGGCCGGCAGCTGGTCGTGATCGGGCTCGCGATCGTCGCGGTGGGCATCACGCTGCTGCTCCTCGCCGCCGTGCTGACGCCGCAGGAGGTGACGCCGTGGGCGATGGCAGCCGCCATGCTCGTCGCGGGCGTCGGAGCGGGTTTCGTGATCTCGCCGAACCAGACGCTCACGCTCGCCGAGATCCCCGTCACGGAGGGCGGCGTCGCCGGATCCATGGCGCAGGTCGGCCAGCGCGTCGGCACCGCCGTGGGCGTCGCGGCCGCGTCGGCGACCTTCTTCAGCACGCTCTACGCGGAGGCCGCGGGCGGCGGCGACGCGAGCCTCGCGGTGTACCACGACGGGTTCCGCAACGGCTTCCTCGTGACCATCGCGCTGGTCGCCGTGGCCCTCGCGCTCGGCCTCGTCGACCTCGGCCAGCGCCGCCGCCGCCGGCAGCGCGCTGCGACCGCCTGAGCGGGCGGCACGGAGCGCGGCGGGGGCGGGCTCAGCGCGCGACGACCGCCAGCACGGCGTCGTGGAGGCGCCCGTTGGTGGCGAGCGCGGATCCGTGCCACGGCCCCGCGTCGCCGTCGATCGACGTGAAGCGGCCGCCCGCCTCCTCGATCACGGGGATCAGCGCCGCCATGTCGTACGGCTTCAGGTCGTGCTCGCCCGCGATGTCGATGAGTCCCTCGGCGAGCAGCATGTAGGCCCACAAGTCGCCGAAGTCGCGAGAGCGCTTCACGCGCCCCGAGAGGTCGAGCAGCTCGTCGAGGCGGTCGGCGTCGCGCCAGCGCTGGACGCCCGCGACGCTCATGGACGCGTCCTCGAGCCGGTCGACGTCGGACACGCGGATGCGCCGCTCCTGCGAGGTCGTCGCCTGGCCGAGCGTGTCGTCGACGTACGCGCCGAGGCCCGTCGCGCCCCACCAGCGACGGCCGAGCGCGGGCGCGCTGACGACGCCGACCACGGGCACGCCGTCGACGGCGAGCGCGATGAGGGT
The DNA here is from genome assembly GCF_000069225.1 of Clavibacter sepedonicus. Taxonomy (GTDB): domain Bacteria; phylum Actinomycetota; class Actinomycetes; order Actinomycetales; family Microbacteriaceae; genus Clavibacter; species Clavibacter sepedonicus. The sequence goes on along the minus strand of NC_010407.1, from coordinate 2,205,210 downwards.
GCCCCAGACGGGCACGCCGCGCGCGTAGTTCGAGGTGCCGTCGATGGGGTCGATGATCCACTGGCGCGACGACGAGCCGGAGGTCCCGTACTCCTCGCCGAGCACGCTGTCGTGCGGACGGCTATCGGCGATCCCCGCGCGGATCGCCCGCTCGACCGAGGTGTCGGCGTCGGTGACCCAGCTGGAGTCGGCCTTCGTCTCGATGGCGAGGTCGGCGGAGCGGAAGCGGTCGAGCGAGATGGCGTCGGCCATGTCGGCCAGCTCCCTCGCGAGCCGCAGGTCGGACGACAGGGAGTGCAGGGGTTCGGAGGCCACGGGGTCGAGCCTAGCGATCGGGCCCGCCGCGGCCAGTCACTCCGCCTTGCCCGCGTCCGACCGGTTCGCGACGAGGTGCTGCAGCGAGTGGAGCCGCTCGCGCCCGGCGTCGCCCAGCTCGCCCGCCTCGACCCGGTCGACGATCTCCCAGTCGTGCGCCTCGGTCAGCGGGATGCCGCCCGGGGGCTCGCCCTCGGGCAGGTGCGCGTAGCTGGCGAACGACCGGAGGATGTTCGCCGGATCCACGTGCCCGAGCCCGAACGAGCGGACGCCCGGGGTGTCGATGATCCAGCCGTGGCCGCCGTCGCCCGTCTCGACGCGCATCGAGACGGTGGAGCTCGACGTGTGCCGGCCGCGGCCGGTGACCTGGTTGACGACGCCCGTGGCGCGCTTGGCGTCGGGGACGAGCGCGTTGACGAGCGTGGACTTGCCGACGCCCGAGTGGCCGACGGCGACGGTCGTGCGGTCGGCCAGCAGGGCACGCAGCTCGTCGAGCGGGACGTCGTCGGAGCGGCTGAGGACGACCGGCACGTCGAGCACGCGGAAGTGGGCCGCGAACGTCGCGGGGTCGGCGACGTCGGACTTCGTGATGCAGAGGATCGGCTGGATCCCCGCGTCGAACGCGGCCACCAGGTAGCGGTCGACGAGGCGCGCGCGGGGCTCGGGCTCGGCGGCGGCCACGACGATGAGCATCTGGTCGGCGTTCGCCACGATCACGCGCTCGACGGCGTCGGAGTCGTCGGCGCTGCGGCGCAGGAGCGTCCGGCGCGGGGCGATGCGCACGATGCGCGACAGGCTGCCCTCGTCGCCCGAGGTGTCGCCCACGATGTCGACCCGGTCGTTCGTGACGACGGCCTTCTTGCCGAGCTCCCGGGCGCGCGTCGCGATGAGCGTGTGCTCGTCGGGGGTGTCCTCGCCCACGAGCACGCCGAAGCGGCCGCGGTCGACGGTGAGGACGCGGCCCTCGACGGAGTCCGTGTGCCCGGGCCGCTGCTTGCTGCGCGGCTTGTTGCCCTTCGGGTTCGGGCGCACGCGCACCGAGGACTCGTCGTAGGCGTCCCAGACGCCGTCGTCCTCCTCCGGATCCGCGAGCCAGCTCACAGGAGCCCGCCGAGGCCGCCCGGCGCGCCCGGCCCGGTGATGCCGCCGAGGGCGAGCGGGTCGACGGCGGCGCGCGGCGCGCGGCCGAGAAGCGGGCCGAGCCACAGCTCCGGGAACTCGGGCAGCGTCTTCGCGGTCGTGCCGATGTCGTCGATCTCCACGCCCGGGACGGCCAGGCCGACGATCGCGCCGGCGGTCGCCATGCGGTGGTCCTCGTAGGCGCGCCACGGGCCGCCGTGCAGCGGGGCGGGGGAGATCGCGAGGCCGTCCTCGAGCTCGGTGACGGATCCGCCGAGCCCGGTGATCTCCGCTGCCAGCGCCGCGAGGCGGTCGGTCTCGTGCCCGCGCAGGTGCCCGATGCCCGTGATCCGGCTGGGCCCGTCGGCGAGGGCCGCGAGCGCGACCAGCGCGGGCGCGAGCTCGCCGCCCGTGCTGAGGTCGAGGTCGACGCCGGTGATGCGCCCGCCCGCCGCGAGCCCCGGGCCGCCGTCGACGACGAGCGCGCCGCCCTCGCGCGTGACGGTCGCGCCGAACCGCGGCAGCAGGTGCGCGAGGTCGGCGCCGACCTGGGTCGTCTCCTCCGGCCAGCCGGGGATCGCGACGCGGCCTCCCGCGACGAGCGCGGCGCAGAGGAACGGGGCGGCGTTGGAGAGGTCGGGCTCGATGCGCACCTCGCGGCCGGCGATGGGGGACGGGGGCACGATCCAGACCCCGGGCTCCGGGCTCTCGACGACCACGCCACGCTCGGCGAGCGTGCGGATCGTCATCTCGATGTGCGGCATGCTCGGCAGCGTCTCGCCCGTGTGCCGGAGCCGCAGCCCCTGGGCGAACCGCGGCGCGGCGAGCAGCAGGCCGGAGACGAACTGGCTGGAGGCGGACGCGTCGATGGCGATCTCGCCGCCCGGCACCTCGCCCGTGCCGTAGAGGCTGAACGGCAGCGCGCGGCGCCCGTCGTCGTTGACGTCGACCCCGAGCGCCCGCAGCGCCTCGATCGTGCCGGACATGGGGCGGCGGCGGGCACTCGGGTCGCCGTCGAAGGAGACGGGGCCGAGGGCGAGTGCCGCCACGGGAGGGAGGAAGCGCATCACGGTGCCGGCGAGGCCGCATTCGATGGTGATGCCGCCCGCGAGCTCGGCGGGGGTGATCCGCAGGTCCGGGCCGAAGGCGCTCCCGCCGTCGACCTCCTCGATCACGGTGCCGAGCGCCCGCAGCGCCTCGATCATGAGACGGGTGTCGCGCGACCGGAGCGGCGAGCGCAGCGTCGAGGGGGAGTCGGCGAGGGCGGAGAGGACGAGCTCGCGGTTCGTCAGGCTCTTGGATCCCGGCAGAGGCACGGTCGCGTCGAGCGGCCCGTCGGCCACAGGCGCCGCCCACGGCCCGTCGTCCGTCGGCACGGGCGCGTGGGTCCGGTCGTCGTCGTACGGGCTGAAGGTGGGACCGGAATACCTGAAGATCTCCATGGGTTCACCAGAGTACCGGGCAGGCGTCCGGCAGGCCCGGATCCCGGGCCGGGAAGGATCACCCGTGATCACGAGGACAGCACCGGCGGCCCCGTCCGTCGAGCTCGTGCGCGCCGTAGAATCTGCCCTGATGGCGAATTCAGGGAACACCAGTCACGACGCACCCGCAGCTCCAGCAGCAGACGACGCCGATCGCGACGCGCGCCCGGCGCCCGCCGCGGTCGTCGAGGCGGTCGTGGCCTCCACCGAGGAGGCGGCCGACCAGCAGGAGGCCGAGGCGGCGGTCGTCGAGGAGCCGCGCCCCGCGCAGCCCGGCGACAACCGCGAGCTCTTCGAGGAGCAGGCGCTCCCGTTCATCGACCAGCTCTACGCCGCGGGCCTGCGCATGACGCGCAACCCCGCCGACGCGCAGGACCTGGTGCAGGAGACGTTCGTGAAGGCATACACGGCCTTCCACCAGTTCAAGCAGGGCACGAACCTCAAGGCCTGGCTGTACCGGATCCTCACGAACACCTTCATCAACAACTACCGCAAGAAGCAGCGTGACCCCTACAACGGCACCATCGACGAGCTCGAGGACTGGCAGCTGGGCGGCGCGACGAGCGCCACCGCGACCACCACGCGCTCCGCCGAGGCCGAGGCCATCGACCACCTCCCGGACAGCACCGTCAAGGACGCGCTGCAGTCCATCCCGGAGGACTTCCGGATGGCCGTCTACTTCGCGGACGTGGAGGGCTTCTCCTACCAGGAGATCGCCGACATCATGAAGACCCCCGTGGGCACCGTCATGAGCCGCCTGCACCGCGGCCGCCGGATGCTGCGGAGCCTGCTGTCCGACTACGCGCGCGAGCGGGGCATCTCCACCGCGCACCTCACTGGAGCGACCAAATGAGCGACTGCGGCTGCGACAAGGCCAAGAAGGATCTCGAGGAGTATCTGCACCACGAGCTCGACAAGGCGGACGCCGCCGACATCCGCGAGCACATGGCGAACTGCGCCGACTGCGCGCGCGAGCACCGCGTCGGCGTCGTACTGCGGGACACCGTGCGCCGCGCGTGCACGGAGGCCGCCCCGGAGGACCTGCGCACGCAGGTGATGGAGAAGCTGCGGGCGATCCAGGCCACGCACTGACCGGACGCATCGCGCGCGGCCGGTACCTCGGCACGTGACCAACGCGATCCAGTCCCTCGGGACGCCCTCCCCGTCCGACCTCACCGTCATCGTCGAGCTGCTCCGGCTGCTCGACTACGAGGTGGACGAGGAGCGCGTCGCCGCGCGGCTCTCCCGCATGACGGCCGCCGCCGGACACGAGACGTGGGTGGTGCGCGACGACGCGGGCGACATCGCGGGCCTCGCGGGCGGCCACCTCATGTGGGGCCTGGCCGACGACGAGCCCATCGCGCAGCTGATCATCCTGGTCGTGCGCGAGGGGCGCCAGGCCGGCGGCATCGGGTCCGACCTCATCCGCCACTACGAGGCGTGGGCGCGCGAGCACGGTGCCACGCGGTTCCTCGCGACGTCGGCCGCGGCCCGCGACAACGTCACGCGGTTCTACGCCCGCCGCGGCTACCACGCGTCCGGCATCCGCTACTCGAAGCTCGGCTGACCGCCGGCAGCGCGCTCGACCGCTCAGCCGCCCGCACGCGAAGAGGCCCGGTCCCCTGGGGGCCCGGGCCTCTCGTCGTTCCGGGCGTCAGCCCAGCGAGATCACTCCGCGGTGGCCCGCGCGATCAGGTCCGTCTGCTCCGTCGCGTGCCGCTTGCTCGAGCCCGCGGCGGGCGATGCCGCGGCCGGGCGGGAGACGACGCGCACCGCGCGGTCGGGCAGCACCCGGCCGAACTCGACGTGCACGAACGGCCACGCGCCCTGGTTCTCGGGCTCGTCCTGCACCCACACGACCTCGGCGTCCGGGTACGACTCGACGACGCGGCGCACCTGCTCCTCGGGGAACGGGTAGAACTGCTCGAGCCGCACGAGGGCGATCGACCTGTCCTGGCGCTTCTCCAGCTCGCCGAGCAGGTCGTAGTGCACCTTGCCGGAGTGCAGCAGCACGCGCCGGACCGCACCGCGGTCCTCGATGCGGACGTCGTCGATCACCGGCTCGAAGCGACCCGAGGTGAAGGCCTCGACGTCGCTCGTGGCGCCGCGCAGCCGCAGCATGGCCTTCGGCGTGAAGACCACGAGCGGGCGACGGGGCCGCGAGTACGCCTGGCGGCGCAGCAGGTGGAAGTACGACGCGGGCGTCGACGGACGGGCGACCGTCATGTTCTGCTCGGCGCACAGCTGCAGGAAGCGCTCGATCCGGGCCGACGAGTGGTCGGGACCCTGGCCCTCGTAGCCGTGCGGCAGCAGCAGGACGACGCTCGAGCGCTGTCCCCACTTCTGCTCGGCCGAGGAGATGAACTCGTCGATGATCGTCTGCGCGCCGTTGGCGAAGTCGCCGAACTGGGCCTCCCACAGCACGAGGGCGTCGGGCCGCTCGACGGAGTAGCCGTACTCGAAGCCCATCGCCGCGTACTCGCTGAGCAGCGTGTCGTAGATCCAGAACCGCGCCTGGCGGTCGCTGAGGTTCGCGAGGGGCAGCCACTCCTGTCCGTTGTCGCGGTCGTGCAGCACCGCGTGGCGCTGGACGAACGTGCCGCGGCGCGAGTCCTGCCCGGCGAGGCGGACCGGCGTGTTCTCCAGCAGCAGCGAGCCGATGGCGAGGAGCTCGCCGAAGGCCCAGTCGATGGATCCGCTGCGGCTCATCTCCAGCCGCTTGCGCATGAGCGCCTGCAGCTTCGGGTGCACGGAGAATCCCTGCGGCGGGTTGTCGTGCGCGTCGCCGATGGAGTGGATCACGGCCTCGGACACGCCCGTGGTCTCGGGCTCGCCGTGGCCGTCGTCCTGCTGGGAGTCGGGCCGCTCGAGGTCGGACACCGCGCCCGCGTCATCCGTCTGGATGGGGATGGACGAGGTCTGCGCCGCGTGCGTCTCCGCGAAGGCGCGCTCCAGGCGGTCCTGGAAGTCCTTCTGCGCCGCGTCGTACTCCTCCTGCGTGATGTCGCCGCGGCCGACGAGCGCCTCCGTGTACAGCTTCCGCACCGAGCGCTTGGCCTCGATGAGGTTGTACATGAGCGGCTGCGTCATCGACGGGTCGTCGCCCTCGTTGTGGCCGCGACGGCGGTAGCAGACGAGGTCGATGACGACGTCCTTCTTGAACTCCTGGCGGAACTCGAAGGCGAGGTGCGCGACGCGTGCCACGGCCTCGGGGTCGTCACCGTTCACGTGGAAAATCGGCGCCTGGATGCTCTTGGCCACGTCCGTCGAGTACACCGACGAGCGGGACTCCGACGGCGGCGTGGTGAAGCCGACCTGGTTGTTGATCACGATGTGCACCGTGCCGCCCGTGCGGTAGGCGCGCAGCTGCGAGAGCTGGAGGGTCTCGAAGACCACGCCCTGGCCGGCCATGGACGCATCGCCGTGCACGAGGATCGGCAGCACCGAGAACGAGCCGATGGGCTTGCGGTCCTGCTTCGCGCGGACGATGCCCTCGAGCACGCCGTTGACGGCCTCGAGGTGCGACGGGTTCGCCGCGAGGTACACCGGCATCTCCTCGCCGTGGACGCCGCGGAAGGTGCCCTCGGTGCCGAGGTGGTACTTGACGTCGCCGGATCCCTGCACGGTGCGCGGGTCCTGCGTGCCCTCGAACTCGCGGAAGATCTGGCCGTAGCTCTTGCCCGCGATGTTGGTGAGGACGTTGAGGCGGCCGCGGTGGGCCATGCCGATCGCGACCTCGTCGAGGCCGTGGTCGGCCGCGCCCTGCAGCAGCGTGTCCAGCAGGGAGATGGTCGACTCGCCGCCCTCGAGGCTGAAGCGCTTCTGCCCGACGTACTTCGTCTGGAGAAACGTCTCGAACGCCTCCGACTCGTTGAGCTTGGAGAGGATGCGCATCTGCTCGTCGTGCGTGGGCTTCGCGTAGGGCTGCTCGACCTTGCCCTGGATCCAGCGGCGCTCGTCGGGCTGCTGGATGTGCATGTACTCGATGCCGATCGTGCGGCAGTAGGAGTCGCGGAGGATCCCGAGGACGTCGCGGAGGAGCGCCTGGCGGCGTCCGCCGAAGCCGTCGGTGACGAACTCGCGGTCGAGGTCCCAGAAGGTGAGCCCGTGGTTCGTGATCTCGAGGTCCGGGTGGGTGCGCTGCTGGTACTCGAGCGGGTCGATGTCCGCCATGAGGTGCCCGCGGACGCGGTACGCGTTGATGAGCTCCTGCACGCGGCTGGTCTTGGAGACCCGCTCGGAGAGGTCGACGTTGATGTCGGTGGCCCACTGGATGGGGTCGTACGGGATGCGCAGCGCCGCGAAGATGTCCTCGTAGAAGCCGTGCTGGCCGATGAGGCGCTCGTGCACGATCTTGAGGAACTCGCCCGAGCCGGCGCCCTGGATCACGCGGTGGTCGTACGTGCTCGTCAGCGTGATGGTCTTGCCGATCCCGAGCTCGACGAGCGTCTTCGGGCTCGAGCCCTGGAACTCGGCCGGGTACTCGAGGGCGCCGGCGCCGATGATGGCGCCCTGGCCCTTCATCAGGCGCGGCACGGAGTGGACCGTGCCGATGCCGCCGGGGTTCGTGAGCGAGATGGTCGTGCCGGCGAAGTCGCCCGCGGCGAGCTTGTTGCCGCGCGCCTTCTTCACCAGGTCCTCGTACGCGGACAGGAACTCGCCGAAGGTCATGGCCTCGGCGCCCTTGATGCTCGGGACGAGGAGCGCGCGCGTGCCGTCGGGCTTCGGCATGTCGATCGCGATGCCGAGGTTGATGTGCGCGGGGGAGACGACGCTGGGCTTGCCGTCGACCTCGTCGTAGTGCACGTTCTGGCTCGGGAACTCCTTCAGCGCCTGGATGAGCGCCCAGCCGATGAGGTGCGTGAACGAGACCTTGCCGCCGCGCGCGCGCTTCAGGTGGTTGTTGATGACGATGCGGTTGTCGATCATCAGCTTCGCCGGGATGGTGCGGACGCTCGTCGCGGTCGGGATGGTGAGCGACGCGTCCATGTTGGTCGCGAGGGACTTCGCCATGCCGCGGAGCGGGGAGACCTCGTCCTCGCCAGGCGGGGTGGGCTCCTGGCCCTTCTTCGCCGGGGCCTTCGCGGGCGCCTGGGCGGGGATCGGCTGCTGCTTGGGCGCGATGCTCGTCGTGCGCGCGGCGGGCTGGGATCCGGTCGCGGGCTGCTGCGCCTGCGCGTCGGGCTGGCCGGCGGACGCGGGAGCCGGCGTCGGCGCCGGGGAACCCGTGTTGGTCGTCGCGGGGGCGGAGGTGCTCTCCGTGTCCGGGATCTGCGCCTCGGCGGTCTGGTCGCCGGTGGCCGGCGTCGCCTCGCGGCCCTCGATCACGGTGGTGTGGTAGTTCTCCAGGATCGGCCACCAGCTGCGGTCGACGGAGTCCTTGTCGACCACGAACCTCTCGTACATCTCGTCGACGAGCCACTCGTTGGCTCCGAAGTCGCCCGTGGAACCGTCATCGGTCCCCGTACCAGTCACCTGGCTCGACACAGTTGATCGCCCGCTCTCTTGCTGTTGGTCGTCTGCCTCGCGCGGCCCGTTCGCGTGCCGCGCGTCCACGATCACCCAGCCTAAACCTTCCCCCGGTCGGGCCGCCGGGAGCGGCGCGTCGGGATGGGGGCCCCGGCGACGCCCTGGTGCGCGGCCGGCCTGCGGGGCTACCGTCGGGGCATGAGGTTCACCGGAGAGGCTCCCGCCCACGACCTGACCTACTCGGACGTGTTCCTGAGCCCGGGCAGGTCCGACGTCGCGAGCCGGATGGACGTCGACCTCGCCCCGGGCGACGGCACGCCGTGCACCATCCCGGTGGTCGCCAGCAACATGGGGTCGGTCACCGGCCCGCGCCTGGCCGCCGTGCTCGCTCGCCGCGGCGGCATCGGGATCCTGCCGCAGGACCTCCGCCCGCAGGAGCTGGACGCCGCGATCCACCGGGTGAAGGACCAGCCCGTCGCCTACGACTCGCCGCTCGAGCTGCCGCCGGACGCCACCGCGGGCCAGGCGCGCGAGCTCCTGCCGCCCATCGCCGGACACGGCATCGTGCTGCGGGACGCGGACGGGGAGATGGTCGGCTGCCTGGAGGGTACGCAGCTCGCCGGAGTCCCCGACGGCACCCGGCTCGGCGACCTCCCGCACGGCGCGCTCGCCTCCCTCGACGCCGACGACGTGCCCACGGGCCGCGCGGCCTTCGACCTGATGCACGCCGCCGGGATCGACTTCGCGCCCGTGCTCGCCCACGGCCGACTGGTCGGCACGCTCAGCCGCCGGAGCGCGCTCCGGTCCACCGTCTACGCGCCGGCCGTCGACGGGCACGGCGCCTCGCGGTCGGCGCCGCGGTCGGCGTCAACGGCGATCCGGTGGGCCGGGCCCGCGCGCTGCTCGCGGCCGGCGTCGACGTGCTCGTGCTCGACACGGCGCACGGGCACCAGGAGGCGATGCTCCGCGCGATCCGCGACGTGCGCGCCCTCGATCCCCGGGTGCCGCTCGTGGCCGGCAACGTCGTCACCGCCGAGGGCGCGCGCGACCTCGTCGAGGCGGGCGCCGACATCGTCAAGGTCGGCGTCGGACCCGGCGCCATGTGCACCACCCGCATGATGACCGCCGTCGGCCGGCCGCAGTTCTCGGCCGTGCTCGACACGGCCGAGGCCGCCCGCGCGGCCGGCGCGCTCGTCTGGGCGGACGGGGGAGTGCGGTACCCGCGGGACGTCGCCCTCGCCCTCGCCGCGGGTGCCGCGAGCGTGATGATCGGATCCTGGTTCGCGGGCACCGTCGAGTCGCCCGGCCGCCTGCTCGTCGACGACGAGGGCGGTCTCGCCAAGGAGAGCTGGGGCATGGCGTCGACGCGCGCGGTGCAGGAGCGGTTCGGGCGTCGAGAGGCGTTCGAGCTCGCGCGGCGGACGCTCTTCGCGGAGGGGATCTCCACGAGCCGGATCCGCATCGACCCCCTCCGCCCCGGCCTCGAGGACCTGCTCGACACGATCACCTCGGGCGTCCGCAGCGCGTTCACCTACGCCGGGGCGCGCACGCGGGCCGAGTTCGCGGAGCGGGCCGCCGTCGGGATCCAGTCGGCGGCGGGCTACGAGGAGGGCAAGCCCCTGCCGGTCGGATGGTGAGCCCCGGTATGCTCGACGGACGATGGACGATGGACGACCCTCCTCCTGCTCATAGACCCCCGCTGCGCGCGCCCCTCCGACTGAAGCCGGCCGCGCGCCCGGCTCCCCGGAGCCGCCCTCGTGCATGAATGGCTCCTCCTGGCCGTGGGTCTCGTCCTGACCCTCGGCACCGGCCTCTTCGTCGCCAGCGAGTTCGCGCTCGTGAACCTCGACCGCTCCGACCTCGAGAAGCGCCAGGAGCGCGGCGAGAAGCGGCTCGGCCCGCCGATCCGCGCGCTCCGCATCACCTCGACCCACCTCTCCAGCGCCCAGCTCGGCATCACGCTGACGACGCTGCTCGCCGGATACACGATGGAGCCGACGCTCAGCCTGCTGCTCGCCGGTCCGCTGACGTCCGCCGGCCTCGCCGAGGGCCTCGTCTCCCCGGTCGCGACCGTGGTGGCGCTCGTCGTCGCGACCCTGCTGTCGATGATCATCGGCGAGCTCGTGCCCAAGAACTTCGCGCTGGCCTTGCCGCGCGAGACGGCCAAGCTCGTGATCCCCTTCCAGACCCTGTTCACCACGGTGTTCAAGCCCGCCGTGCTGCTGCTCAACAACAGCGCGAACGGGATCCTGCGGCTCGTCGGCATCGAGCCGAAGGAGGAGCTGTCGGGCGCGCGCTCCGCCGAGGAGCTGTCCTCGCTCGTCCGCCGCTCCGCGCTCGCCGGCCTCCTCGAGGACGACACGGCGATGCTGCTCAGCCGGACGCTGCGGTTCGCCGACCTCACGGCCTCCGACGTCATGACGCCGCGCCTGCGCGTGAAGTCGGTGGAGCGCACGGACAGCGCGCAGACCGTGATCGAGCTCGCCATGACCACCGGCTACTCGCGCTTCCCCGTCACGGACGACGGCGTCGACGACGTCATCGGCCTCGTGCACGTCAAGCAGGCCGTGGCCGTGCCGCGCGAGAAGCGCGCGCAGGTGCCCGTCACCGCCCTGCAGTCCGAGGCGATCCGCGTGCCCGAGACGATGAAGCTCGACGACCTCCTGGGCGAGCTGCGCGGGCGCGGCTTCCAGATGGCGGTGGTCGTCGACGAGTACGGCGGCACGGCCGGGGTCGCGACGCTCGAGGACCTCGTCGAGGAGCTGGTCGGCGAGCTCGCCGACGAGCACGACCGCACGCGTGCGGGCGTCGTCCGCTCGCGCGACTCGCTCACCTTCCCCGGCATGCTGCGGCCCGACGAGCTCCTCGAGCGCACGGGCCTGCGCATCCCCGACGAGGGTCCGTACGAGACCGCGGCCGGCTTCGTCATGAGCGAGCTCGGCCGCCTTCCCGTCGTGGGCGACGAGCTGGAGCTCGAGACCGGAACGCTCCGGGTCGAGCGGCTCGACGGCCGGCGCATCGACCGGATCCGCTTCACGCCCGTCCCCGTGCCGGTCGCCACCGCGGTGGGCACCACGCGCGCCGAGCGCCAGGCGGACCGCCAGGCCGAGCGGGAGGCCGGCCGCGAGGCCGGACGACAGGCGGACGCGGAACGCGCCGCGATGAGGAAGGAGCCGTCCCGTGGGTGAGTACGCCGGGGGGATCATCGCGCTCGTCGTGCTGCTCGCCGTCAACGCCTTCTTCGTCGGCGCCGAGTTCGCGGTCATCTCCGCGAAGCGGTCCCAGATCGAGCCGCGCGCCGAGGAGGGCAGCCGCGCCGCACGCATCACGCTCTTCGCGATGGAGCACGCGACGCTCATGCTCGCGACCACGCAGCTCGGCATCACCGTGTGCTCGCTGCTGATCCTCAACGTGTCCGAGCCGGCGATCCACCACCTGCTGGAGATCCCGCTGGGCGCCACCGGGCTGCCGGAGGAGGCGATCTCCACGATCGCGTTCGTCATCGCGCTGCTGATCGTGTCGTTCCTGCACGTGGTGCTCGGCGAGATGGTGCCGAAGAACATCTCGTTCTCGGTTCCGGACCGGGCGGCGCTGCTGCTCGCGCCGCCGCTCGTCGGGATCGCGCGCGTGGTGAAGCCGCTCATCGTGGCACTGAACGCGATCTCCAACGCGGTGCTCCGCATCGCCAAGGTCGAGCCGAAGGACGAGGCCGCGAGCGCGTTCACGCTCGACGAGGTGCAGGGGATCGTCGACCAGTCGACGCGCGAGGGGCTCCTGGAGGACCGGACCGGTGCGCTCACCGCGGCGTTCGAGTTCACGGGCAAGAAGGTGCAGGACATCGCGATCCCGCTCGACGCCCTCGTGAGCCTGCCCGAGACCGCGTCGCCGTCCGAGGTCGAGCGCGCCGTCGCCCGGCACGGCTTCTCGCGGTACGTGATCGTGGACGAGGCGGGGGAGCCGACCGGCTACCTGCACCTCAAGGACGTCATCGACCTCGACGAGGCCGGCGAGTTCGTGCGGCCGGTGCCGACCAAGCGGATCCGCCAGCTCGTGTCGGTCTTCGAGGGCACCGAGCTCGAGGACGCCCTCGCGATGATGCGCCGCTCCGGCGCGCACCTCGCCCGCGCCTTCACGGAGGCGGGCGAGACGACGGGCGTGCTGTTCCTGGAGGACATCATCGAGGAGCTCGTCGGCGAGGTGCAGGACGCCACCCGGCGGGCCTGACCGCACGCGTGACGACGGCCCGGCACCCCTCGCGGGATGCCGGGCCGTCGTCGTGCGGGGCAGCGGTCAGGCGGCCCAGCGCGCCCGGTCGTACTGCTTGGGCCAGTAGTCGATCTCGACGCCCAGCTCGTGCGCGGCCCGCAGCGCGAAGTGCGGGTCGCGGAGCATCTCGCGGCCGAGCATCACGGCGTCCGCACGGCCCTCGGCCACGACGGCCTCGGCCTGCGCGGGCTCGGTGATGAGGCCGACCGCGTTGAGCGCGACCTTCGCGTGCTCCTTGACGTACTCGGCGAACGGCACCTGGTAGCCGGGGGCGACGGGGATCGTGACGCCCGTGGTGTTGCCGCCCGTGGAGATGTCGAAGAAGTCGGCGCCGTGCTCGGCGGCCCAGGCGGCGACCGTCGCGGTCTGCTGCTCGTCCCAGCCGGCGTCGCCCGCCCAGTCGGTGGCGGAGAAGCGCACGAGGAGCGGTGCGTCGGGGACCTCGGCGCGCACGGCGTCGATCACCTGGAGCAGCAGGCGCGCCCGGTTCTCGAGGCTGCCGCCGAACTCGTCGTCGCGGTGGTTGCTCAGCGGGGAGAGGAACTGGTGCAGGAGGTAGCCGTGGGCGGCGTGCAGCTCGAGCACGTCGAAGCCGGCGTCGACGGAGCGGCGGGCGGCCGCGGCGAAGTCGTCGACGACCTTCCGGATTCCGGCGGCGTCGAGCGCGACGGGCGTCCCATAGCCGGGGAACGGCTCGGCGGACGGGGCGACCGTCTCCCAGCCGCCCTCCTCGGCCGGCATGGTGCCGCGTCCGGAGAACGAGTAGGTGGAGGCCTTGCGGCCCGCGTGCGCGAGCTGGATCGCGGCGACCGCGCCCATCTCGTGGATGAAGTCGACGATCGGCTTCCACGCGTCGCGCTGCGCGTCGTCCCAGATGCCGGTGTCCTCGGGCGTGATGCGCGCCTCCGGGCTGACGCCGGTTGCCTCCGCCATCACGAGCCCCGCGCCGCCGCGGGCGAACGAGCCAAGGTGCGCGAGGTGCCACGCACCCGGCACGCCGTTTCGCGCGTCGATGCTGTACTGGCACATCGGCGCGACCCAGATGCGGTTGCGCGCGGTGACGCCGCGGACGGTGATCGGCTCGAAGAGCGGGGACGTGGTCATGGGGATCCTTCCAGGCGGGCGGCCGCGGATCCCGAGGGGGACTCGGCGCGCGGGGACGGGCGGAGGGCCTCGCAAGGCCTCATGGTCCCAAGGCCCGGCGCGGTCGCCGCATTCCCGCGCGCCTATCGTGAGGGCATGAGCGACGCGCACCACGACCACGCGCCCGACGGCTGGATCCGGCAGGACGCCGAGCGCACGCGCCGGGCGATCCGCCTTCCGCGGGACGACGACGACAAGTACACGCGCGGCGTGCTCGGCGTCCGGACGGGATCCGACCGGTACCCGGGCGCGGCTGTCCTCGGTGTCGAGGCGGCCGCGCGCACGGGCGTCGGCATGATCCGGTACCTCGGCCCCGCGGGCGCGTCCGCCTCGGTGCTCGCCCGCCGCCCCGAGGTCGTCACGGCGGACGGGCGCGTGCAGGCGTGGCTCGTCGGTTCCGGCATGGACCAGGCGCACCGCGACGACGCCGCGGCCGACGCCATCGTCGCCGCGCTCCGGCAGGGCCTCCCGTCGGTCGTCGACGCGGGCGCGCTGGACCTCGTGGGACGCGCGACCGGCCCCGTCATCGTCACGCCGCACTTCCGCGAGCTGTCGCGGCTGCTCGACGGCGCCGGCATCCGGGCGTCGGCCGAGGAGATCGCGGCGGACGCGCCGGGCTGGGCGGAGCGCGCCGCGCGGGAGCTCGGCGTGTGCGTGATGCTGAAGGGCGCGACCACCTTCGTCGTCGGCGGGTCCGCGCGCATCGCGGTGCGGGCGGGGACGCCGTGGCTCGCGACGGCGGGCTCCGGGGACGTCCTGGGCGGTGCGCTGGGTGCGCTCGTCGCCGGGGCGTCCGCGCGGGTCGCCGACGCGCCGGATCCCCTGGCCGCCCTCGCCGAGGTCGCCGCGGCCGCCGCGTGGCTGCACGGTCGGGCGGGCGACCTCGCATCCGGCGGCGGACCGATCACGGCCCTCGACGTCGCCGAGGCGATGCCGAGGGCCGTGCGGGAGACGCTGGCGGGATCCGGCGGCTAGGCCTTCGCGACGTCGAGCGAGAACTCGACGGAGCCGTGGTCCTCGACCGTCACGAAGCCGAGGCTCGGGGCCTGGACCCCGAAGTCCTGGAACGTGATCGGGATGGAGCCCACGATCTGTCCGCCGTCCGACGTGAAGCTCGCCTGCATCTGCGCGGTCACGCTCTTCGTCACGCCGTGCAGGGTCAGGTCGCCGGTCACGTCGTACGTCGCCGGGACGCCCGCCTCGACGCCGTCGGCGGCGATCGGCTGCGTGAGCGTGAAGGTGGCGGTCGGGAAGTCGCCCGTCGCCATCGCCACGTTCTGGAAGTACGCGTCGCGCGGCGGCTGGTCCGTGGCGATCTTGGTGACGTCGACCGTCATGGTGCCCTTGGTGACCTGGGATCCGGCGACCGTGATGTCGCCCGTGACGGCGTCCGTCCGGCCGTTGACCGTGACGGGCGTTCCGTTCAGCACCTCGTCGACGCGGTATCCGGCGTAGGAGGATCCGCCGACGGTCCAGTCGCCGGACAGGTCGCCGAGCGCGCCACCGGCCGCCGGCGTCGACGCCAGGGTCGGGGCGGCGTCGGGCGTGCCCGCCAGCTGCTTGTAGATGGGATCGCCGAACGCCGCGAAGGCGCCGACGAGGACGACCACGCCGCCCGCGACCCCGATGATGATCTTCGTTTTCTTGTCCATGGCGCTGCTCCTCCGTGCGATGCGGGCGGGCGCTGCGCCCCACCCGTTCTGTGAACTTTCAAGTACTCGGGCAGTCTCGCCGGAGGCCGCCCCCGGCGTCGGCCTCCGTCCACAGGCGTCGCCGCCGTCGTACCCTGATCCCACAGCCGGACGCCGGCCGGGCACCCGCCCGGAGCGCCGCCGCCGTCGAACCCCGGGAGTCCCCATGCTCGTCGCCTTCTCCGTCGCACCCAGCGGGGGCGACGCTCCCGACGCCTCCGTGCACGACGCCGTGGCCGCCGCGGTGGCCGTGGTCCGCGCGTCCGGCCTGCCGAACCGCACCGACGCCATGTTCACCACGATCGAGGGCGACTGGGACGAGGTCTTCGACGTCGTCCGCCGCGCCACCGAGGCCGTCGCGCCGTTCGGGACGCGGGTCGCGCTCGTCCTCAAGGCCGACATCCGTCCCGGCTACGCGGGCGAGCTGACCGGGAAGCTCGAGCGCCTGGAGAAGGCGCTCGACGCCCGCGGCGCCTCCGACTGACCACCGGCCCGCATCCCGACCGCCGGTAGGCTCGTCGGGTGAATCCCCCCTCCTCCGGGCAGGCGACGCTGTCGCCGGCCCGCGTCCGCATCGCCCTGCTCGCCCTCGCGATGGGCGGATTCGCCATCGGCACCACCGAGTTCGTCGCCATGGGGCTCCTGCCGCAGCTCGCATCCGACCTGCTGCCCGAGGTGGCCGCGCGCTCGACGGAGGCCGCCAACGCGCAGGCCGGCACGCTGATCAGCGCCTACGCCCTCGGCGTCGTGGTGGGCGCGCCGACCATCGCCGCCGCGTCGGCGCGGGCGCCCCGGCGCAAGCTCCTGCTCTGGCTGCTGCTGGCCTTCACGCTCGGCACCGTGCTCAGCGCGATCCTCCCGAGCTTCGGCCTCGTGGTCCTCGCCCGCTTCGTCGCGGGGCTGCCGCACGGCGCCTACTTCGGGATCGCCTCGCTCGTCGCCGCGCAGCTCATGGGGGAGGGCAAGCGCGCCCGGGGCGTCGCCTTCGTGCTCGCGGGGCTCACCATCGCCAACGTGATCGGCGTGCCCATCGTCACGTGGATCGGGCAGAACGCGGGCTGGCGGGTCGCGTACCTCGTCGTCGCCGCGATCTTCGCCGCCACCTTCGTCGCGGTCCTCCTGGCCGTGCCCGCGCAGGCCGGCAACCCCGAGGCGACGCTCCGGCGCGAGCTCCGGGCGTTCACGCGGCTGCAGGTGTGGCTCGCGCTCCTCATCGGCGCGATCGGCTTCGGCGGGTTCTTCGCCGTCTACACCTTCGTGTCGCCCATGGTCACCGAGGTGACCGGGCTTCCGGAGTGGTCCGTGCCGCTGGCTCTCGTGGTCGTCGGCCTCGGTATGACGGTCGGCAACCTCGCGGGTGGCTGGTGGGCGGATCGCGACGTGAAGGCCGCGCTGCTGTCCCTGTTCGGGCTGCTCATCCTCTCGCTCGTGGGGCTGGTGCTCACCGCGTCGAACCCGGTCGGGCTCTTCGTGTCCCTGTTCCTCATCGGCGGGTCGGCGGCGGCGCTGTCGCCCGGGATCCAGATCCGGCTGATGGACGTGGCGCACGACTCGCAGTCCATCGCCGCAGCCCTCAACCACTCGGCGCTCAACACGGGCAACGCGGTCGGTGCGGCGCTCGGCGGGGTCACGGTGGCGGCAGGTCTCGGCTACACGTCGCCCGCGCTCGTCGGCGTGGGGCTGAGCGTGGCCGGCCTGCTCATCGCGCTCGCGGCCTTCGGGCTCGACCGGCACCAGCGCGGATCCCGCCGGTTGACCGACGGCCAGCGGCTGACGACCCAGCCGATCGGCATCGGCGGCTGAGTCGGCGCGGGCCGCGCTACTCGCCTTGGAGCAGGATCCCGTCCTGGATCGCGCGCTTCCGCAGCGCCACCTTGGTGCCCACGTCGAAGCCCGCCACGCGGTACTTCTCGCGGATCCGCTTGAGGTACGACTTCGCGGTCTCCTCGGAGATGCCGAGGCTGTACGCGACCGACTTCACCGGCTCGCCGCCGCCGTAGAGCGCCATGACCCGGCGCTCCTGCGCGCTGAGCTTCGGCACGCCGCCGACGTCGGTGCTGTTGATCGCGAGGTCGAGCTCCGCGGAGATGTACGACTGGCCGTCGGCCGCGAGGCGGATCGCGTCGACGATCATGCTGGCGTCCTCGCTCTTCACGAGGTAGCCGAGGGCGCCGGACGCCAGGGCCTCGCGCACGACGTTGGGCTCCGAGTACGTGCTCATGAGAACGGTCTTGACGCCCGTGGTCTTGAGCGTCGCGATCTTCAGCGAGATCGGCAGGTTGTCCTTGAGGTCGAGGTCGAGGAGCACCACGTCGACGGGGAACCGCGGATGCGTCAGCAGGTCGGGCCAGGTGGACACCGCGGCGACCATCTCGATGTCGGACGCGGCGTTGCGGATCCACTCGGTCAGGGCCCCGAGCAGCATCCTGTGGTCGTCCACGATGGCAAGGGTGATCGGTCGGTTCTCAGCTGACACGTGCTCTCCGGTCCTAGTTGTCATGGGTCATGACGTTGGTGACACTCGGGCCGCGGGCGTGAGCCCGTGGCTTGAGTGGATTCGTTCAGTGTTGTAGTGCTCGATGAAGGGGTCAAGCGCGTCGGCCCGGTGTTGGTTGCTGGTGAAGGGTTGCCGGTAGGCCCACTCGGTCGCGAGGGTCCGGTTGAAGCGCTCGACCTTGCCGTTCTGCCAGGGGCAGTGCGGGCGGATGAACTTCTGCCGCGCGCCCAGGTCCTGGACGGCGTTCTTGAACGCGGTCGAGTGCCGGTAGGCGAACGCGTTGTCCGTGATGACCCGCTCGATCCGGGTGATCCCGCGCCCGGCGAAGTACGCCGCTGCGCGGGTCAGGAACCCGGCCGCGGTCGCGCCTTTCTCATCGGGATGGATCTCCGCGTAGGCGAGACGGGTGTGGTCATCGACCGCGGCATGGACGTAATCGAACCCGATCCCGCGGCCGCGGACCTGCTCGCTGCGCCCGTGGACCCGCCAGCCGCCTCCGTCCGGGATCCTCCCGAGCTTCTTCACGTCCACGTGGATCAGATCACCCGGATGCTCGTGCTCATACCGGTGCGCCGTTGACCGGGATGCCCGGATCACGGCCCCGGTGACGGGGTCCAACCATGCCAACGGCGGCGCCCCGTGCCGGCGCAGGATGCGGGAGATCGTACGGGATGGAACACCTGTCACCGGCGCCAGCCGCGCAGGACCCGCCCGCAACTGGGCCCGCGCTTCCAGCACGGCCCGTTCCCGCTCCGGGCTCGTTCGCCTCGGTACTGACCGGGGCCGCGATGACCGATCCGTCAGCCCTCGCAGCCCCTCGGCACGGAACCGGTTCACCCATCGATGCGCGCACTGCCGCGACACCCCCAGCTCCCGCGCGACGTGCGCGACCGGCCGACGATCCTCCACCACCCGCCGCACGAGGAGAACCCTCCCGTGAACCGTCAGACGAGCATTACCGTGGGACATCGAGGCCTCCTGGCGATGGTTGAACTGAACAGCTCCATCAAGCCAGGAGGCCTCTTCACACGCCCCGAAGTGTCACCAACGTCATGGCCGAGTACACCTAGTGCGGGGCCCTCACCGGTCGGCGGGGTTGTCCACTACGCAGTCGATGGTGATCAGGAGGCTCGACCCGCGGGTGCTCTCGGTGTGCGTGCCGACCTTGTCGATAGCATCCCACGTCGAGGGATCCAGTCGGGTGCGCGGGAGCCCGGTCGTCGTCACGACGATCGGGACGACGGCGCGTCGGAGCGGCACGGGCTGCGCGCCGGGCGGCCTGCCGCGGAGCGGTCCGAGCGCGAGCTGCACGGAGACCTCGGGCACGCCGCTGCGCCGTTCCGTCGAGGTGAGCAGGAGCCAGACCGCCGAGAGCAGGCCGTCGCGCTGGCGGCGGTCGAGGAGCCCCGCCAGGGCGTTCGGGTCACTGAGGGTGACGTCCGGTCCGAGGAACTCCGACTCCGTGATCGCGTGGTGCAGCCACGTCTCACGGCGGCCCTCGATGAGGTGCAGCCGCAGCTCGGTCGCGAGCGACGCTGCCGTCGAGGCGGCGAGGGGCGACAGGGGGAGCGGCTCCCGCGCGTTGGCGACGTCGTCGAGGAGCTGCTCGGCCGCCAGGTCGAGGCGCGCCAGCTCCTCGGACGCCATCATGCCGACGGCGTAGCGCGGCGCGGACACGGTGCTCTGCACGAGCACGCGGTCCAGCTCCATCTCGGTCAGGCGGCGGAAGCCGCGGACGACCGTCACGCCGAACGCCGCGGGCACCACCGCGCGGGAGATGGCGGAGAGCTCGGGGGCGATGTCGCCGGGGCGCACGGGATCCGAGAACAGGAAGACGAGGAGGAGGACGATGCCCAGGGCGGCGTCGACCGCGAGCACCTCGCGCGCGGCGCCGGCGGCGATGCCCGCGGTGGCGTGCTGCATCACGTCGCCGAGGGGCCACACCGCCACCAGGTCGAGCGCGACGACGATGCCGAGGCCGACGACGAAGACCGCCATGAGCGGGCCGGGCATCCGGTCGCGAAGGGCGCGGATGGCCACGACGACTACGGCGATGAGGGCGACGAGGAGGATCCACGCGGTCGCCGTGAGCCGGGGCGACGGCATGATCCGGTAGTCGAGCGCGAAGCGGACGAGACCGTACCCGATCGCGATGGCGCAGACGACCGCGGATCCCGCGCCCAGGTAGCCGAGGCCGATGGAGGTGGGCTGCGTCGACGTCCCCTCGGGGAGGCGGATGCGACGGCTGGCGCGGGACGGCGCGCTGTCCGCACGGCCGCTCACTTCGGCACCTCGAGGACGACCGTCGTGCCCGACCCGGGAGAGGAGAACAGCCGGGCGTTGCCGCCCACGTCCGTGAGGCGCGCGACGACCGACTCCTTGAAGCCGAGCTTCGCCTGGTCCACGTGCGCGAGGTCGAAGCCGACGCCGGCGTCCGTGACCATCGCGCGCACGGTGGTGTCGTCGTCGGTGATGGTGACGTGCGCCTCCGTGACGCCCGCGTGCCGCCGCACGTTCTCCAGGCACTCCGCGAGCGAGAGGAGGAAGGCGTCGAGGATGTCGCTCGGCAGCAGGACCTGGCCGGTCCCGTGCCAGCTCACCTCGAGGCCCATCCGCCCGAAGCGCTGCTTGACCGACTCCAGCGTGTTGCCGAGCACGGACTGCTCCACGGGCTCCAGGGTGTACCCGCCCGACGCCTGGGGCGTGGGGTTCGCGCCGAGGCGGAGCTGACGGAGGAGGCGCGCGTCGTCGGCCGCCTGCTGGCGCATGGCCTGCGGCGTGACGCCGACCCCGGAGTGCGCGAGCAGCGTGAGGGTCGCGAGCACGGTGTCGTGCAGGAGCCGGGCGCCCTGCCGCCGCTGCGCCTCGAGCTCGCTCGCCATGCGCTCGGCGCGGTGGGCGCGCCCGATGTCGGTGATGCGGCGACCGACCCGGTGCACGGCCACGCTCAGCCAGTAGCCGAGGATCCCCGCGAGCATCCAGCCGAACACGTGCACGAGCACGACGTAGGGGAAGGCGGCCGTGGCCCAGGACGCTACGACGGCGACCGCGCTGGTGAGCACGAAGGCGGCCGCCACGATGCGGAGCCGGCCAGATCGGACGGTCCCGAGGAGGGCGAGCGACCCGATGCCGCCCACGGAGATGTGGGTGAGCGCGGTGAGCGACGACGCGGAGCGCCCGCCGAGCTGGGCGACGACCATGGCCGCGAGGCCGGCCACGAGCACGACGACCATCCACCTGACGCTCGCGTCCGTCCCGATCCTCCACTGGGCGACGGCGAGCACGGCCAGGAGCGCGAGGCTCCCGGCTGCCGCGGGGACGGGGATCTCGCCCGCCAGCAGGATGCACGCGGCGGCGACCGCGGAGAAGCTGAGGCCGTACACGCGTGCGGTCCGCTGCAGTAGGCGCTCGCGCTCGCGCTTCATGCGATCCATCGGGTCCTCGCTCGGAGTGCGCCGACGCCGGTGGCGTGCGCTCGGTGTGCCTCCGATCCTAGGCGCGTCCGTCACGCCGGAGGCACGCCCGCGTGACGGCCGGGGCCGATTGTCCACATGCCGTATGATCGCCCGCCGCCGGGCGGGTCCGGGTGGGCTCGGGCCGGTCGACGTCCTATTCCGGCGCGATCCAGCCGTGGCGGATCGCGTGGCGCCGGAGTAGGAGCTTGGTCCCGAGGTCCGTCCCCGCGTGCAAGTACTTGCGGCGGCCCCGCTTGATGTACGACTTGACGGTCTCCTCCGTCGTGCTCATCGCCTCGGCGACGTCGCGGACCGACCGTCCGCCCGCGTAGAGCACGAGCGCGCGCTGCTCCTGCTGGCCGAGCCGCGGGTCCTCCTCGGCGTGGAAGTCCTGCATCGCCTGCTGCACGAGCGCGCTCTGTCGGGGCGTGCCGTCGGCCGCCGCGTGGATGCTGGCGATCAGCTCCTCGGACGACTCGGCCTTGGGCACGACGGCGGACGCGCCCGCGCGCATGGCGCCGTGGATGGTGGAGGGGTCGGCGTGCGTGCTCAGCAGCACGGACGTGAGGCCGGCGCCCGCGAGCGTGCGGATCTTCTGTGCGACCGGGACCTCGTCGCGCAGCGCGAGGTCGAGGACGACCACGTCGAAGGCATCTGGGAAGCGGTCGTCGCGCACGAGCCCGCTCCAGGTGGGGGAGGTCGCGACCACCTCGACGCCCGTGCGGGGACGGGAGAGCCGTGCGCTCAGCCCGTCGAGCAGGAGGACGTGGTCGTCGACCAGCGCCACGCGGACCCGTTGGCCCTGGCCCGTCGCGTGCAGCGGACGTCGGCTCATCGGTGCTCCCCTCGTGCCGGAGCCCGGAGGCGGCGGCGTGCTCCCAGGGGAAGCATAGGAACGCATGATGTCGCGGGCGATGCCGCGGCCGGAACTCACCCCCGGACTGGGGCGCTCCTACGCGCGGGTGTCGAGCAGGCGCGCGAGCTCGCGTCCCACGGCCTGGTTCTCGATGAGGAACCCGTCGTGTCCGTAGTCGGAGGAGATCACCACGACCTGCCCGCCGTCGACGGATCCGGGCACGGCCTGCGCGATGAGCCGCTGGTCCGGCACGGGGAACAGGCGGTCGCTGTCGATGCCCACCACGAGGGTCGCCGCCCGCACCCGCGCGAGAGCCGCCTCCACCCCGCCGCGGTCGCGGCCCACGTCGTGCGAGCTCATCGCGTCGATGAGGCGGATGTAGCTGGTCGCGTCGAAGCGCCGGGTGAACTTGTTGCCGTGGAAGTCGAGGTAGGACTCCACGGCGTAGCGGCCCTCGTCGCCCATGGGGCTGATGCCGCTCTGCCAGGAGCGGGAGAAGCGCTGGTTCAGCTCGTGCGGGCTCCGGTAGTTCAGCAGCGCCATGCGGCGCGCGAGCGCGAGCCCGCGGTGCGGGCCGTCCCCGTCCGCCGCGTCGAAGTAGTCGCCGTCGCGGTAGGCGGGATCCATCCGGATCGCCTCGGCCTGCACCGAGTTGAGAGCGATCTGGTCGGCGCTGGCGATGGCCGGGGCGGCGAGGATCGCGAGCCGGCGCATCCGGTCGGGGAACCCCACGCCCCACTCGAGCGCCTGCATCCCGCCCATGGACCCGCCGACGACGGCCGCCCACACGTCGATGCCGAGCGCGTCCGCGAGGGCCGCCTGGACGGCGACCTGGTCGCGGATCGTGATGTAGGGGAACCGGTCGGCCCACTCGGCGCCGTCGGACGCCAGGGATGCGGGGCCGGTCGTGCCCTGGCAGCCGCCCAGCATGTTGGGGGCGACGACGAACCAGCGGTCGGTGTCGATGGCGAGCCCCGGCCCCACGATGCCCGACCACCACCCGCCGGTCGGCTGCCCGGGACCCGCGGGTCCGCGGAGGTGGCTGTCGCCCGTGAGCGCGTGCAGCACGAGCACGGCGTTCCCGCCGTCGGGGTCGCGCTCGCCGAAGGTCTCGTACGCGACGCGCACCGAGGGGATCCGCCCGCCCGCCTCCAGGTCGATGCCGCCCACCGAGGCGAACAGCCGGTCGGCGACGGGATCGCCCTCGCGCCAGGCGCCCGACGCGGGCGGGCGGCCGATCAGGGAGCGAATCTGCGCGTCCGTCACGAGGCTCGACGGGACGGTGTCCTCGGGTGTCTGCCAGTCCATCCCGATCAGTGAAGCACCCGCGGCGGACGCGCGCCCGAGTGTTACGCCCCGCTCGGCCGGGTGCCGGCGAGCGCGGCCGGTGCGGCGCCGTCCTTCACGGCCCGCGCGGCCGGCAGCCCGGCCGCGAGGTCGTCGATGATGTCGTCGATGCTCTCGAGCCCGACCGAGAGCCGCACGAGTCCCGGCGTGACGCCGGCCGTCAGCTGCTGCTCCGGCGTCAGCTGCGCGTGGGTGGTCGAGGCCGGGTGGATCACCAGGCTCCGCACGTCGCCGATGTTCGCCAGGTGGCTGAACAGCTGCAGCGAGTCGACGAGCGCGCGCCCGGCGTCCACCCCGCCCTTCAGCTCGAAGGACAGCACGGCTCCGACGCCGAGCGGTGCGTACCGGTTCGCCGCCGCGTACGAGGGGCTCGTCGGCAGGCCCGCGTAGTAGACGTCCGCGAGGTCGTCGTGCGCGTCGAGCCACTCCGCGACCGCCTGGGCGTTCTGCACGTGCCGCTCGATCCTGAGGCTCAGCGTCTCGATGCCCTGGATGAGCTGCCAGGCGCTCGCCGGGGCGATGGACGCCCCGAGGTCGCGCAGCAGCTGCACGCGCGCCTTGGTGATGTACGCGACGCCGTCGCCGACGGCCTCGGCGTAGGTGACGCCGTGGTACGACGGGTCGGGGGTCGTGAGGCCGGGGAAGCGCTCGCCGTGCTCGGACCACGGGAACCGGCCGCCGTCGACGACGAGCCCGCCGATGACCGTGCCGTGCCCGCCGAGGAACTTCGTCGCCGAGTGCACCACGACGTCGGCGCCGTGCTCGAACGGCCGGATGAGGTACGGCGTGGCGATGGTGTTGTCCACGATGAGCGGCACGCCCGCGGCGTGCGCCTGGTCGGCGACCGCGCGGATGTCGAGGATGTTGATGCGCGGGTTGCCGATCGTCTCCGCGAAGAAGAGCTTGGTGTCGGGGCGGACCGCCCGGGCCCATGCCGCGGGGTCGTCCTGGTCCTCGACGAACGTCGTCTCGATCCCGAGCTTCGCGAGCGTGTACTTGAAGAGGTTGTACGTGCCGCCGTATATCGACGAGCTCGAGACGATGTGGTCGCCCGCCTGGGCGATGTTGAGCACCGCGAACGTCGACGCGGACTGTCCCGAGGCGACCAGGAGCGCAGCCGTGCCTCCCTCCAGGGCGGCGATGCGCTCCTCGACGACGGCCTGCGTGGGGTTCATCATTCGCCCGTAGATGTTGCCCGGCTGCGCCAGCGCGAAGAGGTCCTGCGCGTGCTGGGAGTCGTCGAACACGTAGGACGTGGTCTGGTAGATCGGCGTCGCGCGGGCGTGGGTGACCGGATCCGGCGCCGCCCCCGCGTGGATCTGCTGCGTCTCGAAGCGCCAGCCCGCTGCCCGGTCCTCGTCGTGGTCGCTCATCGTCGTGCCTTCCCTCGTGCGTCGGTGCCGCCCGTGCGGGCGCACCACGACAGTAGGAAGCGCGTCGGCGGCCGGTCAACGCGAGCCGTCGCGGGGCGTAACCCGTCGGCACCCGCGTTCCCTACGCTGGGCTCATGTCCACAGCCAAGAGGGTCGTCGTCACGGGTGCGAGCTCGGGGATCGGCGCCGCCACCGTCCGCCTGTTCCGGAGCCGGGGGTGGGACGTCGTCGCCGTCGCCCGCCGCGAGGACCGCCTGCGCGCGCTCGCCGAGGAGACGGGCGCGACGTACGCCGTCGCCGACCTCACGGTGCAGGCCGACGTCGACGCGCTGCGCGACCACCTGCGCGAGACCGGTCACGTCCACGCCCTCGTGAACAACGCCGGGGGAGCCGTCGGCACCGACTCGGTCGAGGGCGGATCGCCGGAGGACTGGGCCTGGATCTACGAGATCAACGTGCTCGCCGTGCAGCGCGTGACCGCCGCCCTGCTACCGCTGCTGCGCGCCAGCGTCCCCGAGGGCGGCAGCGCCGACATCGTGACCGTGAGCTCCATCGCCGCGCACGTGCCCTACGAGGGCGGCGGCGGCTACAACGCCGCCAAGGCCGCCGTGCACGCGATGCTCGGGGTGCTCCGCCTGGAGCTCGCGGGGGAGCCCATCCGCGTGATCGAGATCGCCCCCGGCCAGGTGCGCACGGAGGAGTTCTCGCTCGTGCGCTTCGGCGGCGACCGGGCGAAGGCGGACGCGGTCTACGACGGGGTGCCCGGGCCGCTCACCGCGGAGGATGTCGCCTCGGCGATCGTGCACGCGGTGGAGCTGCCGCCGCACGTGAACGTGGACCTGCTCACCCTCAAGCCGGTGGCGCAGGCCGCGCCGCACAAGCTGGTGCGGAGGCCGCTCGCGGTCCGCGAGGAGCTGACCGACCGGACATGAGCCCCGCCGGCGACAGCGCGCCGGGTGGTCAGGCGGCGGGCGCGGCCGCCACGGCCGGGACGGCGGGCAGCGGGCCTGTGAGGAACTCCTGCACGACGGGCCCGTGGAGCGCGACGACCGTCTCGTGCGACATGCTCGCGATGGGCTCCATCCGCCAGATGTAGCGGGTGATGGCGATGCCGCCGAGGGCGGCGCCGACGAGGGAGTTGCGGATGCCCGCCTCCTCGGCGGATGTCTCCTCCGGCAGCGCGCTCATCCAGTGCTGCGGGGCCGCCTCGGCGAACCGCCTGTAGGCGGCGCTGTCGTGGTCGGACGACACGGTGACCCAGCGCATGATGGTGGATCCGACCGGGTGCTCCCACGTGTGCAGCGCCGCGGAGACGAGGGCGGCGCCGCGCTCCTCGATGGGCAGCACCCGCAGCCGGAGGTACGGGGCGATGAGGTCCTCCGAGGGGCGCAGCGCCTCCTCGAGCAGGGCCTCGAGCGATCCGAAGTAGTAGCGGACGAGGCTCGGGTCGACCCCGGCCGCCGCGGCGATGCGGCGGGCGCTCACGCGGTCGGCTCCCGACTCGATGAAGAGCATGCGGGCCGCCTCGATGATGCTGGCTCGGGCGTCGCCCGAGGTGCGGGGGCCGCGACGCCGGGGTCCGGTGTCCTCCCCGCCGTGGTCGGGTGCATCGAGCTCGTTCGCCAGTACGGACATGGGGCGTCCCTCTCGTGTCATGAGCGACCACCGTAACCGCGGGCCGATGGCCGGATGCCCCGGATGGGGGAATTGTGAACAACCCGTCGGCCGCCATGTAGTTTCGTCGAGGCATGTCCGTGCCGTTCCCATGCTGCAGAAAGCCACCGCGTGCCCCTGGACCTCCCCCTCCCGTTCGAG
Organism: Clavibacter sepedonicus; assembly: GCF_000069225.1. GTDB lineage: Bacteria > Actinomycetota > Actinomycetes > Actinomycetales > Microbacteriaceae > Clavibacter > Clavibacter sepedonicus. The sequence continues at coordinate 2,178,383 of NC_010407.1, read as the reverse complement.
ATCGTCTCCCTGACGGTGCTCCTCCTCGTCCTCGTCGCCGACCTGCTGATCGTCTACCGGCGACCGCACGTCCCGTCGACGAAGGAGTCGGCACTCTGGGTCGCCTTCTACGTGGGCCTCGCGCTGGTGTTCGCGGTCATCATGCTGTTCGTCGCGGGCGGCGAGCACGCGGGACAGTTCCTCGCGGGGTGGCTGACGGAGTACAGCCTCAGCATCGACAACCTGTTCGTGTTCGTCATCATCATGAGCCGGTTCAGCGTGCCCAGGAAGTACCAGCAGGAGGTGCTCATGGTGGGCATCATCATCGCGCTGGTGCTGCGCGGGATCTTCATCCTGCTGGGCGCGGAGCTCATCGAGAGCTACAGCTGGATCTTCTACATCTTCGGCGCGTTCCTGCTCTACACGGCGGTCAAGCAGGCGGTGGGCGACGAGGACGAGGAGAGCGAGGACTCACTGTTCATCCGGTTCCTCCGCCGGCGCCTCAAGATCGCGCCCGACTTCGACGGCGCGAAGGTGCGCACCGTGATCGACGGCCGCAAGGTGCTGACGCCGATGGTGATCGTCTTCGTGTCGATCGGCACCACCGACCTGATCTTCGCCCTCGACTCGATCCCGGCCATCTTCGGCATCACCGAGTCGCCGTTCATCGTCTTCACTGCGAACATCTTCGCCCTCATGGGTCTCCGCCAGCTCTACTTCCTGCTGGGCGGCCTGCTCGACCGGCTCGTGTACCTCAAGTACGGGATCGCGTTCATCCTCTTCTTCATCGGCGTGAAGCTGGTGCTGCACGCGATGCACGAGAACACGCTGCCGTTCGTCAACGGCGGGGAGGGCATCGAGTGGGCGCCCGAGATCCCGACGCTCGTGAGCCTCGTCGTGATCCTCGCGTCGATGGTGGTCGCGACCGTCGCCAGCCTCATCAAGATGCGCGTCGACGGGATCCCCGTCACCGGGGCCGACGCCGAGCCCGCTCCGGTCGAGCGCGGCGACGACGACCGGGACGCCCGGTGACCGAGGCCCGCGCCATCGCGCTCGGCGGGCGCCGCATCGACGTCACGTGGGCCGCCCGCACGGACGTCGGCAGCGTCCGCGCCGTGAACGAGGACGGGCTCCTCGCCGACCCGCCCGTGTGGCTCGTGGCCGACGGCATGGGCGGGCACGCGTTCGGCGACCGCGCCAGCGCCACCCTCGTGGAGACCTTCGGCGGCCTGTCCGGCGACGCGCCCGTTACGCGCGACCTCATCGTCGAGGCGGTGGACGCGTCCAACGACGCGATCGGCGACCTCATCACGGGCGACGACCCGCCCGGAACCGTGGCCGGCACCACGCTCGCGGGCGTCGCGCTCGTGCGCTCGGACGCAGGCGACCCGCTCTGGATGGTCTTCAACGTCGGCGACTCGCGCGTCTACGCCTGGACGGACGGTCGCCTCGAGCAGGTGACCATCGACCACTCCGCCGTGCAGGAGCTCGTCGACCAGGGCCGCATGACCCGCGCGGAGGCCGAACGGAGCCCGGTGCGGAACCTCATCACCCGGGCCGTCGGATCCCACGACGAGGTCGCCGCCGACGAGTGGCTGCTGCCGGTCGTCGACCACCAGGCTTTCCTCATCTGCTCCGACGGGCTCACCAAGGAGCTCGACGACCAGGCGATCTCCGGCGTGCTGCAGCTCGCGCACGCGGACGGCGGCGGCGTCGACCGCGCGGCGGACGCGCTCGTCGCGCAGGCGCTCGCATCCGGCGGCCGCGACAACGTCACCGTGGTGGTGATCGAGGCCCGCGCCCACGACGAGCCGCTCGACGACGGGACCGCGGGCGCGCCCACCACCTGAGGAATAGCCGCGGGCACCCGGCGTTAGACTCCCATGATGCGCGTGGGGACCCTCGCGCCACTGCCATGAGGAGAGCCGTGCAGCCTGCGAAGACCCTGGCCGAGAAGGTGTGGGCCGACCACCTGGTCGCCGAGGGGGAGGACGGCACGCCCGACCTCCTATACATCGACCTCCACCTCGTGCACGAGGTCACCAGCCCGCAGGCGTTCGACGGCCTCCGGCTCGCCGGCCGCCCCGTGCGCCGCCCCGACCTCACGATCGCGACCGAGGACCACAACACGCCGACCATCGGCATCGACCGGCCGATCGCCGACTTGACGAGCCGCACGCAGATCCACACCCTCCGCAGGAACGCGGAGGAGTTCGGGATCCGGCTGCACTCGCTCGGCGACATCGAGCAGGGCATCGTCCACGTGGTCGGCCCGCAGCTCGGCCTCACGATGCCGGGCATCACGGTCGTCTGCGGCGACTCCCACACCTCCACCCACGGGGCGTTCGGCGCGATGGCCTTCGGCATCGGCACGAGCGAGGTCGAGCACGTGATGGCCACCCAGACGCTGCCCCTCCAGCCCTTCAAGACCATGGCGGTCACGGTCGAGGGCACGCTCCGACCCGGCGTCACCGCGAAGGACATCATCCTCGCGGTCATCGCGCAGATCGGCACCGGCGGCGGGCAGGGCTACGTGCTCGAGTACCGCGGCAGCGCCATCCGCTCGCTCTCCATGGAGGGCCGCATGACCATCTGCAACATGTCCATCGAGGCGGGCGCGCGTGCGGGCATGGTCGCCCCCGACCAGACCACCTACGACTACCTGAGGGGCCGCCCGCACGCGCCGACCGGCGCCGACTGGGACGAGGCCGTCGCCTACTGGGACACCCTCGCGACCGACGATGACGCCGTGTTCGACGCCGAGGTGTTCCTCGACGCCGACACCCTCGAGCCCTTCGTCACCTGGGGCACCAACCCCGGCCAGGGCGTCTCGCTCAGCGAGCCCGTGCCGGATCCCGCGGCCGTCGCGGATCCGAACGAGCGTGCCGCCGCCGAGCGGGCGCTCGCGTACATGGACCTCGCCCCGGGCACGCCCATGAAGGAGATCGCGGTCGACACCGTGTTCATCGGCTCCTGCACCAACAGCCGCGTGGAGGACCTGCGCGCCGCCGCCGAGATCGTGCGCGGCCGCACCAAGGCCGAGGGCGTCCGCGTGATGGTCGTCCCGGGCAGCGCGCGCGTGCGCCTCGAGGCGGAGGCGGAGGGGATCGACAAGGTCTTCACTGACTTCGGCGCCGAGTGGCGCTTCGCCGGCTGCTCCATGTGCCTCGGGATGAACCCCGACCAGCTCGCGCCGGGCGAGCGCTGCGCGTCCACGAGCAACCGCAACTTCGAGGGCCGCCAGGGAAAGGGCGGGCGCACGCACCTCGTGTCGCCGCTCGTGGCCGCGGCGACCGCCATCCGCGGCACGCTCTCGAGCCCCTGGGACCTGCAGGAGGACGGCGTCGTCGACGCCGCGTCCATCCGCCAGGCCGCCGCCGTCGGACAGGGGATCTGACCATGGAGCCCATCAGCCGCGTCACCGGCACCGCCGTCCCGCTCAAGCAGTCGAACGTCGACACCGACCAGATCATCCCCGCCCAGTTCCTCAAGCGCGTCACCAAGACCGGCTTCGAGGACGCGCTGTTCTTCCAGTGGCGGCAGGATCCCGACTTCTTCATCAACCAGCCGGTCTACGAGGGCGCGACCGTCCTCGTCGCCGGACCGGACTTCGGCACGGGCTCGTCCCGTGAGCACGCCGTGTGGGCGCTGCGCGACTACGGCTTCCGGGCCGTGCTCAGCCCGAGGTTCGGCGACATCTTCCGGGGCAACTCGGGGAAGCAGGGCCTCCTCACGGGCATCGTGACGGAGGACGACGTCGAGAGGCTGTGGGCCGCGATGGACGCGGAGCCCGGACTCGACCTCACCGTCGACCTCGTCGAGCGGGTCGCCACGGCACCCGGCCTGGCGGTCCCGTTCGAGATCGACGAATACACTCGGTGGCGGCTCCTGGAGGGGCTCGACGACATCGCCCTCACCCTCCGGGACGAGGACGCCATCACCACCTTCGAACACGGACGGGCCGCATGGCGCCCGCGCACCTTGCCGGCCCGGCCGGCAGCTCTGGAGAACTGAATGAACTCACTAGTCAGCGACGCCAAGAACGCGGGGGAGCGGGTGGGCCTCATGTCCGACTCCATCGTCATCAACGGCGGCATCCCGCTGCGCGGCCGCATCGAGGTCCGTGGGGCCAAGAACCTGGCCACCAAGGCCATGGTCGCCTCGCTCCTCGGCGAGAGCCCCAGCCTCCTTCGCTCGGTGCCGGACATCAGCGACGTCCGCGTCGTCTCGGGCCTGCTCGAGGTGCACGGCGTCACGCTCCGCAAGGGCGAGAAGGAGGGCGACCTCATCCTCGACCCGAAGGACGTCGAGAGCGCCCACATGGCGGACATCGACGCGCACGCGGGCAGCTCCCGCATCCCGATCCTCTTCTGCGGCCCGCTGCTGCACCGGCTCGGCGAGGCGTTCATCCCCGACCTCGGCGGCTGCCGCATCGGCGACCGCCCCATCGACTTCCACCTCGACGCGCTGCGCGCGTTCGGCGCCGTCGTCGAGAAGCTCCCGAGCGGCATCCGCCTCACGGCCCCGAACGGGCTGAAGGGCGCCAACGTCGAGCTGCCCTACCCGAGCGTCGGCGCGACCGAGCAGGTGCTGCTCACGGGCGTGCGCGCCCAGGGCATCACGGAGCTGAAGAACGCGGCCATCGAGCCCGAGATCATGGACCTCATCGCGATCCTGCAGAAGATGGGCGCGATCATCTCCGTGGAGCCGAACCGCGTGATCCTCATCGAGGGCGTCGACCGCCTCGAGGGCTACACGCACCGCGCGCTCTTCGACCGCAACGAGGCCGCGAGCTGGGCCTCGGCCGCGCTCGCGACCGGCGGCGACATCTTCGTCGGCGGCGTGCGCCAGGCTGAGATGATGACGTTCCTCAACGTGTTCCGGAAGGTCGGCGGCGCGTTCGACATCGAGGAGGACGGCATCCGGTTCTACCACCCGGGAGGCGACCTCAAGCCCGTGGTCATCGAGACCGACGTGCACCCCGGATTCATGACGGACTGGCAGCAGCCGCTCGTCGTGGCGCTCACGCAGGCGCCCGGCGTCTCGATCATCCACGAGACCGTGTACGAGAACCGCTTCGGGTTCACGGACGCGCTCAACGAAATGGGCGCCGACATCGTCGTGCACAAGGAGGGGCTCGAGGGCCACGAGCGCCGCGTCGCGCGACGCGACTTCGAGCAGGCCGCGGTCATCACGGGACCCACCCACCTGCACGGCGCGGACATCACGGTGCCCGACCTGCGCGGCGGGTTCAGCCACCTCATCGCGGCGCTCACGGCCGAGGGCCGGTCCACCGTCAGCAACGTGGGGATCATCTCCCGCGGCTACGAGGACTTCATCGGGAAGCTGCGCCAGCTGGGCGCGGACTTCTCCTACGAGGGATAGCCTCGCCGGCGGTGCCCGCGCCGCCCGCTCCGGCCGGGCGCGTCCATGACGGACGCATCCGGCCCTCCGCCGGGCTGATCCCGGCGGCGACCGACGACGACCGCGACCCGACCGGAGGATCCATGGCGAACGAGAAGGCCCGACCGTCGATCTTCTGGGTGCTGGCGGCCCTCGTCCTGCCGGTGCTCAACGCGGCCGTGCGGTTCGAGATCCGGAACCCCGAGCGGCTGCCGCGGACGGGCTCCTACGTGCTCGCGCCGAACCACTACAGCGAGATCGACCCCGTCGTGATGGGTGCCGTCGCCTGGAAGCTCGGGCGCCTGCCCCGCTTCCTTGCCAAGGCGTCGCTCTTCGACGTGCCGGTCGTCGGCTGGTTCCTCCGCCGCTCCGGCCAGATCCCCGTGCAGCGCGACGGCGGCGTCCGCGGCGGCCAGGCGATCGAGGCCGCGTCGGACCTCGCGCGCGACGGCCGCATCGTCGTCGTGTACCCCGAGGGGACGCTCACCCGCGACCCCGACCTCTGGCCCATGCGCGGCAAGACCGGCGCCGTGCGCCTCGCCCTCCAGGCCGGGATCCCCGTGATCCCCGCCGCGCACTGGGGCACGCAGCAGCTCATGGGCCGCTACTCGAAGCGCGTCCGGCTCTTCCCGCGCACCACCGTCCACGTGGTCATCGGCGAGCCCGTCGACCTCGACCGCTTCCGCGACCGCAGCCTCGACTCCGCGACCCTCACCGAGGCGACCGCCGTCGTCATGGCCGCCATCACCCAGCTCGTGGAGGAGCTGCGCGGCGAGACCGCCCCGACCGAGCGGTGGGATCCCCGCTCCAAGAACCAGAAGGAGACCGGCCGATTTGAGTGACGCGACCGCGAGCCCGACCCCCGCACCCGCCGCATCGACGCCCGACCCGGACGAGGGCGGGGAGCGGCGCCGCGTCGTCGTCCTCGGCGCCGGCAGCTGGGGCACCACCTTCGCCAAGGTCATGGCCGACGGCGGCAGCGACGTCGTCATGTGGGCGCGCCGGCCCGAGCTCGCCCGGGAGATCACGGAGGCCAAGCGCAACAGCGACTACCTGCCGGGGATCAACCTGCCGCAGCGGCTCTCGGCGCACCCGTCGCTCGAGCGCGTGCTCGCCGGTGCCACCGACGTGTTCGTGTCCGTGCCCAGCCAGACGCTGCGCGCCAACCTCGAGGCGGCGCGCGACCTGATCCCGCAGGACGCCGTGGTCGTCAGCCTCATGAAGGGCGTGGAGAAGGGCACGGGCCTCCGGATGAGCGAGGTGATCCAGGAGGTGCTCGGCATCGGTCCGGAGCGCATCGCGGTGGCCTCGGGTCCGAACCTCGCGCTCGAGATCGCCCGGGAGCAGCCCACCGCCGTCGTGGTGTCGTCCGCGGAGCAGGCCACCGCGGAGCGCGTCGCGAAGATCGCCCGCAGCGCCTACTTCCGCTCGTTCGTCAACACCGACGTGATCGGCACGGAGTTCGGCGGCGTGCTCAAGAACCTCATCGCGGTGGCGGTGGGCATCGTCGACGGCGTCGGCTACGGCGAGAACACGAAGGCGTCGATCATCACGCGCGGCCTCGCCGAGATGACGGCGTTCTCGGTCGCCTACGGAGCCCGCGCCGAGACGCTCGCGGGTCTCGCGGGCCTCGGCGACCTCATCGCCACGTGCGAGTCGTCGCTGTCCCGCAACAACACCGCGGGGCGCCTGCTCGGCCAGGGCTACAGCTTCACCGACGTCGTGAAGAGCATGCAGCAGACGGCCGAGGGGCTCTCCTCGGTGGCGCCTGTGCTGGAGCTCGCCCGCCAGCGCGGCGTGCTCATGCCCATCGTGGAGCAGGTGTCGCAGGTGCTGGCGGGCACGCTGTCGCCGCGCGACATCGCGCCGCACCTGACCACCGACGACGACACGCCCCAGGGGGAGTGACCATGACCGCACGGATCCGGGTGGTGCTGCTCTTCGGCGGCACCTCCAGCGAGCACTCCATCAGCTGCGCGACCGCGAGCGGCGTGCTGGGCGCGATCGACCGGGAGCGGTTCGAGGTGATCCCCGTGGGGATCACGCCCCGCGGCGCCTTCACGCTGCAGGAGGACGACGCATCCGCCCTCGCGCTCGACGCCGCGGCCCTGCCCGAGGTCGTCGACGACGGCTCGCGCGTGCGCTGGCCCGAGGACGCGGGCAGCCGCGAGCTCACGGTGCGCGACGCGGACGGCACCGAGCGGTCGCTCGGCCCGGTCGACGTCGTGTTCCCGATCCTGCACGGCACGCAGGGCGAGGACGGGACGGTCCAGGGCATGCTCGAGCTCGCCGGCCTGCCGTACGTCGGGTCGGGCGTTCTCGCCTCGGCGCTCGGCATGGACAAGCACTACGCGAAGACGGTGCTGCGGGCGGCGGGCATCGAGGTGGCGCCGTGGACCACGGTGTCGCGTCAAGAGTGGGCCGCCGACCCCGCGGGCGTCCGTGAGCGTGCCGCCGCGCTCGGGCTGCCGGCGTTCGTGAAGCCCGCGCGGGCCGGGTCCAGCGTGGGCGTCAGCCGCGTCGTCGCGACTGACGGGCTCGACGCCGCCCTCGAGGTCGCGTTCCGCGAGGACGACCGCGTGCTCGTCGAGTCGGGGCTCGTCGGCCGCGAGGTCGAGTGCGCGATCCTCGACGAGGGTCCGGGCCGGGCGCCGAGCGCATCCGTCGCGGGTGAGATCGTGGTGTCCGGCCGCGACTTCTACGACTTCGACGCGAAGTACCTCGGCGCGGACGGCATCGACCTCGTGTGCCCCGCCGACATGACCGACGCGGAGCTCGCCGAACTGCGGGAGCTGTCGATCCGCGCCTTCCGGGCGGTGGACGCGCGCGGGCTGGCCCGCGTGGACTTCTTCCTCACGGCGGACGGCTTCGTGCTCAACGAGATCAACACGATGCCGGGCTTCACGCCCATCTCGATGTTCCCCGCGTGCTGGGAGGCCTCGGGCCTCGCGTACCCGGACCTCATCTCCCGCCTGCTGGACGTGGCGCTCGCGTGGGAGGCGGATGCCGCCCGCGCTTGAGGCCGGTCACGCCCGGGCGATGAGCCTAGGCTCGGACGCATGCTCCTAGGACGATCCGTCGCCCGGCCCCGCCTCCGTCCCGACGCCCGACCCGGTCCGCTCGTGCGGCTCGGCGACCGGGCCTGCGGCGGCCCAGGGGCGTCGCGTCCGGCACGGCTCGGGAGCACCGTGTCGGGGCGCGGCCCGTCGACCGCCCGCCCCACGATCTCGGTCGTCATCCCCGTGCGCGACGACGCGGGGCACCTGCGCGCGTGCCTCCAGGCCCTCGCGGGGCAGACCGTGGCGCCCGACGAGGTCGTGGTGGTCGACAACGCATCCAGCGACGACAGCGCCGAGTTCGCGCGCCTCGCGGGTGCGCGCGTCGTGCACGAGCCCGTCGTGGGGATCCCGGCGGCCGCGTCCGCCGGCTACGACGCCGCGCGCCACGAGGTCATCGCCCGCCTCGACGCCGACTGCGTGCCGCCCGCCGATTGGATCGAGCGCCTCGGCGACGTGCTCGCCGCACGTCCCGACGTCGCCGCCGTCACGGGTGCGGCGCGCTTCCTCGACGGCCCCCGCGCGCTCCGCGGCATCGCGGCCGTCTCCTACCTCGGCGCCTACTTCGGGTCGGTGACGCTCGCGCTCGGGCACCCGCCGCTGTTCGGATCCAACTTCGCGCTCCGCCGGGACGCCTGGCTCGAGGTCCGCGACGAGGTGCACCGCGAGGGCACTCACCTGCACGACGACATCGACCTGTCGGTGCACCTGGGGCCCGAGCACCGCATCGTGCTCGACACGCACCTGCGGATGCAGATCAGCATGCGGCCCCTCACCGCGCCGTCGACCCTGCCGCTGCGGATGAGCCGGGGCATGGCGTCGCTGACCGTGCACTGGCCGCGCGAGCTGCCGTGGCTGCGCTGGTGGCGCACCGGTCGGCTGGCGCTGCACGAGCGCGGTGCGCGGCGCGCGGTCGCGGCCGGGCGGACGGGATCCGCGGAGCCCGCGGGCCTTCCCGTCAGCTCCCCGGAGGCGGCGCGTCGCCGAGGTCCTGCGCGCTGACGCACTTCGCGGTCTGCGGGATGACCGCGACGACGCCGCTGAGGTCGGTGAGCGCGGTGTAGCTCGCCTGCGTGGAGTCGATGACGACCTCGACGGCGGGCGTGCGGCCGTAGGTCGTGTACCGGATGTCGGGGGCGCGCGAGTCGTCCTCGACCCAGTCGACGTCGTCGTAGCTGATGCACGCGTCCGTGGTGGGGCCGGGCGTCGCGACGCCGCAGCGGAGGATCACGGTGCTCTGCGGGTCGCCCCATGCGCCCGTGCCCTGCGCGTCGGTCTCGCGCAGCGGCGCGGTGCCGAGCGTGGCGGGGAGGTGGACGACCACGTCGGCGCAGAGCGGGTCCGTCGCGCCGGGCGCGGCCTCGAGCGAGACCGTGGGGGAGCAGCCGGCGAGGAGGAGGGCGATGCCGCACGCGGCGGCTGCGGCGGCGGTGCGCAGGGCGCGGGCGGGGCGGCGGGGAGTCATCGCGATCAGGCTACCGTGGCAGTCGTGACGACTCCTGGGACGCCCTCCGACGCGGATCCGACCGACGGGGGCTCCGGACGGAGCCGCGTCGACGCGGCCGACGTCCCGACCGACGGCCCGGCCGACGACGACGCGACGCTCGGGAGCGCGGGCGAGCTCGCGACACTGGCGCGGATCCTCCCGCACCTGCCCGAGGCGGACGACGCCGAGGTGGGCCCGGGCGACGACTGCGCGGTCGTGCGCGCCCCGGACGGCCGGTTCGTGATCACCACCGACATGATGATCGAGGGCCCCGACTTCCGCCTCGCCTGGTCGACGCCGCACGACCTCGGGCGGCGCGCCGCGACCTCGAACCTGGCCGACGTGGCCGCCATGGGCGCCCGGCCCACCGCGCTCCTCGTGGCCATCGCCGCCCCCGCGGGCACGCGCGTCGCCGAGCTCGAGGCCCTCGCCGACGGGCTCCGCGAGGGCTGCCGCCTCCAGGCCCCCGGCTGCGGCGTCGTGGGCGGTGACCTGTCCGTCTCGGACGCGCTGGTGATCACGGTCACGGCCACGGGCGACCTCGAGGGGCGCGGTCCCGTGCTGCGCTCGGGGGCCCGACCCGGCGACGTGGTCGCGGTGGCCGGCACGCTCGGCATGGCCGCGGCCGGCGTCCGGCTCCTGTTCGACGAGGCCAGGAGCCCCGACGCGGACGGCGTGCCCGTGCCCGACGCCGCCCTCGCCCGGACGCTCCGGGTGTCCCACCCGGCCGCGGTGGAGGCGCAGCTGGCGCCGGTCGCGCCGCTCACGGCGGGGGTCGACGCGGCGCGCGCCGGGGCGACCGCCATGCTCGACGTCTCCGACGGCCTCCTCCTCGACCTCGGCCGCATGGCCCGCGCGAGCGGCGTGGGCATCGACCTCGGATCCGCCGCCCTCGCCGACGACGCGCGCCGCGTCGCCGCCGCGCACCCGTCGCCGCCGCCCGCGGCGCTCGACCTCGTGCTCACCGGGGGAGAGGACCACGCGCTGGTCGCGGCGTTCCCGGCGGGCGCGGCGCTGCCGGATCCGTTCCGCGCGATCGGCGTGGTCGCGCACGCCGGTCCCGACGGTCCGGCCGTGACGGTCGATGGCGCGCCGTACGCCGGGCCGCAGACGGCGCTCGGCGGGTGGGATCCCTACGCGGACTGGGACGGGGCGCGCTAGGTGTACTCGGCCGTGACGTTGGTGACACTTCGGGGCGTGTGAAGAGGCCTCCTGGCTTGATGGAGCTGTTCAGTTCAACCATCGCCAGGAGGCCTCGATGTCCCACGGTAATGCTCGTCTGACGGTTCACGGGAGGGTTCTCCTCGTGCGGCGGGTGGTGGAGGATCGTCGGCCGGTCGCGCACGTCGCGCGGGAGCTGGGGGTGTCGCGGCAGTGCGCGCATCGATGGGTGAACCGGTTCCGTGCCGAGGGGCTGCGAGGGCTGACGGATCGGTCATCGCGGCCCCGGTCAGTACCGAGGCGAACGAGCCCGGAGCGGGAACGGGCCGTGCTGGAAGCGCGGGCCCAGTTGCGGGCGGGTCCTGCGCGGCTGGCGCCGGTGACAGGTGTTCCATCCCGTACGATCTCCCGCATCCTGCGCCGGCACGGGGCGCCGCCGTTGGCATGGTTGGACCCCGTCACCGGGGCCGTGATCCGGGCATCCCGGTCAACGGCGCACCGGTATGAGCACGAGCATCCGGGTGATCTGATCCACGTGGACGTGAAGAAGCTCGGGAGGATCCCGGACGGAGGCGGCTGGCGGGTCCACGGGCGCAGCGAGCAGGTCCGCGGCCGCGGGATCGGGTTCGATTACGTCCATGCCGCGGTCGATGACCACACCCGTCTCGCCTACGCGGAGATCCATCCCGATGAGAAAGGCGCGACCGCGGCCGGGTTCCTGACCCGCGCAGCGGCGTACTTCGCCGGGCGCGGGATCACCCGGATCGAGCGGGTCATCACGGACAACGCGTTCGCCTACCGGCACTCGACCGCGTTCAAGAACGCCGTCCAGGACCTGGGCGCGCGGCAGAAGTTCATCCGCCCGCACTGCCCCTGGCAGAACGGCAAGGTCGAGCGCTTCAACCGGACCCTCGCGACCGAGTGGGCCTACCGGCAACCCTTCACCAGCAACCAACACCGGGCCGACGCGCTTGACCCCTTCATCGAGCACTACAACACTGAACGAATCCACTCAAGCCACGGGCTCACGCCCGCGGCCCGAGTGTCACCAACGTCATGACCCAGTACACCTAGGCTGGTCGCATGACACGCGTGCTCGTCCTCAACGGCCCCAACCTCGGACGGCTCGGCAGCCGCGAGCCCGACGTGTACGGCACGGGATCCCTCGACGACCTCCGCCGCGAGCTCGTCGCGTTCGCGCCCGACGACGTCGAGATCGACCTGCGGCAGACCGACGACGAGGCGACCCTCATCGGCTGGCTTCATGAGGCCGTCGACGCCCGGACCCCCGTGATCATGAACCCCGCCGCCTTCACGCACTACTCGTACGCGCTCCGCGACGCCGCGGCGCTCGTGACGAAGGCCGGCATCCTCCTCATCGAGGTGCACATCTCCAACCCGCACGCGCGGGAGGAGTTCCGGCACCAGAGCGTCATCTCGCCCGTCGCCACGGGCGTCATCGCGGGCCTCGGGCAGGGGTCCTACCTCCTGGCCCTCGCGCACGTCGTGACCGGCACCCGTTAGGCTGAACCCTCGGTTCGCCCCGCCGCCCGCACAGGTCGGCGCACGGCATCCCCGTGCGGCCGCACCGACGCCGCACCTCCCGCTCGTCGAACAGGCAAGGACCCTCCCCGCATGGCCTCTACCGCTGACATCAAGAACGGCGTCGTCCTCAACATGGACGGCCAGCTGTGGACCGTCATCGAGTTCCAGCACGTCAAGCCGGGCAAGGGCGGCGCGTTCGTGCGCACCAAGGTCAAGAACGTGATGAGCGGCAAGGTCGTCGACCGCACGTTCAACGCGGGCGCGAAGATCGAGACCGAGACGGTCGACCGCCGGGACTTCCAGTACCTCTACGCCGACGGCGAGAACTTCGTGTTCATGGACACGAGCGACTACGACCAGATCACGCTGTCCGCCGCGCAGGTCGGCGACGCGAAGAACTTCATGCTCGAGAACCAGGACGTCACCGTGGCGCTGCACAACGGCGAGGGGCTCTACGTCGAGCTGCCCGCGTCGGTCGTGCTCACCATCACGTACACGGAGCCGGGCCTGCAGGGCGACCGCTCGACGGGCGGCACCAAGCCCGCGACGGTCGAGACCGGGCACCAGATCCAGGTCCCGCTCTTCCTCGAGCAGGGCACGCGCGTCAAGGTGGACACCCGCACGGGCGACTACCTCGGCCGCGTCACCGACTGACCCGTGAGCGCACGCACCAAGGCGCGCAAGCGCGCCCTCGACGTCCTCTACGTCGCGGACATCCGCGGCGAGTCCATCCCCGCGACCCTCGCGGTCGAGCAGCAGCGCGCCGCGGCCGAGCCCGACCGGCAGGCGTCTTGGGCATACGCGCGCGAGATCGCCGAGGGGTTCGTCGAGCACCAGGACGAGATCGACGAGCTCATCGAGACGTACTCGGTGAACTGGACGCTCGCCCGCATGCCCGCCGTCGACCGCGCGATCCTGCGCATCGGCATCTGGGAGATCCTCTTCAACGCCGACGTGCCCGACGGCGTCGCGATCTCGGAGAGCGTCGACCTCGCATCGTCCCTGTCCACGGACGAGTCGGCCTCGTTCGTGAACGGCATGCTGGCGCGGATCGCGGCGGCGCAGGCCTAGGTCCGGCGTCCGCTGTTGACACGGCGGGCACGGATCGCGAGGGGCTGCCACTCTCGAGCGGGAGAGGAGGCCTCCCATGACCTCGACCGTCACGCGCCTCACAACCCTCGCCGCGGCCCTCGCCTTCGCGACGGTGGGGGCAGTCGGCATCCCCGCAGCTCACGCCGCGACGCCCACGTCTTCCGTGCGGATCAACGAGATCGAGTCGGACGGCGGCGATCCGGGTGACTGGGTCGAGCTGACGGACGCCGGCACGGCGACCGCCGATCTCGGCGGCTACGTCCTCACGGACGACGACCCGACCCATCGCTACGTCATCCCCGGCGGCACGCGCGTCGAGCCAGGGCGGTTCCTCGTGATCGAGGAGGCGGCTAACAGGTCATCCGGCTTCGACTTCGGCCTGGGGTCCGCCGACTCCGTGCGCCTGCTGGCCCCCGACGGCACGGTGATCGACGAGCACAGCTGGACGCACCACTCGCCGACGACGCTCGGCCGGATCCCGGACGGCACGGGCTCCTTCGGCGACACGGCGCGCGCGACAAAGGGTGCGCCGAACGCCGCCCCGCTGCCTCTCGCGACGCGACCGTGGCCGGGCTCGCCCGCTCTCACCCCGGTGGACAGCACGGCCGCCTTCACCGGCAGCCTGAGCGGCCTCGACATCGAGCCGTCCGGCACGGCTGCCCCCGGCGTCCTCTGGGGCGTCGAGAACGATGCGGGCACGCTCTACCGGCTGCTCGCGCAGCCGGACGGGTCACGCCGGTCGGACCCGTCGCCAGCGTGGCGGGACGGCCGCACGCTCCGCTTTCCGGATGGCACGGGGACCGTCGATGCCGAGGGCGTGACCGTCGCCCACGACTCCTCCGCTGGCGGGGTCTACGTGGCGTCCGAGCGCGACGAGGACCGGCCGACGGTGAGCCGGCCCTCCGTGCTGCGGTACGACGTGTCAGGTCCGGCCACGACGCTCGCCGCGACCGATGAGTGGGACCTGGCAGACGATCTGCCGGGCCTCGGCGCGAACTCGGGCCCGGAGGGCGTCACGTGGATCCCGGACGCTTTCCTCACCGCGCACCGCTTCGTCGACGCGCGCACCGGCCGCGCGTACCGGCCGTCGGACTACCCCGGCCATGGGGGCGGGCTCTTCCTCGTGGGCGTCGAGGGCACGGCCTCCGTATACGCGTACGCGCTGATGCCGGGCGGGACCCACGCGCTCATCGCGACGATCCCGACGCCATTCGCGGTGGTCGCCGACGTGCAGTTCGACCGGGACCTCGGTGCGATGTGGGTCGCCTGCGATGATGCGTGCGCGGGGCGGACGGCGCTGTACACCATCGATGCATCGGGCGTGTTCGCACGGGAGGCCGCCTTCGAGGCCCCCGCGGACGCGGATCCGGCGCTCCAAGACGAAGGGTTCGCGATCGACACGGTGGCGACGTGCGTGAACGGATCCCGAGCGACGTACTACGCGGACGGCGCCGACACCGACGGGCACTCCCTGCGCCGGGGGTCGTACCGATGCGCGTCGCGGGCCGCCCCAGCGAGCAGGGATCCTGGCGCGCGCGGCGCGGGCGGATCGCCCGGGCTGCTCGCGAAGACCGGCGGCCCGGCCGCGGACGCGGGGATGACGGCCCTCGGCGCGCTGCTCGTCGTCCTTGGCGCGGGAGCGATGTGCGTGGCGCGCGTGCTCCGGCGGCGCGTGGCGGTATGACGCGCGCGTCGCGCACGCGCCGTGCGACGCCGTGTTACGGCGCGCGTCGGCGCATGACGGCGTCCGAGACGCGGGGTCGCGGCCGGTCGTAGCGTCGGCTCATGTCCGTCGTCTCCTCTGCCCGTGCCGCATCCGCCGCCGCTCCCCTCGTTCCCGCGGAGGCGTCCGCCGCGTCGCCTGCCGGGTCGATCGAGCTCCGCGGGGTCGGCAGGTCGTTCGCCGGCGACGGATCCCGCGCCAGGCGCACCGTGCTGCGCGACGTGGACCTCGACCTCGCCGCGGGCGACGTCGTCGCCGTCCTCGGGCCGTCCGGCTGCGGGAAGTCGACCCTCCTCCGCCAGGTGAGCGGGCTCGACCGGCCCGACACCGGATCCATCCGCATCGACGGCACTCCCGTGCGCGACGTCGACCAGCGGTCCGCCGTCGCGTTCCAGGAGCCGCGGCTGCTGCCGTGGCGCACCATCCGCGCGAACGTGCGTCTCGGCCTGCCCCGCGACGTGCCGCGCGCCGAGGGCGACGCCCGCGTCGAGGACCTCCTCGAGCTCACCGGCCTCGCCGAGGCCGCCGACCTCCGTCCCCGGCAGGTCTCCGGCGGCATGGCCCAGCGCGCCTCGCTCGCCCGCGCGCTCGCCCGGCGGCCCCGCGTCCTCGTGCTCGACGAGCCCTTCGGGGCGCTGGACGCCCTCACGCGCCTCCGCATGCAGGACCTGCTGCTCGACGTGCACGCCGCGATCCCGACCACGGTCCTCCTCGTCACGCACGACGTGGACGAGGCCCTGCACCTCGCCGACCGCGTGGTGCTGCTCGGGCCGGATCCCGCGCCGGGCGCCGCCCCCGGCGCGACCGTCCGCCGTCTCCTCGAGGTGCCGGGCGCCCGCCCGCGCGACCGCGGGGACGCGACCCTCGCCGCCCTCCGCGCCGAGCTGCTCGAGGGGCTCGGCGTCCCGGGCCACCGGGCACGCTGAGCCGGACCCAACACCACGACCCCCCACCGCCACGACCCACCGCCACCGCCCGCATCACCCGACACCGCACCGAGGACCCACCGTGACCCGTCTCCTGCCCCGCAGATCCATCCCCGCCCTCGCGCTCGCGAGCGCCGCCGCGATGCTCCTCGCCGGATGCTCCGCGGGGGAGGGCTCGTCCGTCGCCCCCGCCGCCGGCGCGTCCGCGGATCCCGCGGGCTGGAGCGCCGACGCGCTCACCCTCGACTGGGCGACCTACAACCCGCTGAGCCTCATCGTGAAGGACCAGGGCCTCGTGGAGAAGCGGCTCGGGTCGGACGTGAAGGTCGACTGGGTGCAGAGCGCGGGATCCAACAAGGCCAACGAGCTGCTGCGCGCGGGTGCCGTCGACGTGGGATCCACCGCCGGGTCCGCCGCGCTCCTCGCCCGGGCCAACGGCTCGCCCATCCGCACCATCGACGTGTACTCGCAGCCCGAGTGGACCGCGATCGTCGTGCCGAAGGGGTCGCCCATCACGAGCGTCGACCAGCTCCGCGGCGCCGACATCGCCGCGACGAAGGGCACCGACCCCTACTTCTTCCTGCTCCAGACGCTCGAGCAGGCGGGCATCCCCGCCTCC
Source organism: Clavibacter sepedonicus (assembly GCF_000069225.1). Lineage (GTDB taxonomy): Bacteria > Actinomycetota > Actinomycetes > Actinomycetales > Microbacteriaceae > Clavibacter > Clavibacter sepedonicus. The sequence continues at coordinate 2,161,393 of NC_010407.1, read as the reverse complement.
GACGTCACCATCCAGAACCTCCAGCACGCCGACGGCCGTGCCGCGCTCGAGAACGGCTCGGTCGACGCGTGGGCCGGGCTCGACCCGCTCATGGCCGCGAGCGAGGCCGAGGCGGGATCCACGCTGCTGTACCGGAACGTGGACTTCGCGACGTACGGGTTCCTCAACGCCACGCAGTCGTTCCTCGACGCGTCGCCCGACCTCGCGCAGGCCGTCGTCGACTCCTACGAGGAGGCGCGAGCCTGGGCCGTCGCGCACCCCGACGAGACGGCCGCGATCCTGGCGCAGGCCGCGGCGATCGACCCGGCCGTCGCATCGACCGTCATCGACCGCACGAACCTGGGCGTCGATCCCGTGCCCGGTGCCGCGCAGCGGTCCGTGCTGGAGCGCGTCGGCCCGATCCTCGTGGCCTCTGGCGACGTCCCCGACCAGGGGAAGGTCGACGAAGCGCTCGACGAGCTGTTCGAGCCGCGGTTCGCCGAGGCCGCCGATCCCGCCTCGGGGTCGGCCGGATGACCGCGATCCGGCCCGGGCGGGAGGACGTCCGCGGCTCCGGGACCGGCGTCCCGGACGACGACGGCACCGACGTCGCGGGCGGCGCCAGCGTCGCCCGCCCCGCCTCGGGGCGCGCGACCGGCCGCTCGCTCCTCCGGGTCGCCATGGGCCTCGTGGTCCCCGCCATCGTGGTCGGGCTCTGGGTGGTCGTCACCGCCACGGGCGTGGTCCCGCCGCACCTGCTCCCCGCGCCGCTCGACATGGTGCGCGCCGGCGTGCAGCTCGCCGAGCAGGGGATCCTCGGGCAGTACGTCGCCATCTCGCTGCAGCGCGTGCTGCTCGGCTTCGCGCTCGGTGCCACGGTCGGCCTCGTCCTCGGCGCCGTCGTCGGCCTGTCGCGCGTCGGCCGGCTCCTCCTCGCGCCGACCGCGGGCGCGTTCCGCACCGTGCCGTCGCTCGCGTGGGTGCCCCTGCTCCTGCTCTGGATGGGGATCAACGAGGACTCCAAGGTCACGCTCGTCGCCATCGGCGCGCTGTTCCCCGTGTACACGACGGTCGCGGGCGCGCTCCGGCACGTGGACCCGCACCTCGTGGAGGCAGGGCGCGCGTTCGGGCTCACGCGGATCCCGCTGCTGGTCACCGTGCAGCTGCCCGCCGTGCTGCCCGCTGTGGTCTCGGGCCTCCGGCTCGCGCTCGCGCAGTCGTGGCTGTTCCTCGTGGCGGCGGAGCTGCTCGCCGCGTCGATGGGGCTCGGGTACCTGCTCACGGAGTCCTCGGCGAACGGGCGCGTCGACCGGGTGCTGCTCGCGATCGTGCTGCTGGCGGTGCTCGGCGCCGTCACCGACGCCGTCGTGGGCCTCGTGGAGCGGGTGCTCGTGCGCCGTTGGGGCTAACGGCGGCCGGCTCCGTGTCGTCGCGTGACGTCCCGGTTCCGGATCCCGGCCGGCGCGCACGTAGCGTCGGCGCATGACCTCGCAGCGCACCGAGCAGGCCGAGACCGCACCCGCCGCCGAGCAGGACCTCTTCCCGCCGCCCGCCGCGCTCGCCGCGTCGGCGAACGTCACGGCGGAGGCGTACGTGCGCGCCGAGGCGGATCCGGTCGCCTTCTGGGAGGAGGCCGCCCGCCGCCTCGACTGGGAGACGCCCTGGCACACGGCGCACACGTGGATCCCGCCGGTCGCCGCCGACGGCACCCCGCAGGTCCCCGCCGCCACGTGGTTCGCGGGCGGCCGGCTCAACGTCGCCGCCAACTGCGTCGACCGCCACGTCGCGGCGGGCCGGGGCGAGAAGGTCGCGCTGCACTTCGAGGGCGAGCCCGGCGACCGGCGCACGGTCACCTACCGCGACCTCCAGGAGGAGGTGTCCCGCGCCGCCAACGCCCTCACCGCGCTCGGCGTCGGCCCCGGCGACCGCGTCGTGATCTACCTGCCCGTGCTCGTGGAGACGATCGTCGCGACCCTGGCGGTGGCGCGCATCGGCGCCGTCCACTCGCTCGTCTTCGGCGGCTTCTCCGCGGAGGCGCTGCGCTTCCGGGTGGAGGACACGGGCGCGAAGCTCCTCATCACGAGCGACGGGCAGAACCGCCGCGGATCCGCCGTCGCCACGAAGCCGCAGGCCGACGAGGCCGTGGCGGGCGTCGCGTCGATCGAGCACGTGCTCGTCGTCCGCCGCACCGGCCAGGACGTGCCGTGGACCGCGGGCCGCGACGTCTGGTGGCACGACGCCGTGGGATCCGCGTCGCCCGAGCACGAGCCGCGCGCCTTCGACGCCGAGCATCCGCTCTTCATCATCTACACGTCCGGCACCACGGGCCGCCCCAAGGGCCTCGTGCACACCTCCGGCGGCTACCTCGCCCACGCGTCCTGGGCGCACTGGGCGCACTTCGACGCGAGGCCCGACGACGTGCACTGGTGCACGGCCGACCTCGCGTGGGTCACCGCGCACACCTACGAGATCTACGGGCCGCTGTCCAACGGCCTCACGCAGGTGATCTACGAGGGCACGCCCGACACGCCCCACCGCGGCCGGCACCTCGAGGTCATCGAGCGGTACGGCGTCACGACCTACTACACGGCGCCCACGCTCATCCGCTCGCTCATGGGCTGGTACCCCGACGGCGTCGCCGGGCACGACCTGTCGAGCATCCGGCTGCTGGGATCGGTGGGGGAGGCCATCAACCCCGCGGCCTGGCGCTGGTTCCACCGCGAGATCGGCGGAGGATCCGCGCCCGTCGTCGACACGTGGTGGCAGTCGGAGACGGGGGCCGCCGTCATCGCGCCGCTGCCCGGCGTCTCGACCCTCAAGCCCGGAGCCGCCGGCCGCGCCCTGCCCGGCTTCCGGGTCGACGTGGTCGACGACGACGGCGAACCCACGGCGCCGGGCGAGGCCGGCCTCCTCGTGATCCAGCGTCCCTGGCCCGGCATGGCCCGCACGGTGTGGGGCGACCCGGCCAGGTACCGCAGCGCCTACTGGGAGCGCTTCGCCGACCGCGGCTGGTTCCTCGCCGGCGACGGCGCCCGGCGCGACGCCGACGGCGACATCGCGCTCCAGGGTCGGATCGACGAGGTCGTCAACGTCTCCGGGCACCGGCTGTCCACCATCGAGATCGAGTCGGCGCTCGTCGCGCACCCGCGGGTGGGGGAGGCGGGCGTGACGGGCGTCGCCGACGACCTCACCGGCCAGCGCGTGGTCGCGTTCGTCGTCCCGCGCGGCGACGACCGCCCCGCGGACGACGACGCGGCCGGCTGGGCCGCGCTCGCCGCGGAGCTCGGGCCCGTCCTCACGGCCCACGTCGCGCGCGCCATCGGGCCGGTCGCGAAGCCCCGCCGCATCGTCGCCGTGCCGGACGTGCCGAAGACGCGCTCGGGCAAGATCATGCGCCGCCTCCTCGCCGACCTGGTCGAGGGCCGGACCCTCGGCGACGCCACCAGCCTGCAGGACGCGGCCGTGCTGGGCCGGATCCGCGCGGTGCTCGACGCGTCCGCGCGCTGAGGACACGCGCGGGCCGTGCGGCGGGCCCCGCGTCCGGGGGACACCCGCTAGAGTGTCCGCGGAACAGACCACCTTTAACATCCGTCCCGAGAGGCGGGGAAGGAGGTCGGATTGCCTCAGCGCACCGTGCTGCAGCCCTCTGACATCACCCGAGCGCTCACGCGCATCGCCCACGAGATCCTCGAGTCGAACCGCGGCCCCCACGGCCTGCTGCTCCTCGGGATCCCCACCCGCGGCACCGTCCTCGCCGAGCGCATCGGCCGGATCATCGCCCGCCTCGAGCCCGAGGCCCCCGCCGACCTGGTGGGCTCGCTCGACGTCACCATGTACCGCGACGACCTGCAGCGGAACCCGACCCGCGCGCCGTCGCCCACGCGCCTGCCCGCCGGCGGCGTCGACGGCCGCACGGTCGTGCTCGTCGACGACGTGCTCTTCTCCGGCCGCACCGTGCGCGCCGCCCTCGACGCCATCGGCGACCTCGGCCGCCCCACGGCCGTGCGCCTCGCCGCCCTGGTCGACCGCGGCCACCGCGAGCTCCCCATCCGCGCCGACTTCGTGGGCAAGAACCTGCCGTCGAGCCTCTCCGAGCGGATCTTCGTCCGGCTCGACGAGACCGACGGCGAGGACTCGGTGAGCATCGCCGGGCCCGACGACGAGCCCGCCACCGGGTCCGCCGCCGAGGGGACGACCCGATGAGGCACCTGCTCTCCACCCGCGACCTGTCCCGCGACGAGGCCGTGCGCATCCTCGACGTCGCCGAGGACATGGCCGACGTCGGCACGCGCGAGATCAAGAAGACCCCCGCCCTCCGCGGCCGCACGGTCGTCAACCTCTTCTTCGAGGACTCGACCCGCACCCGCATCTCGTTCGAGGCGGCCGCGAAGCGCCTCTCGGCCGACGTCATCAACTTCAGCGCCAAGGGGTCGAGCGTCTCCAAGGGCGAGAGCCTCAAGGACACCGCGCAGACCCTGCAGGCGATGGGCGCCGACGGCGTGGTCGTCCGGCACCCGTCCTCGGGCGCGCCGCACACGCTCGCGGGCAGCGGGTGGATCGACGCCGGCATCGTCAACGCGGGCGACGGCACGCACGAGCACCCCACGCAGGCGCTGCTCGACGCGTTCACCATCCGCCGCCGGCTGCACGGATCCGCCGCGCGCGGGAAGGGCCTCGACGGCACGCGCGTCGTCATCGTCGGCGACGTGCTCCACTCCCGCGTCGCCCGCTCGAACGCGTGGCTGCTCACGACGCTCGGTGCCGAGGTCACGCTCGTCGCGCCGCCCACGCTCGTGCCGGTGGGCGTCGGATCCTGGCCCGTCACCGTCCGCTACGACCTCGACGCCGCCCTCCGCGACGGCGCGCCCGACGCCGTGATGATGCTCCGCATCCAGGCCGAGCGCATGCGCGCCGCCTTCTTCCCCAACCCGCGCGAGTACGCGCGCATCTGGGGACTCGACGACGCGCGGCTCGCCCTCCTCGGGCCCGATACGATCGTCATGCACCCGGGGCCCATGAACCGCGGGCTCGAGATATCCGCCGCCGCCGCCGACTCGGAGAGGTCCACGGTGCGCGAGCAGGTCGCCAACGGCGTCTCGGTGCGCATGGCCGTCCTCTACCTCCTGCTGTCCGGCGACGGGAAGGCCGACCGATGACCCAGAACGACACCCACCTGATCCGCGGCGCGACCCTGCCGTCGGGCGAGCGCGCCGACATCCTCGTCGCCGACGGGCTGATCCGCGAGATCGGGCCCGACCTCGACGCGCCCGCCGGTGCCCACGTGGTCGGGGCCGACGGCCTCGTCGCGCTGCCCGGCCTCGTCGACCTGCACGTGCACCTCCGCGAGCCCGGCTACGAGCAGAGCGAGACCGTGCTCACCGGATCCCGCGCGGCGGCCCTCGGCGGCTTCACCGCGGTCTTCGCGATGGCGAACACCATGCCCGTGCAGGACACCGCGGGCGTCGTCGAGCAGGTCAAGGCCCTCGGCGACGCGGCCGGCTACGCGACCGTGCGCCCCATCGGCGCCGTGTCGGTGGGCCTCGCCGGGGAGTCGATGGCGGAGATCGGCGCGATGGCCTCCAGCCGGGCGGCCGTCCGCGTCTTCTCCGACGACGGGAAGTGCGTCTCGGATCCGCTGCTCATGCGCCGCGCGCTCGAGTACGTGAAGGCCTTCGACGGCGTCATCGCGCAGCATGCGCAGGACCCGCGCCTCACCGAGGGCGCCACCATGAACGAGGGCGCGCTGTCCGGCGAGCTCGGCATCACGGGCTGGCCCGCGGTCGCCGAGGAGTCGATCATCGCGCGCGACGTGCTGCTCGCCGAGCACGTCGGATCCCGCCTGCACGTCTGCCACGTCTCCACCGCGGGCTCCGTCGACGTGATCCGCTGGGCCAAGGCCCGCGGCGTCGACGTCACCGCGGAGGTCACGCCGCACCACCTCCTCCTCACCGAGGACCTGGTCGCCGGCTACGACGCCCGCTACAAGGTGAACCCGCCGCTCCGCCGCCGCGAGGACGTGGAGGCCCTCCGCACCGCCCTCGCCGACGGCACGATCGACGTGGTCGCGACCGACCACGCGCCGCACCCGACCGAGGCCAAGGACTGCGAGTGGGACGCGGCCGCGTTCGGCATGGTCGGCCTCGAGTCGGCGCTCTCGGTCGTCCAGCTCGCCATGGTCGACACCGGCCTCCTCGACTGGGCGGGCGTCGCGCGCGTCATGTCGCACGCGCCCGCGCGCATCGGCCGGCTCGCCGAGCACGGGCACGCGCTGGCGGGCGGATCCCCGGCCGACATCACGCTGTACGACCCGTCCGCGTCGCGCGTCTTCGGCCGCGACGACCTCGGCGGCCTCAGCGGCAACTCGCCCTACCTCGAGATGACGCTGCCCGGCCGCGTGGTCGCGACCTTCCACCGCGGCTACCCGACCGTGCTCGACGGCGCGCTCGTCGACCGCGAGACCGTCGCGCGCGCCGCCGTCCTCCGCGACCGCGCGGACGCCGACGCACGCGACGCCGCCGTGGCGACGCGGGGGAGCGGCGCATGAGCGGCCGCCTCGGACCCGCGGTCACCGTGATCGCGCTCCTCGTCCTCCTGCTCGCCCTCATGGTGCTCGGCTGGCGCGCGCGACGCCGCCGCCAGCGCGCGCTGCCGGAGCCGCCGAGTCCGCCCGCCGGGCTCGGCGCGCCCGTCCTCGAGGTCGACGTGCTCTACGTCGCCACGACCACGGCCGGCGAGCCCCTCGACCGGCTGACCGTCCGCCCCCTCGGCTTCCGCGGCCGCGCGGCGGCCCGGGTGCACGACGCGGGGCTCGTGCTCGCGATCGACGGCGAGCGCGAGGTGCTCGTGCCCGCTGACAGGATCACCGGATCCGGGCTCGCGACCTACGCGATCGACCGCGTCGTGGAGGAGGGCGGCCTCGTGGCCGTCACCTGGGTCCTCGACGAGACCGCGGGCACCTCGGTCGACACGTACCTCCGGGTGATCGACCCGCGCGAGAAGACCGCGCTCGTCGACGCCCTCCACCAGATCCCGCGCCTCGCGCACGACGACGACAACGAAGGGAAGTGACCGACATGGCCCGACACGAACCGGCGGTCCTGGTACTCGAGGACGGGCGGAGGTACGTCGGACGCGCGTACGGCGCCCGCGGCGTGAGCCTCGGCGAGGCCGTCTTCGCCACCGGCATGACCGGCTACCAGGAGACGATCACCGACCCGTCCTACGCGGGGCAGATCGTCCTCCAGACGGCGCCGCACATCGGCAACACCGGCATGAACGACGACGACATGGAATCGCGCCGCATCTGGGTCGCCGGCTACGTCGTCCGCGACCCCTCCCGCGTGGTCTCGAACTTCCGCGGCACGCGCACCCTCGAGGACGACCTCGTCGCCCAGGGCGTCGTCGGCATCTCCGGCATCGACACGCGCGCGGTCACGCGCCGGATCCGCGACGAGGGCGCCATGCGCGCCGGCGTCTTCTCCGGCGAGGCCGCGTCGCTCAGCGACGAGGAGCAGCTCGCGCAGGTGCGGCAGGCGCCCGACATGGCGGGCCGCAACCTCTCCGCCGAGGTCTCGACCCGGGAGACGTACACGATCCCCGCGGTCGGCGAGCGCATCGGATCCGTCGCCGTGCTCGACCTCGGCATCAAGACCGCGACGGTCAAGCACCTCGCCGCTCGCGGCCTCGACGTGCACGTCGTGCCGCAGTCGATCACCACGGCCGAGCTCGAGGAGCTGGCGCCCACCGCGGTCTTCTACTCGAACGGCCCCGGCGACCCCGAGGCCTCGCAGTACCACGTCGAGCTGCTCCAGGACGTGCTGCGGAAGGGCATCCCGTTCTTCGGGATCTGCTTCGGCAACCAGCTCCTCGGCCGCGCCCTCGGCTTCGACACCTACAAGCTGCCCTTCGGCCACCGCGGGATCAACCAGCCCGTGCTCGACCGCCGCACCGGCCGCGTCGAGATCACGAGCCAGAACCACGGCTTCGCGGTGTCCGCGCCGCTCGACGGACCGGTGGACAGCCCCGCCGGCTTCGGCCGCGCGGAGGTCAGCCACGTCTCGCTCAACGACCAGGTCGTCGAGGGCCTCAACTGCCTCGACATCCCCGCGTTCAGCGTCCAGTACCACCCGGAGGCGGCCGCGGGCCCGCACGACTCGTCGTACCTCTTCGACCGGTTCGTCCAGCTGATCCACGACGCGTCGGGCACCGCCCCCGCCGCCGCGACCCCCCAGGAGACCGTGTAATGCCCAAGCGCGACGACATCAACAGCGTCCTCGTCATCGGCTCCGGGCCGATCGTCATCGGCCAGGCCGCCGAGTTCGACTACTCCGGCACGCAGGCCTGCCGCGTGCTCCGCGAGGAGGGCGTGCGCGTCATCCTCGTGAACTCGAACCCCGCCACGATCATGACCGACCCGGGCTTCGCAGACGCGACCTACATCGAGCCGATCACGAGCGAGGTGCTCGAGAAGATCATCATCAAGGAGCGCCCCGACGCGGTGCTCCCGACGCTCGGCGGCCAGACGGCGCTCAACGCGGCCATCCGCCTCGACGAGCTCGGCATCCTCGCCAAGCACGGCGTGGAGCTCATCGGCGCCAAGGTCGAGGCCATCCAGAAGGGCGAGGACCGCCAGCTCTTCAAGGACCTCGTCATCGAGTCCGGCGCCGACGTCGCCCGCTCGCACGTCGCGAAGACGCTCGAGCAGGCCGTGGAGTTCGCCGAGGACCTCGGCTACCCGCTCGTGATCCGCCCGTCCTTCACCATGGGCGGCCTCGGCTCCGGCTTCGCGCACACGCGTCAGGAGCTCGAGCGCATGGTCGCCGACGGCCTGCAGTCGAGCCCCACCACCGAGGTGCTCCTCGAGGAGTCGATCCTCGGCTGGAAGGAGTACGAGCTGGAGCTCATGCGCGACACGGCCGACAACACGGTCGTCGTCTGCTCCATCGAGAACGTCGACCCGGTCGGCGTGCACACGGGCGACTCGATCACGGTCGCGCCGGCGCTCACGCTCACCGACCGCGAGTACCAGCACATGCGCGACATCGGCATCGACATCATCCGCCGGGTGGGCGTCGACACGGGCGGCTGCAACATCCAGTTCGCGGTGGACCCGACGAACGGCCGCCTCATCGTCATCGAGATGAACCCGCGCGTCTCCCGTTCCAGCGCGCTTGCGTCGAAGGCCACGGGCTTCCCGATCGCCAAGATCGCGGCGAAGCTCGCCATCGGGTACCGCCTCGACGAGATCCCGAACGACATCACCAAGGTCACGCCCGCGAGCTTCGAGCCCACGCTCGACTACGTGGTCGTCAAGGTGCCGCGGTTCGCGTTCGAGAAGTTCCCGGCCGCCGACGCCGAGCTCACGACCACCATGAAGTCGGTGGGCGAGGCCATGGCCATCGGACGCAACTACTCCACTGCGCTGCAGAAGGCGCTGCGCTCGCTCGAGAAGCGCGGATCCTCGTTCCACTGGGGCGCCGAGAGCCGCTCGGTCGAGGAGCTGCTCGAGACGAGCCGGATCCCCACCGACGGCCGCATCGTCACGGTGCAGCAGGCGCTCCGCGCGGGCGCGACCCCGGAGCAGGTCTTCGACGCTACGAAGATCGACCCCTGGTTCATCGACCAGATCGTGCTCATCAACGAGGTCGCCGACGCCGTGCGCGACGCCGACGAGCTCGACGCCCCGACGCTCCGCGAGGCGAAGGACCACGGCTTCTCGGACGCGCAGATCGCCGAGATCCGCGGGATCGGCGAGCAGGAGGTGCGCGACGCGCGCCACGCCGCCGGCATCCGCCCGGTCTTCAAGACGGTCGACACGTGCGCGGGCGAGTTCCCCGCCCTCACGCCGTACCACTACTCCAGCTACGACTCCGAGACGGAGATCGTGCCGTCCGACCGCCGCAAGGTGATCATCCTGGGCTCGGGCCCGAACCGCATCGGCCAGGGCATCGAGTTCGACTACTCGTGCGTCCACGCGTCCTTCGCGCTGGCCGACGCCGGGTTCGAGACCATCATGATCAACTGCAACCCGGAGACGGTCTCGACCGACTACGACACGAGCGACCGGCTCTACTTCGAGCCGCTCACGCTCGAGGACGTGCTCGAGATCGTGCACGTCGAGCAGCAGGCGGGCGAGCTCGTCGGCGTCGTCGTGCAGCTCGGCGGCCAGACCGCGCTCGGGCTCGCGAAGGGCCTCGAGGCCGCGGGCGTCCCGATCCTCGGCACGAGCCCCTCGGCCATCGACCTCGCGGAGGAGCGGGGCCTGTTCTCCGGGATCCTCGACGCCGCCGGGCTCGTCGCCCCGCGCAACGGCACGGCCGTCGCGATCGACGAGGCCGTGGTCGTCGCGGAGGAGATCGGCTACCCCGTGCTCGTCCGCCCGAGCTACGTGCTCGGCGGCCGCGGCATGGAGATCGTGTTCGACACCGCGACGCTGCACGACTACTTCCTGCGCATGGCCGACCAGGGCATCATCGGCGAGGGGAAGCCCCTCCTCATCGACCGGTTCCTCGACGACGCCATCGAGATCGACATCGACGCCATCTACGACGGCACCGAGCTCTACGTCGGCGGCGTGATGGAGCACATCGAGGAGGCCGGGATCCACTCGGGCGACTCGAGCTGCACGCTCCCGCCCGTGACGCTCGGCCGCGGCCAGATCCAGCAGGTCGTCGACGCCACGCGCGCCATCGCCGAGGGCGTGGGCGTGCGCGGCCTCCTCAACGTGCAGTTCGCGATCGGTGCTGGCGTGCTCTACGTCCTCGAGGCGAACCCGCGCGCGAGCCGCACGGTGCCGTTCGTCTCCAAGGCGCTCGGCATCCCGCTCGCGAAGGCCGCGTCGCTCGTCATGGTCGGCACCTCGATCGCCGAGCTCAAGGCCTCGGGCCTCCTCCCCGAGCGCGACGGATCCGACGTGCCGATGGACTCGCCCGTCGCCGTCAAGGAGGCCGTGCTGCCCTTCAAGCGGTTCCGCACGAAGGACGGCCTCATCGTCGACTCCGTGCTCGGCCCGGAGATGCGATCCACCGGCGAGGTCATGGGCATCGACCGCGACTTCCCGCGCGCGTTCGCGAAGAGCCAGGAGGCGGCGTTCGGCGGCCTCCCGCTCTCCGGCACGGTGTTCGTCTCGGTCGCCGACCGCGACAAGCGCTCGATCGTGCTGCCGGTGCTCCGGCTCCAGCAGCTGGGCTTCGAGGTGCTCGCGACCGCGGGCACGGCGGAGATCCTCAGCCGCAACGGGATCCAGGCGCGCGTCGTCCGCAAGTACAGCGAGGAGCCCGCGGCGGGCGACTCGCCGTCGATCGTCGACCTCATCAACCGCGACGAGGTCGACGTCGTCATCAACACGCCGTCGGGCCGCACGGCGCGCGCGGACGGCTACGAGATCCGCGCGGCGGCCGTGGCGGCCGACAAGCCGCTGTTCACGACCATCGCGCAGCTCACGGCCGCGGTGGCGTCCTTCGACGCCATCCGCGCCGGCTTCGACGTCACGAGCCTGCAGGACTACGCGATCGCCCGCGAGGCCCGCAGGTGACGACCGCGGACGGCGGGGCGGTTCCCGACGCCCCGTCGTTCGGCGCGCGGCTGGCCCGCACCTTCCGCGTGCACGGGCACCTCTGCGTGGGCATCGACCCGCACCGGTCGCTGCTCGACGCGTGGGGCCTCGACGACGACGCACGCGGCCTCGAGGAGTTCGGGCTGCGCGTGGTGGAGGCGACCGCGGGGCGCGCCGGCATCGTCAAGCCGCAGGTCGCGTTCTTCGAGCGCCACGGATCCGCCGGGTACGCCGCCCTCGAGCGCGTGCTCGCCGCCGCGCGCGACGCCGGCCTCCTCGTGATCGCCGACGCCAAGCGCGGCGACATCGGCTCCACGGTCGACGCGTACGGCGCCGCGTGGCTCGCGCCCGACAGCGCGCTGCGCGCTGACGCCGTGACCCTCACGGCGTACACGGGCGTCGGATCCCTCGACGGCGTGCGCGCCGCCGCGGACGGCTGGGGCGCGGGCGTCTTCGTCCTCGCCGCGACCTCCAACCCGGAGGCGCGCGACCTGCAGCGCGCCGTGCTCCCGGGTGACGGATCCGCCGCCGCCCGCACGGTCGCCCGGGGGATCCAGGACGCCGCCGTCGCCGCGAATGGCCCGCTCGACGACCCGTCGGCCGATCCCGGGTCATTCGGCCTCGTCGTCGGCGCGACCGTCGACGCCGCCGACGCCGGCCTCGACCTCGCCCGGCTCACCCGCACGCCGATCCTCGCGCCCGGCTTCGGCCACCAGGGCGCGCTGCTCGGCGATGTCCGGTCGCTGTTCGGACCGGCCGCCGGCGTTGTGATCGCGGCCGCGTCGCGGAGTATCCTCACGGCAGGGCCACGGCGTGTCGCGGAGGCCGTCACCGACCACGCCGGACGACTCGAAGAGGTGCTGCCATGAGGCCCGAACCACCCGAGGTCGACCGGGTCGCCGCATCGCAGGCCGCCGTCGCCGCCCGCCGCGCACGCGCGCAGGTGAAGCACGACATCGTCACGGGGGAGCGCACGCCGCTGGGCGTCCTCGACGCGTCGGCGGATCCCGGACACCGCGCCGAGGCCACGCTCCGCGTCACCGAGTTCCTCACCAGCATCCCGAACATCGGCCCCACCAAGCTCGAGCGGATCCTCGGCGACCTCGGCATCTCCACGGCCAAGCGCCTCGGCGGGCTGGGCGTGCACCAGCGCGTGCGCCTCACCCGGTTCCTCGAGGAGTGGCAGGCCGCCAAGCAGATCGTCGAGCCCAGCCGGCTCGTCGTGCTCGCGGGACCCACGGCGGTCGGCAAGGGCACGGTCTCCACCTTCATCCGCGAGAACGAGCCCGACGTGCTGCTCTCCGTCTCCGCCACCACGCGCGCGCCGCGTCCGGGCGAGGTCGAGGGCGTCAACTACTACTTCGTCTCCGACGCCGAGTTCGACCGCATGGTCGAGCACGAGGAGCTGCTCGAGTGGGCCACGGTGCACAACGCCCACCGCTACGGCACGCCGCGCGCGCCGATCGACGCCGCGCTGGCCGAGGGCCGCAGCGTCCTGCTCGAGATCGACATCCAGGGCGCGCGCCAGGTGAAGGCCGCGATGCCCGAAGCGCGCCTCGTGTTCCTGCTGCCGCCCACCTGGGAGGAGCTCGTGCGCCGCCTGGTCGGTCGCGGCACCGAGGGGCCCGAGGAGCAGCAGCGCCGCCTGGACACCGCGAAGGTCGAGCTGGCCGCGCAGGACGAGTTCGACCACCTCGTCGTCAACCGGGATGTCGCGGAGGCGGCGCGCGAGGTCGTAGACTTGATGAGATCCAGGAAGGCCGTCGGTCCATGAAGCGGACCTGCACGGCCTTCTTCCATGCAATGAGGAAGCGGCACATCCATGGTTGACAAGACCCAGGGCATCATCGACCCGCCCATCGACGAGCTCCTCTCGAAGGTCGACTCGAAGTACGCGCTCGTGATCTTCGCCTCCAAGCGGGCCCGCCAGATCAACGACTACTACGCCGACCTGCACGAGGGCAGCCTGTTCGACAACGTCGGACCGCTCGTCGACAGCACCATCGACGACAAGCCCCTCTCGGTCGCCATGCACGAGATCAACGAGGACAAGCTCGTCGCCACGCCCATCGTGGAGCCCGCGGCCTCCTAGCCGCTCGCCGTCCCGGATGCCCCGCGCCGACCGCACGCCGCACGTCCTCCCCGCCCTCGAGCCCCGGAGCGCCGCCGCGTGATGGTGGTCGTGGGGATCACGGGCGGCATCGCGGCCTACAAGGCCGTCGGCGTGGTCCGGGGGCTCGTGCTCCTCGGCCACGACGTGCACGTCGTGCCCACCGAGGCGGCGCTCCGCTTCGTCGGGAAGCCCACGCTCGAGGCCGTGAGCCGCAATCCGGTCACGAGCGACCTCTACGACGGGGTGTCCGAGGTCCGCCACGTCGCGCTCGGCCAGAAGGCCGACCTCATTGTCGTCGCCCCGGCCACCGCGCACACCCTCGCACGCATGGCGCTCGGGCTGTCGGACGACCTGCTCGGCACCACGATCCTCGCCAGCCGCGCGCCCCTCGTCATCGCCCCCGCGATGCACACCGAGATGTGGCAGCACCCGGCCACCCAGGCGAACGCGGCGCTCCTTCGCTCCCGCGGCGCCACGCTCGTCGGCCCCACGTCGGGACGCCTCACCGGCACGGACTCCGGGCCCGGCCGCATGGCCGAGGTCGAGGACGTCATCGCCGCGGCCCTCGCCGCGGTCCGCCCCGGCGGACGCGACCTCGAGGGCCGCCGCATCGTCGTGTCCGCGGGCGGCACGCGCGAGCCCCTGGATCCCGTGCGCTTCCTCGGCAACCGCTCGTCCGGCCGGCAGGGCGTCGCCCTCGCCGTCGCCGCGCGCGACCGCGGAGCCGACGTCGTGCTCGTCGCCGCGCACCTCGAGGTGCCGGCGCCCGCCGGCATCCGGGTCGTGCCCGTGTCGACCGCGCTCGAGCTGTCCGACGCGATGGTGCGCGAGGCCGCCGATGCCGACGTCGTGATCATGGCGGCGGCCGTCGCCGATTACCGGCCCGTCTCCGTGTCCGCGGGCAAGATCAAGAAGGAGGAGGCGGGCGACGCCCTCTCCGTCGAGCTCGTGCGCAACCCCGACATCCTCCAGCGGCTGGCCGCGGATGCCGCCGTGCCGCGCGCGGACGGCACGCGCCGCATCGTCGTCGGCTTCGCCGCGGAGACCGAGCAGGACCCGGACGAGCTCCTGCGGATCGGCCGCCAGAAGCTCGCCCGCAAGGGCTGCGACCTGCTCGTCCTCAACAGGGTCGGCTGGAGCGAGGGCTTCGCCACGGAGGGCAACACGATCACGGTGCTCGACAGGTCCGGCGATACACTGGCCGAGGCCGCAGGCTCCAAGGAGCAGGTGGCCCATCGAATTCTCGACGTAGTGGGCGCGCCGGCCTCGCAGTAGCGCCAGGCGCGCGACCACGCGATCCCCCTGGAGCCACCCGTGACCGACCTGCGCCTGTTCACCTCCGAGTCCGTCACCGAGGGCCACCCCGACAAGATCTGCGACCAGATCTCGGACAGTATCCTCGACGCGCTGCTCACGCAGGACCCGTCGAGCCGCGCGGCCGTCGAGACGCTCGTCACCACGGGGCTCGTGCACGTCGCCGGCGAGGTCACCACGAGCGGGTACGTCGACATCCCGCAGATCGTGCGCGACCGCATCCGGGACATCGGCTACGACTCCTCCGAGGTCGGCTTCGACGGCAGCAACTGCGGCGTCACCGTCTCCATCGGCGCGCAGTCGCCCGACATCGCGCAGGGCGTCGACCGCTCGTACGAGTCCCGCTCGGGATCCGCGTCCACCGACGCGCACGACCTGCAGGGCGCCGGCGACCAGGGCCTCATGTTCGGCTACGCGTCGCGCGACACCCCCGTCTTCATGCCCCTGCCGATCTACCTCGCGCACCGCCTCGCCGAGCGACTCGCGGCCGTCCGCCACTCGGGCGAGCTGTCCTACCTCCGGCCCGACGGCAAGACGCAGGTCACCATCGGCTACGAGGGCCTCGTGCCGCGCACGGTCGACACGGTCGTGCTCTCCACCCAGCACGGCCCGCAGGTCTCCCAGGAGGACCTCCGCCGCGAGGTCGAGGAGCACGTCATCCGGCCGGTGCTCGCGGCCGCGGCGGAGATCGGCATCGAGCTCGACTCCCGCGACGCGACCCTGCTCATCAACCCCACCGGCAAGTTCGAGATCGGCGGGCCCAAGGGCGACGCGGGGCTCACGGGACGCAAGATCATCGTCGACACGTACGGCGGCTTCAGCCGGCACGGCGGCGGCGCGTTCAGCGGCAAGGACCCGTCCAAGGTCGACCGCAGCGCCGCGTACGCCATGCGCTGGGTCGCGAAGAACGCGGTCGCCGCGGGCCTCGCCGACCGGCTCGAGGTCCAGGTGGCGTACGCGATCGGCAAGGCCGCGCCCGTCGGGCTCTACGTCGAGGCCTTCGGCACGGCGCACGTGCCCGAAGACCGCATCGTGCGCGCCATCCGCGAGACCTTCGACCTGCGCCCCGCCGCCATCGTCGAGCGGCTCGACCTGCTCCGACCCATCTACGCGGAGACCGCCGCCTACGGGCACTTCGGCCGCGAGCTGCCGGACTTCACCTGGGAGGCGCTCGACCGTGTCGCCGACCTGCAGAGCGCCGCGGGCCTCTGACGCGCCCCGCCGCCCGGGTCCCGGCATGACCGGGAGGGTCCGGTGACCGCGGGGGATCCGTCCGACGGCGCCGCGACGGCCGTCCCCGCGGGCGCGCGCCCGCCCGTCGTCCGGGTGATGGTGGACTCCCCGCTGCCGCAGCTCGACCGCCTCTTCGACTACGCGGTCCCCGAGCCGCTCCGCGCGACGTGCGTGCCCGGCGTGCGCGTGCGCGTGCCGCTGCGGTCCGCGGGTCGCGTGGCCGACGGCTACGTCATCGAGGTCGGCGACGGACGGGGCTACGACGGCGCCCTCAGCGAGGTGGAGCAGGTCGTGTCGCCGCTGCCCGTGCTCCGGCCGGAGATCTGGACGCTCGCACGGGAGGTCGCCGACCGGCAGGCAGGGACCGCGTCCGACGTGATCCGCCTGGCCGTCCCGCCGCGCCAGGTGCGCGTCGAGAAGGCGCACCTGGCGGCGATGGCGGCGACCCCGGCGGAGGCCGACGCCGACGCCGACGCCGTCGCCGTCGCCGTCGCCGCGCCGGTCGCCGCCGCCGCCGCTCCGCTCGACCCGGCCCCGCCCGCCGCGCTGCCGCCCGCCGCGCTCCCACCCATCGACGGGTACGCCCCCGACGGCCTCGCCGCGGCGGTCGACGGATCCGGTCGCGTGGCCGTCGACGCCATCCCGGAGGTCGTCGAGCTGCCCGGCGGCGTGTGGGCTGGCCGCTGGGCCGTGACGCTGGCGCAGGCCGCCGCGCGCGTCCTCGCATCCGGCCGCAGCAGCGTCCTCGTCGTGCCCGACTACCGCGACCAGGACCAGCTCGAGGCGGCCCTGGCCGCGCACGCCCCCGCCGGATCCGTGACGCGCACCGACGCGCGCCAGTCCGGCCCCGACCGCTACCGCTCCTTCCTCGCCGGCCTCGGCGACGAGCCGCGCATCGTGGTCGGCAACCGCTCCGCCGTCTACGCGCCCGCGCCGCGACTCGGCCTCGTCGCGATGTGGGACGAGGGCGATCCGCTGCACGCCGAGCCGCTCAGTCCCTACGCCCACGCGCGCGACGTCGCGCTCCTGCGCAGCCGTCAGCAGGGCACGGCGCTCGTGCTGCTCGCGCACTCGCGGAGCACCGAGGTCGAGCGGCTCGTCGCGATCGGCTACCTGTCGAGCGTCGCGCCGGAGAAAAACCGGACCCCGCGGGTGATCCCGACCACCTCGCAGACGGGCGACGAGGGGTTCGCCCGGCAGGCGCGGATCCCGTCGGGCGCCTGGCGCGCGGCCAAGGACGCGGTCGAGCACGGGCCGGTGCTCATCCAGGTCGCCCGACCCGGCTACGCGCCGCTCGTCGCCTGCCGGGCCTGCCGCCAGGCCGCGCGCTGCACCGTCTGCACGGGCCCGCTCGGCATGTCCACCGCCACGAGCACGCCCACCTGCGGCTGGTGCGGGCACCTCGCCGGCGACTGGCGCTGCGTCAACTGCGGATCCGACGAGCTGCGCCTCGTCACCATCGGCGCGGGCCGCACGGCGGAGGAGCTGGGACGTGCGTTCCCCTGCGTGCAGGTCGTGCTGGCCGACGGCGAGCGCCACGTGCAGGAGGTCGACGCGGAGTCGCGGCTCGTCGTCGCCACGCGCGGGGCCGAGCCCGTCGCCGCGGGCGGCTACCGCGCGATCCTGCTGCTCGACGGGGAGCGGATGCTCGCCCGCGAGAGCCTGCGGGTGGGGGAGGACGTGCTCCGCCAGTGGTCGAACGCCGCCGCCCTCGCCGCGCCGCGCGCGCCCGTGATGCTCGTCGGCGTCGGCGGCCAGGTCGCCCGCGCCCTCGCCACCTGGCAGCAGCCGCGGTACGCGCGCGAGGAGCTCCTCGAGCGCCGCGCCCTGCGCTTCCCGCCCGCCGTGCGCGCCGCGAGCGTCGAGGGCCTGCCGGACGCGGTCGGCCAGGCGGTCGAGCGGCTCGACGGCATCGAGGGGGTCGACGTCCTCGGCCCGGTGCCCACCGAGCAGGGCCGCGTGCGCGCCATCGTCCGCCTCGACTACGCGAGCGGTCCCGACGCGGCGCGCGAGCTGCGCGCGGCCGTCGTGCGGAACGCCTCGAGCCGCCGGAAGCCCGTCGCGGGCCGCACCGGGTTCCGGCCCACGGTCCCGCTCCGTGTACGGTTCGACGACACGGGGCTGTTCTGATCCGCGACCGCCGCGCGGCCCGCGCGCCCGGTCCCGCCGTCCCGGCCATCGCCCCGGCGGCCGCCTCCACCGTCCGCCCCGACCACCCCGCACGCCGTCCCCGGAATGGACCCGAATGAGACTCGTCTTCGCCGGCACGCCCCTCGCCGCCGTGCCCTCGCTCCAGCGGCTCGCCGCATCCGGCCACGAGGTCGCGCTGGTCGTCACGCGCGCCGACGCGCCGCTCGGCCGGAAGCGCGTGCTCACCCCGTCGCCCGTCGCCGCGGAGGCCGAGCGCCTCGGTATCCCGACCCTCCGCGTCAACCGGCTCGACGACGACGCGACCGCCCGCATCGCGGCGGTCGGGGCCGAGCTCGGCGTGATCGTCGCGTACGGCGGCCTCGTGCGCGAGCCGCTGCTGTCGACGCCCGCGCGCGGATGGATCAACCTGCACTTCTCGCTGCTGCCCCGGTGGCGCGGCGCCGCCCCCGTGCAGCGCTCGATCATGGCGGGGGAGCGCGTCACGGGCGCGAGCGTCTTCCAGCTGGAGCGCGGCATGGACACGGGGCCCGTCTTCTCGATGGAGGAGCGGCCCACGGGCGACCACGAGACGGCCGGCCACGTGCTCGACGCGCTCGCGGTGCAGGGCGCGGACCTGCTGGCGCGCACGGTCGACGCCATCGGCGCGGGCACCGCGGTCGCGCGCCCGCAGGAGGGCGAGCCGACGCTCGCGCCGAAGACGACGATCGACGACGGCCGCGTCGACTGGGCGCGGTCGGCCGACGAGGTGCTGGCCCGGATCCGCGGCGTCACGCCCGAGCCCGGCGCGCACACGTCCGTGGACGACGTGCGCCTCAAGATCCACCGCGCGGCCGCCCTCCGCGACGCCGCCCCGCTCGAGCCCGGACGCATCGCCGCGCTCGACGGCCGCGTCGCGATCGGCACCGCCAGCCACCCCGTCGAGCTCATCCAGGTGCAGCCCGCGGGCAAGAGCCCCATGCCCGCCGCCGACTGGTGGCGCGGCGTCACGACGAAGGACGTGATCGCACGATGAGCGAGAGCACAGGATCCCCCGCCGCCGACCGGTGGCGCGGCGTGACCACGAAGGACGTGATCGCACGATGAGCGAGAGCACAGGATCCCCCGGTCGCCGACCCGCGGGAGCGGACCGCCGCCGACCCGCCGACCGCGCCGACGTCGGCGGCCCGTCGTCCGTCAGCCCGGCTCGCCGCGTCGCCTACGAGGTCGTCAGCGCGGTCCGCGAGTCGGACGCGTACGCGAACCTCCTGCTGCCCGTCAGGATCCGCCGTGCCGCCCTCAGCGCGCAGGACGCCGCGCTCGCCACCGAGCTGACCTACGGCACCCTGCGCATGTCCGGCTACTACGACCGCGTCATCGAGCTCGCCGCCGGCCGCCCGGTGACGGCGATCGACGCGCCCATCCTCGACGTGCTGCGCCTCTCGGTCCACCAGCTCCTCAGTATGCGCGTCGCCACCCACGCGGCCGTCAACGAGGGCGTCGACATGGCGCGCGCGGTCGGATCCCGTTCGGCCACGGGCTTCGTCAACGGCGTGCTCCGCACCATCACTCGCTCGGAGCCCGACGAGTGGCGGCAGCGCGTGCTCGACAGCGCCGCGAGCGACGACGAGCGCCTCGCCCTCGAGCACTCCCACCCGCTGTGGGTGCTGCGCGCCCTCCGCCAGGCGCTCGCCCGCGAGGGCCGCGACGACGAGCTCGAGGACCTGCTGCGCGCCGACAACGCTGCGCCCGCCGTCAGCCTCGTCGCGCTCCCGGGCCTCGCGACCGTCGAGGAGACCGGCGAGCAGCCCGCCGCCTTCTCGCCGCTCGGCGCCTACCTCGAGGGCGGCGACCCGATGGACGCGCCCGGCGTCGCCGACGGCCGCGTCCGCGTGCAGGACGAGGGCTCGCAGCTCGCCGCCCTCGCGCTCAGCCGCGCCCGAGCCGTCACCCCCGGCGAGCGCTGGCTCGACCTGTGCGCGGGCCCCGGCGGCAAGGCCGCGCTGCTCGCCGCGGAGGCCGGCCGCTCCGGCGCCCTGCTCACCGCGAACGAGCTCGTCCCCGCCCGCGCGGGCCTCGTGCGCGATGCCCTCCGCGCCGTCCCCGGCGACACCGAGGTCTGGGAGCTCGACGGCACGACCGTGGGGGAGGAGCACCCCGGCGCCTTCGACCGGATCCTGCTCGACGCGCCGTGCAGCGGCCTCGGTGCCCTCCGCCGACGGCCCGAGGCGCGCTGGCGGAAGACCCCGCGCGACGTCGCGGGCCTCGGCGCCCTGCAGGCCGGCCTCATCGACTCCGCGATCGGCGCGCTCGCGCCCGGCGGGATCCTCGCCTACGTCACGTGCTCGCCGCACCTCGCCGAGACGCGCGCCATCGTGCAGGCCGCGCTCCAGCGCCATCCCGACGTGTCCGCGCGCGACACGCGCGCGGTGCTGCAGGAGGTGGCCGACGGCGACCTCGAGCTGCCCGCGGCCGACGCGGACGCCTCGACCCACGGATCCAGCGTGCAGCTCTGGCCGCACCGGCACGGCACGGACGCCATGTTCATCGCCCTGCTGACCCGCCGGTAGGATCGGGGCCATGCCCGTCCGCATCGAACCGAGCATCCTGTCCGCCGACTTCGCGAACCTGGAGCGCGAGATCCAGCGCCTCGCCACCGCCGACCTCGTGCACGTCGACATCATGGACAACCACTTCGTCCCGAACCTCACGTTCGGTCTGCCGATGGTGCAGCGCCTGCAGCAGGTGACGCCCGTCCCGCTCGACATCCACCTCATGATCGACGACGTCGACCGCTGGGCCCCCGGCTACGCGGAGGCGGGCGCCGCGAGCGTCACCTTCCACGCCGAGGCCACGCGCGAGCCGGTCGCGCTCGCCCGGCGGCTCCGCGAGATCGGTGCGCGCGCCGGCATCGCGCTGAAGCCCGGCACGCCCGTCGACGACTACCTCGAGCTGCTGCACGAGTTCGACCAGGTGCTCGTGATGACGGTCGAGCCCGGCTTCGGCGGCCAGTCCTTCATGCCCGAGACGATGCCGAAGCTCCGCGCCCTTCGCTCGCGCCTCCGCGAGTCCGGCCACGACGTGTGGCTCCAGGTCGACGGCGGCATCGACGTCGAGACCATCGGCCGGGCGGCCGAGGCCGGCGCCGACACGTTCGTCTCCGGATCCGGCGTCTTCCGCGGCGGCGACCCCGAGGCGGCCATCGCCGAGCTCCGTCGCGCGGCCGAGGCGCATACCCACGCCCACTGACGGGACGCGCGCGCGGATCTGCTTGACTGGATCCATGACCGACACCACGAAGCCCGAGGTCGAGCCCGTCGACGGCCCGGCCCCCGCAGAGCTCACCATCTCCGACATCACCGTGGGCGACGGCCCCGAGGCCCAGCCCGGCGACACCGTCGACGTCCACTAGCTCGGCGTCGACTTCGAGTCCGGCGAGGAGTTCGACTCCTCGTGGAGCCGCGGCCAGTCCGTGCGCTTCCCCCTCCGGAGCCTCATCGCCGGCTGGCAGAAGGGCATCCCCGGCATGAAGGTCGGCGGACGCCGCCAGCTCGTCGTGCCGCCGGAGCTCGCCTACGGCCCCGCGGGCGGCGGCCACCGCCTCTCCGGCCGCACCCTGATCTTCGTGATCGACCTGCAGGGCGTCGGCTAGCGACCAGCGTCGCAGCACCAGCACCACCACCGGGAGGCCGGGAGCGCATCGCTCCCGGCCTCCCGTCGTCGTGCCGGGGCCCCCTCGTGCGGCTGTACCCTGGAGCACGTGAAGACCTTCGATGACCTGTTCGGCGAGCTGACCCGCATCGCCGCCGAGCGGCCCGAGGGGTCCGGCACCGTCCGCGAGCTCGACGGCGGCGTGCACGCGATCGGCAAGAAGGTCGTCGAGGAGGCCGCCGAGGTCTGGATGGCGGCCGAACACGAGTCCGACGACCGCGCCGCCGAGGAGATCTCGCAGCTGCTCTACCACGTGCAGGTCATGATGATCGCGCGCGGCCTCACCCTGGAGGACGTCGGCCGACATCTGTGACGCGCATCCGTCACCCGTCGTCCCCCTCTTGGAAGAAGTGATCCCCATGCTCCGTGTCGCCGTGCCCAACAAGGGCTCGCTCGCCGAGACCGCCGCCCAGATGCTCGCCGAGGCCGGGTACGCCGGCCGTCGCGACCCCAAGGAGCTCTACGTCCTCGACGCGCGCAACGACGTCGAGTTCTTCTACCTCCGCCCGCGCGACATCGCGACCTACGTCGGATCCGGCGCGCTCGACGTCGGCATCACCGGCCGCGACCTCCTCATCGACTCGGCCTCCGACGCCTCCGAGACCGCGGAGCTCGGCTTCGCGGGATCCACGTTCCGCTTCGCCGGCCCCGTCGGCCGCTTCGCCGACCTCGAGGACCTCGCCGGAGTCCGCATCGCGACCAGCTACCCCGTCCTCGTCGGCGGCTTCCTCCGCGAGCACGGCGTCGAGGCGCAGCTCATCCGCCTCGACGGCGCGGTCGAGTCCGCCATCCAGCTGGGCGTCGCGGACGCCATCGCCGACGTCGTCGAGACCGGCACCACGCTGCGGAAGGCCGGGCTCGAGATCTTCGGCCCTGTGATCCTCCGCTCGACCGCCGTGCTCATCTCGGGCGCCGAGGAGAAGCCGGGCGCCGCGACGCTGCTCCGCCGCCTCGAGGGCGTGCTCGTCGCCCGCCGCTACGTGCTCATGGACTACGACGTGCCGCTCGACCTGCTCGACGCCGCCACGGCCATCACGCCGGGCATCGAGTCGCCCACCATCTCGCCGCTGCAGGACCCCGCGTGGGTCGCGGTGCGCTCGATGGTGCCGCGCGACGACACGAACCAGATCATGGACCGCCTGCACGAGGTCGGCGCGCGCGCCATCCTGGTCAGCCCCATCCACGCCGCCCGGATCTGACCGTGGCCGCCGTTCCCGCCGACCGGCCCGCGTCCGGGGCCCCGTCCTCCGGCGACCTCGCCGTCCGCGTCATCCCGTGCCTCGACGTGGCCGCCGGCCGCGTCGTCAAGGGCGTCAACTTCCTCGACCTGCAGGACGCGGGCGATCCCGTCGAGCTCGCGCGCCTCTACTACGAGCAGGGCGCCGACGAGCTCACCTTCCTCGACGTCACGGCCACGGTCGAGGACCGCTCGACGATGTACGACGTCGTGAGCGCCACCGCCGAGCAGGTCTTCATCCCGCTCACCGTCGGCGGGGGAGTGCGCAGCGCCGACGACGTGGCGCGGCTGCTCGCGAGCGGCGCCGACAAGATCGGCGTCAACAGCGCGGCCATCGCGCGTCCCGACCTCGTGAGCGAGATCGCCGACCGGTTCGGCGCGCAGGTCTGCGTCCTCTCCCTCGACGTGACGCGCGGCGACACCGAGTCCGGCTTCGTCGTCACCACGCACGGGGGCCGCACGCGGACGACCATCGACGCGGTGGCGTGGGCCCGCGAGGCCGTCGAGCGCGGCGCCGGTGAGCTGCTCGTCAACTCCATCGACGCCGACGGCACGCGCGACGGCTTCGACCTCGAGCTCGTGGCCGCCATGCGCGCCGCGAGCCGCGTGCCCGTCATCGCATCGGGCGGCGCGGGCGAGCTCGACCACTTCGCGCCCGCGATCGAGGCCGGCGCCGACGCCGTGCTCGCCGCGAGCGTCTTCCACTCCCGTCGGTTCACCATCGGCGACGTCAAGGGCGCCCTCGCGGACGCCGGTCAGGTGGTCCGACGATGAGCGCAGCCCCCCTCGACCCCCGCGGGCACGGCGATCCCGACGTCGACGGCATCCTCGCCCGCGCGTCCTTCGCCGACGACGGGCTGCTCCCCGCCGTGATCCAGCAGCACGACACGCGCGAGGTCCTCATGCTCGGCTACATGGACCGCGAGGCCCTCCGCCGCACGCTCACCACCGGCCGCGTCACGTTCTGGTCGCGCTCCCGGAGCGAGTACTGGCGGAAGGGCGACACGTCGGGTCACGGCCAGTACGTCCGCGACGCGGCGCTCGACTGCGACGGCGACACGGTCCTCGTCCAGGTCGACCAGGTAGGAGTGGCCTGCCACACCGGCACGCGCACCTGCTTCGACGCCGACCACCTCCACCCCGTCACGGGCGCGCGTCCCGCCGCCGACGAAGGGCCCACCCCATGAGCGAGTCCCCCCGCCCCGCCGCGTCCGTCCCCGCACCCGGCACGACGACCCGGGAGGCCTTCGGCGCCCTCGCCGTCGACCACCGGGTGATCCCGGTGCTCCGCGAGGTCTTCGCCGACGGCGAGACGCCCGTGGGCGTCCACCGCAAGCTCACCGCGGGACGCCCGGGCAGCTTCCTGCTCGAGTCCGCCGGCCAGGGCGGCATCTGGACCCGCTTCTCCTTCGTCGGCGTCTCGTCCTTCGGCGTGCTCACGCAGCACGGCGACGAGGCCCGCTGGCTCGACTACGGCATCGACGCCCGCCGCGCCCTCGGCGACGACGCGCCCGACGGTCCCCTCGCGGCCCTCGCGGCGCTCTACGCGCGCTGGGAGACGCCCCGCATCCCCGGTCTGCCGCCGCTCACGGGCGGCCTCGTGGGCTTCATCGGCTGGGAGGCCGTGCGCCAGATCGAGCGCCTGCCGGACCGTCCGCCCGCCGAGGTCCCCGTGCCCGGCCAGGCGCTCAGCTTCGTCTCCGAGCTCGCCGTGCTCGACCACCGCCGCGGCACCGTCACGCTCGTCGCGACCGCCCTCAACGACGGCGTCGACGCCGAGGACGCCATGTGGGCCGACGCGCAGACGCGCCTCGACCGGATGCAGGCCGACCTCGCGCGCCCGTCGGAGACCTTCCTCGCCGAGGTCGACCTCCAGGCGCAGCCCTCGCCCGTCCTCCGCACCGAACCCGCCGACTTCCACGAGGCGATCGCGCGCAGCAAGCACCACATCCACGAGGGCGACGTCTTCCAGGTCGTCGTCTCGCAGCGCTTCGACCAGCCGACCATGGCCGACCCGATCGACGTCTACCGCATCCTGCGCGTGCTCAACCCGAGCCCCTACATGTACCTGCTCACGCTCGAGGACGCCGACGGGAAGCCGTACTCCATCGTCGGATCCTCGCCCGAGGCGCTCGTCACGGTCACCGACGACCACGTCTACATGCACCCCATCGCGGGATCCCGGCCCCGCGGCGCCACCGTGGAGGAGGACGTCGCCCACGAGGAGTCCCTCCTCGCCGACCCGAAGGAGCGCGCCGAGCACCTCATGCTGGTCGACCTCGCGCGCAACGACATGCTGAAGGCGTGCGCCCCGGGATCCGTCGAGGTCACCGAGTTCATGCGCGTCGAGCGGTTCAGCCACATCATGCACCTGGTCAGCTCGGTCGAGGGCACGCTCCGGCCCGGCGTCTCGAGCATCGACGTCTTCCGCGCCACGTTCCCGGCCGGCACGCTCTCGGGCGCGCCCAAGCCGCGTGCGCTGCAGATCATCGACGAGCTCGAGCCCGCCCAGCGCGGCGTGTACGGGGGAGTGGTGGGCTACTTCGACTTCGCGGGCGACGCGGACCTGGCCATCGCGATCCGCACGGCCACCATCGTCGACGGCATCGCGCACGTGCAGGCCGGCGGCGGCATGGTCGCCGACTCCGACCCCGACGCCGAGTACCTCGAGTCGCAGAACAAGGCCGCGGCCCCGCTGCGCGCCGTGGCCGTCGCCGAGGCCATGCGGCGCGTGCGCTGATGCGGGTCACCCGCCGCACGAAGTCCCTCGCCCTCCTGCTCGTCCTCGCCACGAGCGCCGCCACCTTCCTCGGCTGGTCGCAGGACTGGTCGACGCTGCGCATCGGGGGCCAGGCGCCTGCGCTCGTGCCCGTCGCGGGAAGCGTCGCCGCCCCCGCGCTCAGCGCCCTCGCGCTCTCGAGCCTCGCCCTCGCGGGCGCCCTCGCCATCGCCAGCCGCGTGCTCCGGGTGGTGCTCGGGATCCTCCAGGCGCTCATCGGCGCGACGGTCGCGCTCACGGCGTTCGCCGCGATCGCCGGCCCCGTCCAGGCGGGCGAGGCCGCGGTCACGACCGTCACGGGCGTCGCGGGCTCATCGGCCGTGGCGGAGCTCGTCGACGGGTGGACCACGACCCCCTGGGGTCCGGTCACGCTGGTCGCGGGCATCGCGTCGGCGCTGACGGGCCTCCTCGTGGCGGTCACCGGGCCGCGCTGGCCCACCCGCCGGTCCCGGTACGACGCGCCGGACCCGTCGCCCGCCCGCCGGATCGTCCCGCGCCAGGATCCCGTGGCCGCCTGGGACAGCCTGAGCGGCGGCGCGGATCCCACCCGCCGCGAGGCCGGCGATGACGACGACGCACCGGCGGGCGGACCCACGGAAGGGTCGCCTGACGGACCCGCCGCCGCTCCCCATGCCGACGGCCGCCGCGACGCCGACCGGTAGACTCGATCCGTCCCTTTCGCACGACCCCCGAGGAGCACGCATGTCCACCGAGTCCGCAGAACCCGGCCACGGCAACTCGCCGGCGGCCTGGACGGCTGTCGTCATCATGCTCGTCGCGTTCACCGTCGGCACCATCGCCTTCTGGTTCGCCATCGAGCCCGTCGTGTGGGCCTCGGCCGTCCTCGCGATCCTCGGCTGGATCACCGGCGGCGTCATGAAGAAGATGGGCTTCGGGGTCGGCGGCCACCGCACGGTCTCCACGCACTCGAAGGCGCACTCCTAGATGCTGGGAGACCTGCTCTCCGGAGCCCTCGAGGACGCGGCCGCACGACGCGAGACCCGTCCCCTCGCCCAGGTCGAGGCCGACGCGCTCGCGCGTCCCGCGGCCCTCGACGCGCTCAGCGCGCTTGCTCCCGCCGACCGCGTGAAGATCATCGCCGAGGTCAAGCGCTCGAGCCCCTCGCGCGGCGCCCTCGCCGAGATCCCAGATCCCGCGCTCCTCGCGTCCCGCTACGAGACCGGCGGCGCCAGCGCCATCAGCGTCCTCACGGAGGGCCGCAAGTTCCGCGGATCCCTGCAGGACCTCGAGCAGGTGCGGGACACCGTCTCCATCCCCGTCCTCCGCAAGGACTTCATCGGCGAGCCGTACCAGGTCCTGGAGGCGCGCGCCTCGGGAGCCGACCTCGTCCTGCTCATCGTCGCCGCGCTCGACCAGAAGACGCTCGTCGAGCTGCATGCGCTCGTGAACGAGCTCGGCATGACCGCGCTCGTCGAGACCCACTCGGCCGACGAGGTGTCCCGCGCGCTCGACCTCGGGGCGCAGGTCGTCGGCGTCAACGCGCGCAACCTGACCACCTTCGAGCTGGACCGCGACCTCTTCGGCCGCCTGGCCGACTCCATCCCCGCGGGCGTCGTGCGCATCGCCGAGTCCGCGGTGAAGACCGCCGACGACGTGGCGCACTACCGCCGGTCGGGCGCCGACGTCGTCCTGGTGGGCGAGGCGCTCGTCACGGGCGATCCCGTCCGCACGCTCGGCGAGTTCCTGGACATCCGCGCATGACCGACCTGCGCAGCGTGACCGGCCCCTACTTCGGCGAGTTCGGCGGGCGCTACGTCCCGGAGTCCCTCGTCGCCGCCCTCGACGAGCTGTCGGCGGCGTGGGAGGAGCTCAAGGTCGACCCCGCGTTCGTCGAGGAGCTCAAGGAGCTGCACCGCACGTACACCGGCCGTCCCTCGCTCATCACGGAGGTGCCGCGGTTCGCCGAGCACGCCGGCGGCGCGCGCATCATCCTCAAGCGCGAGGACCTGAACCACACCGGCTCGCACAAGATCAACAACGTGCTCGGCCAGGCGCTGCTCACCAAGAAGATCGGCAAGAAGCGCATCATCGCGGAGACGGGCGCGGGCCAGCACGGCGTCGCGACCGCCACCGCGGCCGCGCTCTTCGGCCTCGACTGCGTCATCTACATGGGCGAGGTCGACACCGAGCGCCAGGCGCTGAACGTGGCCCGGATGCGCCTGCTCGGCGCTGAGGTCATCCCGGTCCGCTCGGGCTCCCGCACGCTCAAGGACGCCATCAACGACGCCATGCGCGACTGGGTCACCAACGTCGAGACCACCAACTACGTCTTCGGCACGGTGGCGGGCCCGCACCCGTTCCCGGCCATGGTCCGCGACCTGCAGAAGGTCATCGGCGAGGAGGCGCGCGAGCAGGTCCTCGCGCTCACCGGGCGCCTGCCCGACGCCGTCGCCGCGTGCGTCGGCGGCGGGTCCAACGCCATCGGCATCTTCCACGCCTTCCTCGACGACGCCGACGTGGCCCTCTACGGCTTCGAGGCCGGCGGCGACGGCGCGGACACCCCGCGCACCGCCGCCACCATCACCAAGGGCCGGCCCGGCATGCTGCACGGCGCGCGCAGCTACCTCCTCCAGGACGAGGACGGTCAGACCATCGACTCGCACTCGATCTCCGCCGGCCTCGACTACCCGGGCGTCGGCCCGGAGCACTCCTGGCTGTCGGACCTCGGGCGCGCGTCGTACCGTCCCGTCACGGACGACCAGGCGATGAGCGCGCTGCGCCTGCTCAGCCGCACCGAGGGCATCATCCCGGCCATCGAGTCCGCGCACGCCCTGGCCGGTGCGCTCGAGCTCGGCAAGGAGCTGGGTCCGGATGCGATCATCCTGATCAACCTCAGCGGCCGCGGCGACAAGGACATGGAGACCGCGGGGAAGTACTTCGACCTCATCGACGCCGGGGCGGAGCAGTCGTGACCGCGGCAGCCCACGCGGCCGCGCCCGCCGGCAGCCCCGTCGAGCGGACCATCGCCCTCCGACGCGAGCAGGGATCCGGCGCGCTCGTCGGCTACCTCCCCGTCGGGTTCCCGGACGTCGCCACGAGCATCGAGGCCGCGGTGGCCCTGGTCGAGAACGGCGTCGACGTCATCGAGCTGGGCCTGCCCTACAGCGACCCCGTGATGGACGGCCCGGTCATCCAGCGTGCCACGCAGACCGCTCTCGCGCAGGGCTTCCGCCTCCGTGACGGCTTCGACGCGCTGCACGCGATCACCCAGCGCGTCGACGCCCCCGTGCTCCTCATGACCTACTGGAACCCCGTCGTGCAGTACGGCGTCGAGCGCTTCGCGGACGACATCGTCGCCGCGGGCGGCGCCGGCCTCATCACGCCCGACCTCATCCCCGACGAGGGTGCCGACTGGCTCGCCGCATCCGAGCGCACGGGCCTCGACCGCGTGTTCCTCGCCGCCCCGTCGTCGAGCGGGGCGCGCCTGCACCAGGCCGTGGAGCGCAGCCGCGGGTTCGTCTACGCGGTCTCCACCATGGGCATCACGGGCGCGAGGCAGGACGTCGACCAGGCCGCGCGCGGTCTCGTGTCGCGCCTGCGCGATGCGGGCTCCACGAGCGCGTGCGTGGGCATCGGCATCTCCACCGGCGACCAGGTGCGCGAGGTGCTCGACTACGCCGACGGCGCCATCGTCGGCTCGGCCCTCGTCGCGGCCCTCGCCGACGGCGGCGTGCCGGGCGTCGCCCGTGCCGCGGCCGATCTCGCGCGGGGAACCGCGCTACAGTAGCCCCCGGCCCGCGGTCCCGCCGCGCCCGCCGAATCCCCTGCGAAAGTGAGCGTCATCCGTTGTTCGTCCCGATGAGCATCCCCAGCCCGGATCCGTCCGACACCCGGTTCGACGTCACGGCGTGGCTCCAGGGCTTCGGCATCGACCTGCCGCTCACCTTCGTCATCCACGCGTACGCCGTGTGCATCCTGGTCGGCATCCTCGTCGCGGCGTTCCTCACCAACCGCCGCCTCGTGGCCCGCGGCGTCGAGTCGGGCACCGTCATCGACTTCACGCTCTGCGCGCTCGTCCTCGGCATCATCGGCGCGCGGGCGTTCCACGTGCTCACCCACCCGGGCGACTACTTCTACGAGGGCGCGAACCTCTGGCGGGTGCTCTACGTCTGGGAGGGCGGCATCGCCATCTTCGGCGCCCTCATCGGCGGCGCCGTGGGCGTGTGGCTCGGCTCCAAGTGGACCGGTGTCCGCTTCTGGACGTTCGCCGACGCCCTGGCGCCGGGGCTCCTGCTCGCCCAGGCCGCCGGCCGCATGGGCAACTACTTCAACCAGGAGCTGTTCGGCACGCCGACCACGCTGCCCTGGGGCCTCGAGGTCGACCCGACCAACGCCGCCTTCCCGGCCGGGCTCCCCGCGGGCACGCTCTTCCACCCCACGTTCCTCTACGAGATCGTGTGGAACGTCGCGGGTGCGCTCGTCATCATGGCGCTGGGCCGCGCGGTCCGCCTGCAGTGGGGCCGCGGCCTGGCCGTGTACCTCATGTGGTACGGCCTCGGGCGCATGGTCTTCGAGTCGATCCGCATCGACCCGAGCGAGATCTTCTTCGGCATCCGCACCAACGTCTGGGCGGCCTTCCTCGCGGTCGCGCTCGGCCTTGTCCTCTTCATCGTGCAGACCCGGCGCCATGTCGGCAGCGAACCCAGCCCGTACCTGCCGGGCCGCACCCCGGATGACGTAAGCGCGCGCGCCAAGGCGGGTCGCGACGGCGAGGTAGCATCGGTGTACACGGATTCGGATTTCGCCGACGTCGACGACGATCGGGCATCCACCGGTTCGGACTCCCACGCTCTCCCCGCCACAAGCGGACGCGGCGCCTAGTCCCCAGCGCGGGCACCCCCGCGGTCACCGCCTCCTCCCGCGAGGCGGTCCCCACCACAGGGCCAGCGACGTCCCTCCGCAGTGCATCTAGGACGGTTCCCATGGCGTTCTCCTCCACCTCCCCTCCCGGCGGCTCGTTCCCCGCGACGCAGGGCCTCTATGACCCGGCGTTCGAGAAGGACGCGTGCGGCCTGGCCATGGTGGCCACCCTGCGGGGCACCCCGGGCCACGACATCATCGTCAACGCGCTCGACGCGCTGCGGAACCTCGAGCACCGCGGGGCCATCGGCTCCGACGCGGGCACCGGCGACGGCGCCGGCATCATGACCCAGATCCCGGACGAATTCCTCCGCGGCGTGGTCGGCTTCGACCTGCCGCCCATGGGGGAGTACGCGGTCGGCATGGCGTTCCTGCCGACGGACGACGCCGAGCGCGAGGAGCTGGAGGCCGGCATCGAGCGCATCGCGGGCGACGAGCGGCTGCACGTGCTCGGGTGGCGCGAGGTGCCCGTCGACCCGTCGCACCTCGGCAACCTGGCGCGGAAGGCCATGCCCGCCTTCCGTCAGCTCTTCCTCACCTCCGACTCCGCGCAGCCCTCCGACCGCCCGTCGGGGCTCGCGCTCGACCGACTCGCCTTCCGCCTGCGCAAGCGCGCGGAGCGGGAGCTCGGCGCCTACTTCATCTCGCTGTCCTCGCGGACCCTCGTCTACAAGGGCATGGTCACGACGCTCCAGCTCGAGCCGTTCTACCCCGACCTCTCCGACGAGCGCTTCGCGTCGAAGCTCGCCATCGTGCACTCGCGGTACTCCACCAACACGTTCCCGTCGTGGCCCCTCGCGCAGCCGCTGCGCATGATGGCGCACAACGGCGAGATCAACACGGTCGCGGGCAACCGCAACTGGATGCGCGCCCGCCAGTCGCAGCTCGAGTCGGAGCTTCTCGGCGACCTCGCGCCGCTGATGCCCATCGTCACGCCGGGCGCGAGCGACTCCGCGTCCTTCGACGAGGTGCTCGAGCTCCTCAGCCTCAGCGGCCGCAGCCTGCCGCACGCGATGATGATGATGGTCCCCGAGGCGTGGGAGAAGCAGACCGACATCGACCCCGTCCGCCGCGACTTCTACGAGTACCACTCCATGGTCATGGAGCCGTGGGACGGCCCGGCCGCGCTCACCTTCACCGACGGCACGCTCGTCGGCGCGACCCTCGACCGCAACGGCCTGCGCCCGGGCCGCTACCTCGTCACGCACGACGGCCTCGTGGTGCTCGGCAGCGAGATCGGCGTGCTCGAGATCGACCCGGCCCGCATCATGCGGAAGGGCCGGCTCCGCCCCGGCAAGATGTTCCTCGTCGACACCGAGGCCGGCCGCATCATCGAGGACGACGAGATCAAGTCCCAGCTCGCCGCCAGCGCCCCGTGGGGCGAGTGGCTCGAGAACCGCATCCACCTCGCCGACCTCCCCGAGCGCGAGCACGTCGTGCACACGCCCGCGTCCGTCGTCCGGCGCCAGCGCACCTTCGGCTACACGGAGGAGGAGGTGCGGATGCTGGTCATGCCCATGGCGAAGGTGGGCGCCGAGCCCCTCGGCGCCATGGGATCGGACACGCCTATCGCCGTGCTCTCGCAGCGCCCGCGCCTGCTGTTCGACTACTTCACGCAGCAGTTCGCGCAGGTCACCAACCCGCCGCTCGACTCCATCCGCGAGGAGGTCGTCACCAGCCTCCGCCTCGGACTCGGGCCGCAGCGCAACCTCCTCGACGCCGGCCCCGAGCACACGAAGCAGGTCGTGCTCGACTTCCCGGTCATCGACAACGACGAGCTGGCTAAGGTCATCCACATCGACCACCGCCCGGGCAGCCGCACCACCACCATCGTGAGCGGCCTCTACCGCGTGGACGACGGCCCGCTCGCCATGCAGAAGCGCATTGACGCGATGTGCGACGAGGTCGACCGCGCCATCGCGCACGGCGCACAGTTCGTCGTCCTCTCGGACCGCGACTCGAACCGCGACCTCGCGCCGATCCCGTCGCTCCTCATGATCGCGGCCGTGCACCACCACCTCATCCGCAAACAGACCCGCATGAAGGTCGGCATCGTGGTCGAGGCCGGCGACGTGCGCGAGGTGCACCACATCGCGCTGCTCATCGGCTACGGCGCCTCGGCGATCAACCCGTACCTGGCGATGGAGTCGTGCGAGGACCTCGTCCGCAGCGGCATGCTCACGGGCGTGACGCCGGAGAAGGCGACGCGGAACCTGATCAAGGGGCTCGGCAAGGGCGTGCTCAAGATCATGTCCAAGATGGGCATCTCGACGGTGTCCTCGTACGCCGGCGCCCAGTGCTTCGAGGCGGTCGGCCTCTCGCAGGGGCTCGTGGACCAGTACTTCTCGGGCACCACGACGCGCCTCGGCGGCGTCGGCATCGACGTCATCGCGGCCGAGAACGCGGCGCGCCACCGCAGCGCCTACCCGCAGGACGGCGCTGTGCTGTCGCACGAGCGCCTGCAGACGGGCGGCGAGTACCAGTGGCGTCGCGACGGGTCCCCGCACCTGTTCAACCCGGACACGATCTTCCGGCTGCAGCACGCCACGCGCACGCGGCGGTACGACATCTTCCGCGAGTACACGTCGATGGTCGACGCGCAGTCGAAGGACCTCATGACGCTCCGCGGCATGTTCCGCCTGAAGACCGGCACCCGCCCGCCCGTCCCGCTCGACGAGGTGGAGCCCATCTCCGACATCGTGAAGCGCTTCTCCACGGGCGCGATGAGCTACGGGTCCATCTCCGAGGAGGCGCACGAGACGCTCGCCATCGCGATGAACCGCCTGGGAGCGAAGTCGAACACCGGTGAGGGCGGCGAGAACGTCGAGCGCCTGCTCGACCCCGAGCGACGCAGCTCCATCAAGCAGGTCGCGTCCGGCCGCTTCGGCGTCACGAGCATGTACCTCACGCACGCCGACGACATCCAGATCAAGCTCGCGCAGGGCGCCAAGCCCGGCGAGGGCGGCCAGCTGCCGCCCGGCAAGGTGTACCCGTGGGTCGCGCGCACGCGGCACGCGACCGCCGGCGTCGGCCTCATCTCGCCGCCGCCGCACCACGACATCTACTCGATCGAGGACCTCAAGCAGCTGATCTTCGACCTCAAGCGCGCGAACCCCTCCGCCCGGATCCACACCAAGCTCGTCAGCCAGTCGGGCATCGGCGCGGTCGCAGCCGGCGTCGCCAAGGCGCTGAGCGACGTGATCCTCGTCTCGGGTCACGACGGCGGCACGGGCGCGAGCCCGGTCAACTCGCTCAAGCACGCGGGCACCCCGTGGGAGCTGGGGCTCGCCGAGACGCAGCAGACCCTCCGCCTCAACGGCATGCGCGACCGCGTGGTCGTGCAGGTCGACGGGCAGATGAAGTCCGGCCGCGACGTCATCGTCGGCGCGCTGCTCGGCGCCGAGGAGTTCGGGTTCGCCACGGCCCCGCTCGTCGTCTCGGGCTGCATCATGATGCGCGTCTGCCACCTCGACACCTGCCCCGTCGGCGTCGCCACGCAGAACCCGGAGCTGCGCAAGCGCTTCCCGGGCAAGGCCGACCACGTCGTCAACTTCTTCGAGTTCATCGCGCAGGAGGTGCGGGAGCACCTGGCCGCCCTCGGCTACCGCGCGCTCGACGAGATCGTGGGCCGCAACGACCTGCTCGGAGTCGAGGACGCGGTCGACCACTGGAAGGCGTCCGGCCTCGACCTGACGCCGATCCTGGCCGGCCCGACCTTCGCGGACGACGAGCCGATGAAGCACAGCCGGTCGCAGGACCACGAGCTCGACGACCACTTCGACAACGAGCTCATCCGCTTGAGCCGCGACGTGCTCGACCACGGCGGCCGGGTCGAGATCGACCTGCCCGTGCGCAACACGGCGCGCGCGGTCGGCACGATGCTCGGCCACCTCGTCACCAAGGGGCACGGGGAGGACGGGCTGCCGACGGGATCCATCGACGTCACGCTGCGCGGCTCCGCCGGCCAGTCGTTCGGCGCGTTCATGCCGTCGGGCATCACGCTGCGCCTCGTCGGCGACAGCAACGACTACCTCGGCAAGGGCCTCTCGGGCGGCGACATCGTCGTGCGGCCCGACGAGAGGGCCGGCTTCCCCGCGGAGGAGAACGTCATCGCGGGCAACGTCATCGGCTACGGCGCGACGCAGGGCACGATGTTCATCCGCGGCATGGTGGGGGAGCGGTTCCTCGTCCGCAACTCGGGCGCGACCGCGGTCGTCGAGGCCGTGGGAGACCACGCGCTCGAGTACATGACCGGCGGGCTCGCCCTCGTCCTCGGCGGCACCGGCCGGAATATCGGCGCGGGCATGTCCGGCGGCACGGCGTACGTGATCGACCTCGACCGCGACCGCATCAACACTGACGCGCTCGCGTCGGGCGAGCTCGAGCTGCACCCGCTCGGGAGCGCCGACGCCGAGATCGTGCTCGACCTCCTCCGCCGGCACCTCGCCGAGACCGGATCCACCGTGGCCGAGCGCCTGCTCGCCGAGCCGGAGACCTCCATGGAACGCTTCACCAAGATCCTGCCGCGGGACTACGCGGCCGTCCTCGCCACCCGCCAGACCGCGGTGGACGAGGGCCTCGACCCCGACGGCGACGTCGCCTGGAACCGCATCCTGGAGGTGACCGGTGGCTGACCCCAAGGGCTTCCTCAAGGTGACGGAGCGCGAGCTCCCCAAGCGCCGACCCGTCTCGGTGCGGCTCATGGACTGGAAGGAGGTCTACGAGCAGCAGGAGCGCGGCGAGCTCGTGCGCCAGGCCGGCCGGTGCATGGACTGCGGCATCCCGTTCTGCCACCAGGGCTGCCCGCTCGGCAACCTCATCCCGGAGTGGAACGACCTCACGTGGCGCGGCGAGGGCCGTCAGGCCATCGAGCGACTGCACGCCACGAACAACTTCCCCGAGTTCACAGGCCGGCTGTGCCCGGCGCCGTGCGAGAGCTCGTGCGTGCTCGGGATCAACCAGCCGCCCGTGACGATCAAGCAGGTTGAGGTGTCGATCATCGACGACGCCTTCCAGAAGGGCTGGGTCGAGCCGCACCCGCCCGAGCGCCTCACGGGCAAGACCGTGGCGGTCGTCGGATCCGGCCCCGCCGGCCTCGCTGCCGCCCAGCAGCTCACGCGCGCCGGCCACACGGTCGCCGTCTTCGAGCGCGACGACCGCATCGGCGGCCTGCTCCGCTACGGGATCCCGGACTTCAAGATGGAGAAGCGCCACCTGGAGGCCCGCCTCGCGCAGATGACCGCCGAGGGCACCCGCTTCCGCGCGGGCGTCGACATCGGCAAGGACATCACCTGGTCCGACCTGCGCCTCCGCTACGACGCGGTCGTGGTCTGCACGGGTGCGCTCGTGCCCCGCGACCTCGACATCCCGGGCCGCGACGTCGACGGCGTGCACTTCGCCATGGACTACCTGCGCCAGTCGAACCACGCGACCGCGGGCGACCAGGTGCCCGAGCAGATCCATGCGGAGGGCAAGCACGTCGTCGTCCTCGGCGGCGGTGACACGGGTGCGGACTGCATCGGCACCGCCCACCGGCAGAAGGCCGCCTCGGTCACCAACCTCGCCATCGGCCAGCAGCCGCCGACGGAGCGTCGCCCCGACCAGCCGTGGCCCACGTACCCGACCCTCTTCGAGGTGTCGAGCGCGCACGAGGAGGGCGGCGAGCGCCACTACCTCGCCACCACGGTCGAGTTCCTGAAGGACGACGACGGGCACGTCCGCGCCGTCCGGGTCGCCGAGACCGAGTTCCGCGACGGCCGCCGCGTGCCGAAGTCGGGCACCGAGCGCGAGATCCCCGCCGACCTCGTGCTCCTCGCGCTCGGCTTCACCGGCCCCGAGAAGGCGGCCCTCGAGACCCAGCTGGAGGTCCCGTTCGACGAGCGCGGCAACGTGGCGCGCGGCGAGGACTACCAGACCGACCAGGCCGGCGTCTTCGTGGCGGGCGACGCGGGTCGCGGCCAGTCGCTCATCGTGTGGGCCATCGCCGAGGGACGTTCAGCGGCCTCCGCCGTCGACCGGTACCTTGAGGGGGACACGGAGCTCCCGTTCCCGGTCCGTCCCACGGACCGCGCTCTCTCCATCTGACCCGGTCGTCGCGCCCCGAGCGCGCGGCCGCGACCACTCACCCGAACCGCGTCCGTGTGCGACGCAGAAACGCGAGACAGACAGAGCATGACCAGACGAGCGAAGATCGTCGCGACCCTCGGGCCCGCGACCAGCTCCTATGAGAGCATCCGCGCCATCATCGACGCCGGCGTGGACGTGGCCCGGATGAACCTCAGCCACGGCACCTACGACGTCCACGAGGGCATCTACTCCACCATCCGGAAGGCCGCAGACGACGCGGGCCGCGCGGTCGCGGTCCTGGTCGACCTGCAGGGCCCGAAGATCCGCCTCGGCAAGTTCTCCGACGGCCCGCACGACCTGGCCTTCGGCGACACCTTCGTCATCAC
Organism: Clavibacter sepedonicus; assembly: GCF_000069225.1. Taxonomy (GTDB): domain Bacteria; phylum Actinomycetota; class Actinomycetes; order Actinomycetales; family Microbacteriaceae; genus Clavibacter; species Clavibacter sepedonicus. Next base: position 2,124,013 of record NC_010407.1, on the reverse strand, counting down.
CGTCGAGGACATCCTCGGCACGAAGGACATCTGCTCCACCACCTACAAGGGCCTCCCCGGCGACGTGAAGCCGGGCGACCCGCTGCTCATCGACGACGGCAAGGTCACGCTCCGCGTGGTCTCCACCGACGGCACCCGCGTCACGACCACGGTCGAGGTGGCCGGCACGGTCAGCAACAACAAGGGCATCAACCTCCCGGGCGTCGCGGTCAACGTGCCCGCACTGTCCGGCAAGGACGAGGCGGATCTCCGCTGGGGCCTCCGTCTCGGCGCCGACCTCATCGCGCTGAGCTTCGTCCGCGACGCGTCGGACATCGTCCGCGTGCACGAGATCATGGACGAGGAGGGCCGTCGCGTCCCCGTCGTCGCCAAGGTCGAGAAGCCGCAGGCCGTGGACGCGCTCGAGGAGATCGTGGACGCGTTCGACGCGATCATGGTCGCCCGCGGCGACCTGGGCGTCGAGCTGCCGCTCGAGGCAGTGCCGATCGTGCAGAAGCGCGCGGTCGAGCTCGCCCGCCGCAAGGCCAAGCCCGTCATCGTCGCGACGCAGATGCTCGAGTCCATGATCACGAGCCCGCGGCCCACGCGCGCCGAGGCGTCCGACTGCGCCAACGCGGTGCTCGACGGCGCCGACGCCCTCATGCTGAGCGGCGAGACGAGCGTGGGCGAGTTCCCCGTCGTCACGGTCAAGACCATGGCGCGCATCATCGAGTCCACCGAGGAGCACGGGCTGGAGCGCATCCCGAAGCTCGGCACGCGCCCGTTCACCCAGGGGGGCGCCATCACGCTGGCCGCCGCCGAGGTCGCCGAGTTCGTCGATGCGAAGGCGCTCTGCGTCTTCACCGAGTCGGGCGACTCGGTGCGCCGGATGACGCGCCTGCGCAACGGCATCCCGATCCTCGCCTTCACGCCGAACGAGGGCATCCGCCGTCGCCTCGCGCTCTCGTGGGGCGTGCAGACGTACCTCGTGGAGCCGGTCACGCACACCGACCAGATGTTCCATCAGGTGGATGACGTGCTCCTCGCGGAGGGCCTCGCGGAGGGCCTCGCCGAGGTCGGCCAGAAGGTCGTCGTCATCGCCGGATCCCCTCCCGGGATCGCGGGCTCCACCAACGAGCTGCGCGTCCACGTCGTCGGCGACGCCGTGAACGAGGCGGCTCCCGCGTACGAGAAGTAGCGCGACGTCCGCGGGGGCTCCGGCCCCCGCGTGACACGATAGAGGGCGGGCGACCACGTGGTCGCCCGCCCTCTCCCGCGTCACGTTCGGGATGCTGTGCCGGATGTGGGACTCGAACCCACACGCCCTCACGGACAGAGCATTTTGAGTGCTCCGCGTCTGCCATTCCGCCAATCCGGCATGCGCCGCAGCGACGCCCCGACGGCGGCGATCCGCCCGTCCGGCGCGCACCGGCCCGCCCGACGATACCGTAGGCTCCTATCCGTGAGTGACCAGGAAGCAACCCCCGCAGCCCCCCGTCGTGTCGTCGTCGCCGAGGACGAGTCGCTCATCCGCCTCGATATCGTGGAGACCCTCCGCGACAACGGATTCGAGGTCGTCGGCGAGGCGGGCGACGGCGAGACCGCCGTGGCGCTGGCCACCGAGCTGCGTCCCGACCTCGTCATCATGGACGTCAAGATGCCCCAGCTCGACGGCATCTCCGCGGCCGAGCGCCTGAACCGCAACCACATCGCCCCCGTCGTCCTCCTCACGGCCTTCAGCCAGAAGGAGCTCGTCGAGCGCGCGGGCGAGGCCGGCGCGCTGGCGTACGTCGTCAAGCCGTTCACGCCGAACGACCTCCTCCCCGCCATCGAGATCGCGCTGGCCCGCTACGCGCAGATCATCACCCTCGAGGCCGAGGTGTCCGACCTCGTCGAGCGCTTCGAGACCCGCAAGCTCGTCGACCGGGCCAAGGGCCTGCTCAACGAGAAGATGGGGCTCACCGAGCCGGAGGCGTTCCGCTGGATCCAGAAGGCGTCGATGGACCGCCGCCTCACCATGCACGACGTGGCGCAGGCCATCATCGAGCAGCTGAGCGCCAAGAAGGCCTAGGTGTACTCGGCCGTGACGTTGGTGACACTTCGGGGCGTGTGAAGAGGCCTCCTGGCTTGATGGAGCTGTTCAGTTCAACCATCGCCAGGAGGCCTCGATGTCCCACGGTAATGCTCGTCTGACGGTTCACGGGAGGGTTCTCCTCGTGCGGCGGGTGGTGGAGGATCGTCGGCCGGTCGCGCACGTCGCGCGGGAGCTGGGGGTGTCGCGGCAGTGCGCGCATCGATGGGTGAACCGGTTCCGTGCCGAGGGGCTGCGAGGGCTGACGGATCGGTCATCGCGGCCCCGGTCAGTACCGAGGCGAACGAGCCCGGAGCGGGAACGGGCCGTGCTGGAAGCGCGGGCCCAGTTGCGGGCGGGTCCTGCGCGGCTGGCGCCGGTGACAGGTGTTCCATCCCGTACGATCTCCCGCATCCTGCGCCGGCACGGGGCGCCGCCGTTGGCATGGTTGGACCCCGTCACCGGGGCCGTGATCCGGGCATCCCGGTCAACGGCGCACCGGTATGAGCACGAGCATCCGGGTGATCTGATCCACGTGGACGTGAAGAAGCTCGGGAGGATCCCGGACGGAGGCGGCTGGCGGGTCCACGGGCGCAGCGAGCAGGTCCGCGGCCGCGGGATCGGGTTCGATTACGTCCATGCCGCGGTCGATGACCACACCCGTCTCGCCTACGCGGAGATCCATCCCGATGAGAAAGGCGCGACCGCGGCCGGGTTCCTGACCCGCGCAGCGGCGTACTTCGCCGGGCGCGGGATCACCCGGATCGAGCGGGTCATCACGGACAACGCGTTCGCCTACCGGCACTCGACCGCGTTCAAGAACGCCGTCCAGGACCTGGGCGCGCGGCAGAAGTTCATCCGCCCGCACTGCCCCTGGCAGAACGGCAAGGTCGAGCGCTTCAACCGGACCCTCGCGACCGAGTGGGCCTACCGGCAACCCTTCACCAGCAACCAACACCGGGCCGACGCGCTTGACCCCTTCATCGAGCACTACAACACTGAACGAATCCACTCAAGCCACGGGCTCACGCCCGCGGCCCGAGTGTCACCAACGTCATGACCCAGTACACCTAGCTGTAGTTCCCAGTGAGGTTGTGAACGCGTTCGGCGGGCGTGAGTCCGCCGATGCCGGTGTGGGGGCGGTGGTGGTTGTAGTGATGCAGCCAGGCAGGGTAGGTCGCGGCGCGGGCCTCGTCGGTGCGATAGGGATGGGCGTAAGCCCATTCCGTGGCGAGGGTGCGGTTGAAGCGCTCGACCTTCCCGTTCGTCTGGGGCCGGTACGGGCGGGTGCGTTTGTGCGTGATCGATCCGAGCGCCTCGGTGAAGGCGTGGGAGCGGTAGCAGGAGCCGTTGTCCGTCAGGACACGGATCACGGTGATGCCCGCGGTGGTGAAGAACGCGTTCGCGCGGGCCCAGAACGCGGCGGCGGTCTCCTTGCGCTCGTCGGTGAGGATCTCGGAGTACGCGAGTCGGGAGTGGTCATCCACGGCGTGGTGCAGGAACGCGTATCCCCGCCCGGTCCGGGGAGTGTTCCTCCGGCCGGCCGCTCTGCCGAGGACTCGGTGCCCGCCGCCGTCCGGGATGCGGCCGAGCTTCTTGATGTCGACGTGGACCAGATCTCCCGGCGAGGAGTGCTCGTAGCGTCGGGCAGGAGACCGCCGGGCAGGGAGCCCGGTGCTCAGATCGACGTGCTCGAGCAACGGCATCCGATACCGGTTCAGCACCCGCTCGACCGTCGAACGCGGAACGCGGAGGTGATAGCTGATGCGGTGCGGGCCCCACCGGCGAGTGAATCTCAGCGCGATGATCCGCCGCTCCCGACGCTGACTCGTGCGGGTCGGTTGCCGGTGCGGGCGGGATGAGCGGTCCGTCATCGGCAACCCGGCCCGATACCGGCGAGCCCATCTCGACGCCGTCGCCGGCGAGCACTGGAACCTCTCCGCCGCACGCCGGACCGGCCACCCGTCCTCGATGATCAACCGGGCAAGCCGAACCCTGCCCGCGGGAGTGAACGGGGCGTTAGCGTGAGTCACGAAGACCTCCGTGGACGTTGATGAGTGTGGTAACCCACATCGTCCCGGAGGTCTTCGCTATCCGCCCCAGCGTTCACAACCTCCCCAGGAACTACACCTAGCCGCCGCGTCCGCCGCTCGCGCAGCGGCGACCCGGTCAGCGCCGCGAGCGCTCGCGGATGATGTTCGTGATGCGCACGGTCGACAGCCGGCGGCCCTCGTCGTCGGTCATCACGATCTCGTGCGTGGTGAGCGTGCCGCCCAGGTGGATCGCCGTGCAGGTGCCGGTGATGGTCCCGGTCGATGCGGAGCGCGTGTGGCTCGCGTTGAGCTCGATGCCGAAGGCCACGCGGTCGGGGCCGGCGTGCACGTTCGCCGACATGGATCCGAGCGACTCGGCGAGCACCACGTACGCGCCGCCGTGCACGACGCCGTAGGGCTGCGTGTTCCCCTCCGCCGGCATGGTGGCGACGGACCGCTCGGGGCTCAGCTCGTGGAAGACGATGCCCATCTTCTGGGCCAGCGCGCCCACGTCCTGGGGCTGCCGGACGAGCCGCGCGGCGGTGTCGTCCTCGGGTGCGGGCTGGGTCATGGGGGGGCCTCCAGGGCCGGGTCCGAGGTCGGGGGCCCTCGGTAGGCTGGACCCGTGCCGAACACGGAAAAGCCTACCCTCCTCGTCATCGACGGCCATTCCCTGGCGTTCCGGGCCTTCTACGCCCTGCCGGCGGAGAGCTTCCAGAACCGCGAGGGGCAGCACACCAACGCCGTGCACGGCTTCATCGCCATGCTCATCAACCTCCTGCAGAAGGAGAAGCCCACGCACGTCGGCGTCGCGTTCGACATCTCGCGCTTTTCGTTCCGCACGCGCGAGTACCCGGGGTACAAGGGCACGCGCGGCGAGACGCCCGTGGAGTTCACGGGCCAGGTGCCGCTGCTCGAGCGCGCGCTGAAGACCATGAACATCCCCACCCTCACCAAGGAGGACCACGAGGCCGACGACATCCTCGCGACCCTCGCCACGCAGGGTCGGGAGCAGGGCTTCCGGGTGCTCGTGGTCTCGGGCGACCGGGACGCGATCCAGCTGGTCAACGACGACGTGACGCTGCTGTACCCGTCCACGCAGGGCGTCTCGCAGCTCACGCGCTACGACGCGGAGAAGGTGTTCGAGAAGTACGGCGTGCAGCCGGGGATGTACCCGGACATCGCGGCGCTCGTGGGGGAGACGAGCGACAACCTCATCGGCGTCGACAAGGTCGGCCCGAAGACCGCGGTCAAGTGGCTCAACCAGTACGGATCCCTCGACGCGGTGCTCGAGCACCGCGACGAGATCACGGGCAAGGTCGGCGACAACCTCCGCGCCCAGTACGAGAACGTCATCCGCAACCGCCGCCTCAACCGGCTGCTCACCGACGTCGAGCTGCCGCTCGGCCCGGCCGACCTCGAGCGCAAGCCCATCGACGAGCCCGCCCTCCGCGAGGTGTTCGCGGTGCTGGAGTTCAAGCAGCTGCTGGATCGCGTGCTGAAGCTCGAGGGATCCGGCGCGTCCGCGTCGAGCGAGGGCACGCCCGTCGGCGCCGTCGAGCAGGAGCCGTCGACCGCGCCGGCCGCCCCGAGGCCGCAGCAGCTCCTCGACGAGGAGCTCGCGAAGTGGATCGAGACGCAGAGCGCCGCGTCGCCGCACGGCCTGGGGCTCACGGTCGAGACGCAGGACGGGAAGCCCGTCGGCTTCGGGCTCGCCAGCGCGACCGAGGCCGTGACCCTGCCCTGGCAGGAGGGCCGCGCGGACTACGCGCCCTTCGAGCGGTGGCTCGCGAGCGACGCGCCCAAGGTCATGTCCGACGCCAAGGTCCAGGTGAAGGCGATGCGCCGGGCCGGCCTCCGGGTCCAGGGCCTCGCCTTCGACGTGCTCGTCGCGGGCTGGCTGCTGCGTCCGGGCTTCACCGACAAGTCCCTGGCGGCCCTCGTGAGCCGGTACCTCATGGAGGACCTGCCCGAGCCGGACGCCAACCAGCTCGTGCCCGAGACCGAGGCGCTCACGGCGCCCGTCGAGGCCTGGTACACGCTCCGGGTCGAGCACGCGCTGCGCGAGGTGCTCGACGAGCGCACGCTCGGCGTCATGGTCGACATCGAGATGCCGACCCTGCTCGTGCTCGTGGAGATGGAGCTGCGCGGGGTCGCGACGGATCGCGCCGGACTCGCCGAGCTGTCGGCGCAGCTGCAGGAGCGCATCACCGGCCTCGCCGAGCGCGCGTTCGCCGAGATCGGCAAGGAGATCAACCTCGGGTCGCCGAAGCAGCTGCAGGAGGTCCTCTTCGACCAGCTCGGCATGCCGAAGACGCGCGCCAACAAGACCGGCTTCTCCACCGACGCGGGCGCGCTGGCCGACCTGCAGGCGTCCAACCCGCACCCCTTCCTCGACCTGCTCCTCGAGCACCGCGACGCGAGCAAGCTGCGGCAGATCATCCAGACGCTCGAGCGCGGCATCGGCGACGACGAGCGGATCCACACCACCTACGTGCAGACCGGCACCACCACCGGCCGCATCTCGTCGAACGACCCGAACCTGCAGAACATCCCCGTCCGCACGGAGGAGGGCCGCCGCATCCGCAGCGCCATCCGCGTCGGCGAGGGCTACGAGACGCTGCTCACGGCCGACTACTCGCAGATCGAGATGCGGATCATGGCGCACCTCTCGGGCGACGCCGGGCTCATCGAGGCCTTCGAGGTCGGCGAGGACCTGCACCGCTTCGTCGGATCGAGCATCTTCGGGGTCGAGCCCGCGGACGTGAGCCCGGCCATGCGCACGAAGGTCAAGGCCATGAGCTACGGGCTCGCCTACGGGCTCAGCGCCTTCGGGCTGTCGAAGCAGCTGCGCATCCCGTCGTCGGAGGCGAAGCAGCTCATGACCGACTACTTCGCGCGCTTCGGCGCGGTGCGCGACTACCTCCGCCAGGTGGTGGAGGAGGCCAGGGCCGCCGGCTACACGGAGACGATCTTCGGACGCCGTCGCCCGTTCCCCGACCTCAACAGCCCGAACCGCGTCCTCCGCGACAACGCCGAGCGGGCTGCCCTCAACGCGCCCATCCAGGGCTCGGCGGCCGACATCATGAAGATCGCGATGATCCGCATCGAGGCCGACATGCGCGAGCGCGACATGGCGTCGCGCATGCTGCTGCAGGTGCACGACGAGCTCATCCTCGAGGTCGCCCCGGGGGAGTGGGACGCGCTCCAGGCCATCGTCACCGACCGCATGGCCCACGCGGCCGACCTCCGCGTGCCGCTCGAGGTGCAGGTGGGCCGCGGCGACTCGTGGGCCGCCGCAGCGCACTGACCTGCGGAATCCGCTCGCCCATCCATTCCCAGCACGAGGAGCACAGCGCATGACGAAGGCACGACTCTCCGACCTCCTCGCCGACGGCTCCATCCGCCTCGACGCGCACGCCGACGATCGCGAGTCCGCCATCCGCCAGGCGGGCGAGGCCCTCGTCGCGGCCGGCGCCGTGGAGCCCGGCTACGTCGAGGCCATGGTCGAGCGCGAGCGATCCGTGTCGACCTTCGTGGGGGAGGGCGTCGCCGTGCCGCACGGCACGCTCGCCGCCGGCCGCGACCTCGTACGGGCCGACGCCATCAGCCTGCTGCGCCTGCCCGACGGCGTCGACTGGGACGGCCACGACGTCCGCATCGTGATCGGGATCGCGGCCACCGGAGGCGGCCACATCGCGCTGCTGTCGCGTCTCGCGGAGATCCTGCTCGACCCGGTGCGCGCCGAGCAGCTGCGCGGCGCGACCGAGCCCGCCACCGTCCGGTCCCTCCTGGGAGCCGCTACGGTCGAGGGATGACGACGACGCCGAGGGCCCCGCGACCGCAGACCGACATCGACCGCATCGCCGAGGGGTGGATCGACGCGTCGCTCGACCTGCACCCGGAGGAGCGCGTCTACCTCGGCCGTCCGGGCCGCGAGGGCGAGTACGGCGACACGTCGCCCGCCGGCCACGCGGCGCACGCGGAGGCGGCCCGCGCGGTCGTCCGGCAGCTCGCGCAGGCGACGCCCGCCGACGCCGTCGACGAGGTCACGCGCATGGATCTCACGCGGGAGCTCGAGCTGGACGTCGAGATGCACGACGCCGGCGTTCACCTCTCCGACCTCAACGTCATCGCCTCGCCCGCGCAGGGCATCCGCGAGGTGTTCGACATCTCGCCCACGTCGACAGAGGGTGACTGGGAGCACATCGCGACACGGCTCGGCAACGTCGCCGGCGCGGTCGACGGCTACATCGAGACCCTGCGCGAGGGCATCCGTCGTGGCCAGGTGCCCGCGAAGCGGCAGGTCCGCGAGGTGCTCGGCCAGGTCGAGCGCCAGGCCGCGCCCGACGGCTTCTTCCGCTCCTTCGCCGACGAGGCACGGCCCGACGCCGGCGAGCTGCCCGCGTCCCTCCGCCACGACCTCGGTGCCCGCGCCGAGGAAGCCCGGAGCGCGTACGAGCGCTTGGCCGCGTTCCTCGGATCCGAGCTCGAGCCCGCCGGCCGCGTCGCCGACGCCGTTGGCCGCGAGCAGTACGCGCTGCGGTCGCGCTCGTTCCTCGGCGCTGAGGTCGACCTCGACGAGACGTACGAGTGGGGCGTCGGCGAGCTCGCCCGCATGGTGGAGGAGCAGGAGTCCATCGCCCGCGAGATCCTGCCGGGCGCGAGCGTGCTCGAGGCCATCGCCCACCTCGACGGCGACGCGTCCCGGAAGCTCCACGGCACCGACGCCCTCCGCGCGTGGATGCAGGAGACGAGCGACCGCGCGGTCGAGGAGCTCGGCCGCACGCACTTCGACATCCCCGAGGAGATCCGCGCCCTCGAGTGCATGATCGCCCCCACCCAGGAGGGCGGCATCTACTACTCCGGCCCCGCGGACGACTTCAGCCGCCCCGGCCGCATGTGGTGGTCGGTGCCCGAGGGCGTCACGGAGTTCGACACCTGGCGCGAGCTGACGACCGTCTACCACGAGGGCGTCCCGGGGCATCACCTGCAGATCGCGCAGGCCACCTACAACAAGGCCGAGCTGAACACCTGGCGCCGCTTCGCCGGCACGTCGGGCCACGCGGAGGGCTGGGCCCTCTACGCCGAGCGCCTCATGCAGGAGCTCGGCTACCTCGACGACCCGGCCGACCGCCTCGGGATGCTCGACGGCCAGCGCATGCGCGCCGCTCGCGTGGTCCTCGACATCGGCGTGCACCTCGGCAAGGCGCGCCCCGACGGAGACGGCGTCTGGGACGCCGGGTACGCGTTTGACTTCATGGGCCGCAACGTCAACATGGATCCGTCCTTCGTGCGCTTCGAGGTCAACCGCTACCTCGGCTGGCCCGGACAGGCCCCCTCGTACAAGGTCGGCCAGCGCATCTGGGAGGACCTCCGCGACGAGACCCGGCGGCGCGAGGGCGATGCGTTCGACATCCGCGAGTTCCACCGCCGCGCGCTCGACGTCGGCGGCGTCGGCCTCGACACGCTCCGGGCCGCGGTCCTCCGCTGACCTCGCGCGGGGCGGGTGGCCTCGGGCGGACGTCCGACCGGCGAGCGCGCCCGCGCGGCGCGGTTGTCCCGCCTCCCGGGCCGGGTCTAAGATCGACTGTCGCACTTCTGCGACGACCCATCCGTCCGCCGCTCGACCGGTACCCGCGCGGGTCCGCGCCAGCGGCCTTATTCATGCCCATCCTGGAGCACTAACTACATGACAATCGCAACGACCGACAAGGCGCCCAAGCAGGTCGCGATCAACGACATCGGATCTGCTGAGGACTTCCTCGCCGCGGTCGAGAAGACACTGAAGTTCTTCAACGACGGAGACCTCATCGAGGGCACCGTCGTGAAGATCGATCGGGACGAGGTCCTGATCGACGTCGGCTACAAGACCGAGGGCGTCATCCCCTCGCGTGAGCTGTCCATCAAGCACGACGTGGATCCCACGGAGGTCGTCAAGGTCGGCGACACCGTCGAGGCCCTCGTTCTCCAGAAGGAGGACAAGGAAGGTCGTCTGATCCTGTCCAAGAAGCGCGCGCAGTACGAGCGTGCGTGGGGCGACGTGGAGAAGATCAAGGAGTCCGACGGCGTCGTCACCGGCACCGTCATCGAGGTCGTCAAGGGCGGCCTCATCGTGGACATCGGCCTCCGCGGCTTCCTCCCGGCCTCGCTCATCGAGCTGCGCCGCGTCCGCGACCTCACGCCGTACCTCGGCCAGGAGATCGAGGCGAAGATCCTCGAGCTCGACAAGAACCGCAACAACGTGGTCCTGTCGCGCCGTGCCCTCCTCGAGCAGACGCAGTCCGAGAGCCGCAGCACGTTCCTCAACAACCTCCAGAAGGGCCAGGTCCGCAAGGGCGTGGTCTCCTCGATCGTCAACTTCGGTGCGTTCGTGGACCTGGGTGGCGTCGACGGCCTCGTGCACGTCTCCGAGCTCAGCTGGAAGCACATCGAGCACGCCAGCGAGGTCGTCGAGGTGGGCCAGGAGGTGACCGTCGAGATCCTCGAGGTCGACCTGGACCGCGAGCGCGTCTCGCTGTCGCTCAAGGCGACGCAGGAGGACCCGTGGCAGGTCTTCGCCCGCACGCACGCCATCGGCCAGGTCGCGCCCGGGAAGGTCACCAAGCTGGTGCCGTTCGGTGCGTTCGTCCGCGTGGCCGAGGGCATCGAGGGCCTCGTGCACATCTCGGAGCTCTCCGGCAAGCACGTCGAGCTCGCGGAGCAGGTCGTGTCCGTCGGCGACGAGGTGTTCGTCAAGGTCATCGACATCGACCTCGAGCGTCGCCGCATCTCGCTGAGCCTCAAGCAGGCCAACGACGGCGTCGACCCCGAGGGCACCGAGTTCGACCCGGCCCTCTACGGCATGCTCACCGAGTACGACGACCAGGGGAACTACAAGTACCCCGAGGGCTTCGACCCGGAGACCAACGAGTGGAAGGAAGGCTTCGAGTCGCAGCGCGAGACCTGGGAGCAGCAGTACGCCGCAGCCCAGGCCCGCTGGGAGGCCCACAAGAAGCAGGTCGCGGCGGCAGCCGAGGCCGAGGCGGCCGACACGGGCATCACGTCCGCCGGCCCCGGCTTCACGAGCGACTCGACGGGCGCCGGCACGCTGGCGGACGACGAGAGCCTCGCCGCACTGCGCGAGAAGCTGTCCAGCTCGAAGTAGCACCACCGCACCACGACGAGGCCGCTCTCCCTTCGGGGAGGGCGGCCTCCGTCGTCCCCCCGCCCCGCCCCGCCCCCCGCCCCGCCCCCCGCCCCGCCCCGCGCACCGAGCCGCGCTCGCGTCGAGCGGATCCGGACCGCGCCTAGGCTGGATGCATGCAGGTGATCGGACTGACGGGCGGCATCGCCGCGGGCAAGACGGTGGTGGCCGACCGGTTGGCGGAGCTCGGCGCCGCGCGCATCGACGCCGATCGTCTCGCCCGGGAGGTCGTGGAGCCCGGCACGCCGGCCCTCGCGGAGATCGCCCGGCGGTTCGGCCCCGGCGTGATCGCGCCCGACGGCTCCCTCGATCGACCCGCCCTCGGGGCCATCGTGTTCCAGGACCCGGACGCGCGCCGCGACCTGGAGGCGATCACGCACCCCGCGGTGCGCGCGCTGTCCGCGCAGCGCATGGCCGCGGCGGCGGAGGCCGACGCCGACGCGGTCGTCGTGTACGACATCCCGCTCCTGGTGGAGTCGGGCCGCGTCGACGAGTTCGACCGGATCGTCATGGTCCACGCGCCGCGCGAGGAACGGATCCGCCGCCTCGTCGAGCTCCGGGGGATGTCGCCCGAGGAGGCCGAGCGCCGGATCGCATCGCAGGCCTCCGACGAGGAGCGCCTCGCCGTCGCGGACGAGGTCGTCGACTCCGGCATCTCGCTGGCGTCGACGCTCGAGCAGACGGATCGGCTCTGGGCGAACCTGTCCGGCGATGTCGGTGGCCGCTCGTAGGCTGATGCAATGCAGCCCACCCGTTCCGTGCGCCCGTTCAAGGTCGTCAGCGACTACTCCCCGAGCGGCGACCAGCCCACGGCCATCGCGGAGCTGGCGGGCCGGGTCAACGCCGGCGAGCCCGACGTCGTGCTCCTCGGCGCCACCGGCACGGGCAAGTCGGCCACGGCCGCCTGGCTCATCGAGAAGGTCCAGCGGCCCACGCTGATCCTCGCCCACAACAAGACGCTGGCGGCCCAGCTCGCCACCGAGTTCCGCGAGCTCATGCCGGACAACGCGGTCGAGTACTTCGTCTCCTACTACGACTACTACCAGCCGGAGGCGTACGTCCCGCAGACGGACACCTTCATCGAGAAGGACTCGTCGGTCAACGCCGAGGTCGAGCGCCTCCGCCACTCCACCACCAACTCGCTGCTCAGCCGCCGCGACGTCGTGGTCGTCAGCACGGTGTCGTGCATCTACGGCCTGGGGCAGCCCGAGCAGTACATGAACGCGATGGTCGCGCTCCAGGTCGGCATGCAGATCAACCGCGACACGCTCATCCGCAAGTTCGTGTCCATGCAGTACCAGCGCAACGACGTCGACTTCTCGCGCGGCAACTTCCGCGTGCGCGGCGACACCATCGAGATCATCCCGATGTACGAGGAGCTGGCCATCCGCATCGAGATGTTCGGCGACGAGATCGAGGCGCTGTACCAGCTGCACCCGCTCACCGGGGACGTGGTCCGCAAGATGGACGCGGTGTCCGTGTTCCCGGGATCCCACTACGTGGCCGAGACCGAGGTCATGCAGCGGGCCATCGGCACCATCCAGCAGGAGCTCGAGGAGCGCCTCGCGGTCCTCGAACGCGAGGGGAAGCTGCTCGAGGCCCAGCGCCTGCGCATGCGCACGAACTTCGACATCGAGATGATGCAGCAGATCGGGTTCTGCTCCGGCATCGAGAACTACTCGCGGCACATCGACGGGCGAGACGCGGGGGAGGCCCCGCACTGCCTGCTCGACTACTTCCCGGACGACTTCCTCGTCGTCATCGACGAGTCGCACGTCACCGTGCCGCAGATCGGCGCCATGTTCGAGGGCGACTCCTCGCGCAAGCGCACGCTGGTCGAGCACGGCTTCCGCCTGCCGAGCGCGCTCGACAACCGGCCGCTGAAGTGGAACGAGTTCACGGAGCGCGTGCCGCAGACCGTGTACATGTCGGCGACGCCCGGCAAGTACGAGCTCGGCATGGGCGACGGCGTGGTGGAGCAGATCATCCGTCCGACCGGCCTCATCGACCCGGCCATCGTCGTCAAGCCGACGAAGGGCCAGATCGACGACCTTCTGGAGCAGATCCGCATCCGCGTCGAGAAGGACGAGCGCATCCTCGTCACCACGCTCACGAAGAAGATGGCGGAGGAGCTCACCGACTACTTCGCCGAGGCCGGGGTGCGCGTGCGCTACCTCCACTCGGACGTCGACACGCTGCGCCGCGTCGAGCTGCTGAGCGAGCTGCGGGCCGGCGTCTACGACGTGCTCGTCGGCATCAACCTCCTCCGCGAGGGCCTCGACCTCCCGGAGGTCTCGCTCGTCGCGATCCTCGACGCCGACAAGGAGGGCTTCCTGCGGTCGTCCACGTCGCTCATCCAGACCATCGGGCGGGCCGCGCGCAACGTGTCCGGGGAGGTGCACATGTACGCCGACGTGCTGACGGACAGCATGAAGCGCGCCATCGAGGAGACGGATCGCCGCCGCGAGAAGCAGGTCGCCTACAACACCGAGCACGGCATCGACCCGACGCCGCTGCGCAAGCGCATCGCCGACATCACCGAGATCCTGGCGCGCGAGGGCGAGGACACGAAGAAGATGCTCGAGGGGCGCGGCGGCGGCAAGCGCTCGCCCACCCCGAACCTCCGGCGCGAGGGCAAGGCGGCCGCCGGGGCCAACGAGCTCGAGACGATCATCTCCGACCTTAACGACCAGATGCTCCAGGCGGCGGGCGAGCTCAAGTTCGAGCTGGCCGCGCGCCTCCGCGACGAGCTGGGCGACCTGAAGCGCGAGCTGCGGCAGATGGAGAAGGCCGGCCACCTGTCCTGATCCGACAGGCGCGCGGCGGGCAGCCGTCGGTCGCGCGCCTGCTCCGTCGGCGGTGTCGGTGGCGACGCATACGATGGACAGGTGTCAATCTCCCCCGTCGAGTCCTCCTCCCTCCTGAGCGTGCGCGGCGCTCGCGTCCACAACCTCCGCGACGTCGACCTCGACATCCCGCGCGACTCGCTCGTCGTCTTCACGGGCCTGTCGGGGTCCGGCAAGTCGTCCCTCGCGTTCGACACGATCTTCGCCGAGGGCCAGCGCCGCTACGTCGAGTCGCTGTCCGCGTACGCGCGCCAGTTCCTCGGCCAGGTCGACCGGCCGGACGTCGACTTCATCGAGGGCCTGAGCCCCGCGGTCTCCATCGACCAGAAGTCGACGAACCGCAACCCGCGCTCGACGGTGGGCACCATCACCGAGATCTTCGACTACATGCGCCTGCTCTGGGCGCGCATCGGCGTCGCGCACTGCCCCGTCTGCGGGGAGCGCATCTCGCGCCAGACCGTGCAGCAGATCGCCGACCAGCTCATGGAGCTCGAGACCGGCACCAGGTACCAGATCGTCAGCCCCATCGTCTCGCAGAAGAAGGGCGAGTTCGTCGACCTGTTCGCGGAGCTCGCCTCCGGCGGCTACTCGCGGGCCATCGTCGACGGGGAGCTCATCCAGCTCAGCTCGCCGCCCAAGCTCAAGAAGCAGTACAAGCACGACATCTCGGTCGTCGTCGACCGCCTGGTCGCGAGCGACGACATCCTCGGGCGCCTGACGGACTCGCTGGAGACCGCGCTCCGCCTCACGGACGGCATCGTGATGATCGACTTCGTCGACGTCGACGGCCCCGGCGGACTGCAGACGTACTCCGAGAAGCTCTCATGCCCGAACAACCACCCCATCCAGCTCACCGAGATCGAGCCGCGCACGTTCTCGTTCAACGCCCCCTTCGGCGCCTGCCCCGAGTGCTCCGGTCTCGGCACGCGCATGTCGGTGGACCAGGAGCTCCTCATCGGCGACGAGTCGCTGAGCATCGCCGACGGCGTGATCCTGCCGTGGACCACGCAGGGCAAGGGGCTCTTCCAGTACTACGAGAAGCTGCTCGCGGGCCTCGCGCGCGACCTCAAGTTCTCCCTCACGACGCCCTGGCGGAAGCTCTCCGAGGAGGTCCGCGAGGCCGTCCTGCGGGGCAATGACTTCGAGGTCCAGGTCAAGTGGAAGAACCGCTACGGGCGCGAAATGACCTACTCGTCCGGCTTCGAGGGCGTCATGCCCTACATCGAGCGCCAGTTCGCCCAGGCGGAGACCGACAACCAGCGCGCGCGCTGGGGCGAGTACCTCCGCGAGATCCCGTGCCCCGTCTGCGACGGCAAGCGCCTGAAGCCTGAGGTGCTCGCGGTGCTCGTGCACGGTGCGAACATCGCCGACGTCGCCGAGATGAGCCTCTCGGACGCGCAGGAGTTCATGGCGCAGCTGGAGCTGACCGATCGCGAGGCGCACATCGCCGCGCAGGTGCTGCGGGAGATCCGCGTGCGCCTCGAGTTCCTCATCGAGGTCGGCCTCAACTACCTCAACCTCGCGCGGGCCGCGGCATCTCTGTCCGGCGGGGAGGCGCAGCGCATCCGGCTGGCCACGCAGATCGGCTCGGGCCTCACGGGCGTGCTGTACGTGCTCGACGAGCCGAGCATCGGCCTGCACCAGCGCGACAACCGCCGCCTCATCGAGACGCTCGTGAAGCTCCGCGACCTCGGCAACACCCTCATCGTCGTCGAGCACGACGAGGACACCATCCGCACGGCCGACTGGATCGTCGACATCGGCCCCGGCGCCGGCGTCAACGGCGGCAAGGTCGTGCACTCCGGCTCCTACGAGGGCCTCATCGAGAACCGGGAGTCGCTCACGGGCGACTACCTCGCGGGCCGCCGCGCCATCGCGACGCCGGCGAAGCGCCGCAAGATCGACAAGAAGCGGCAGATCCAGGTCGTCGGCGCGCGCGCCAACAACCTGCAGAACGTCACCGCGACCTTCCCGCTCGGCACGCTCACGGCCGTCACCGGCGTCAGCGGCTCGGGCAAGTCCTCGCTCGTGAACGACATCCTCTACCGCGTGCTCGCCAACGAGCTCAACGGCGCCCGCAAGGTGCCGGGCAAGCACTCCCGCGTCACGGGCCTCGAGAACCTCGACAAGGTCGTGCACGTCGACCAGAACCCCATCGGCCGCACCCCGCGCTCGAACCCGGCCACCTACACGGGCGTGTTCGACCGGATCCGCAACCTCTTCGCCGAGACCACCGAGGCCAAGGCCCGCGGCTACCTCCCGGGCCGCTTCAGCTTCAACGTTAAGGGCGGGCGCTGCGAGGCGTGCTCGGGCGACGGCACCATCAAGATCGAGATGAACTTCCTGCCGGACGTGTACGTGGCGTGCGAGGTCTGCGGGGGAGCGCGCTACAACCGCGACACCCTGAGCGTCCACTACAAGGGCAAGAGCATCGCCGAGGTCCTCGACATGTCCATCAGCGAGGCGGCCGAGTTCTTCGAGCCGATCCAGGCCATCCACCGCTTCATGAAGACGCTGGTGGACGTCGGCCTCGGTTACGTGCGGCTCGGCCAGAGCGCCACGACGCTCTCCGGCGGCGAGGCGCAGCGCGTCAAGCTGTCCACCGAGCTGCAGCGCCGGTCGAACGGCCGCAGCATCTACGTGCTCGACGAGCCGACCACGGGCCTCCACTTCGAGGACGTGCGCAAGCTCCTGCTCGTGCTCAACGGGCTGGTCGACAAGGGCAACACGGTCATCGTCATCGAGCACAACCTCGACGTCATCAAGTCCGCCGACTGGCTCATCGACATGGGGCCGGAGGGCGGCGCGGGCGGCGGCACCGTGCTCGCCACCGGCACCCCCGAGCACCTGGCCACCGTGCCGGAGAGCTACACGGGCGGCTTCCTCAAGGAGGTCCTCGACGCCGAGGCCGAGGCCGCGGCGATCGAGTCGCAGCGTGCGCGCGAGGAGCGCGCGGCCGGCTGATGGCCCGCACCGACACCGTCGGCTACCGCCCGGCGGCGGGGGAGATCCCCACGTCGCCGGGCGTGTACCGCTTCCGCGACGCGGCCGACCGCGTCCTCTACGTGGGCAAGGCGAACAACCTCCGCGCGCGGCTCGCCAACTACTTCGCGCCGCTGGAGAGCCTGCACGAGCGCACCCGGCGCATGGTCACGTCCGCGGCGGGCGTCGAGTGGACCGTCGTCGGCAGCGAGTTCGAGGCGCTGCAGCTCGAGTTCACGTGGATCAAGGAGTTCGACCCGCCGTTCAACGTCAAGTTCCGCGACGACAAGTCGTACCCCTACCTGGCCGTCACGATGGGTGAGGACTACCCGCGGGTCATGGTCACCCGCAACCGCAAGATCCGGGGCGCCAAGTACTTCGGCCCGTACACGAAGGTCTGGGCCATCCGCGAGACGGTCGACCACCTGCTCAAGGTCTTCCCGATGCGCTCCTGCTCGGAGAGCACGTTCAAGCGCGCGCGGCAGACGAACCGGCCATGCCTCCTCGGCGACATCGGGCGCTGCGCCGCGCCGTGCGTCGGCCGCTTCTCGCAGGAGGAGCACCGCGACATCGTGGACGACTTCGCGAGCTTCATGGCGGGCAACGACTCGAAGTACGTGGGCCAGCTCACGCAGCGGATGAAGGACGCCGCGGCCGAGATGGACTACGAGGCCGCCGCCCGCCACCGCGACGACATCGGCGCGCTCGAGGCCGCGCTGTCCAAGACCGCCGTAGTGTTCGACGACCGGGTGGACGCCGACGTCTTCGGCATCGCGGCCGACGAGCTGGCAGCGGCCGTGCAGCAGTTCATGGTCCGCGGCGGCCGCATCCGGGGCACGCGCACCTGGGTCGTCGACAAGGAGCTCGACATCGGCATCGGCGAGCTCGTCGAGACCGTGCTCCACAACGCCTACGAGGACGAGGCGCACCCGCCGCGCGAGGTCCTCGTCCCCGAGTTGCCCGCGGACGCCGCCGAGCTCGAGCTCTGGCTCAGCCAGCGCCGGGCGGCGGGGGAGGACGACGGATCCGTGCGCCGCGGCCGCCCGAGCTCCTGGCAGGTCGACCTCCGCGTGGCCCAGCGCGGCGACAAGGCGGCGCTCGCGCACACCGCCGCCACCAATGCGCAGAACGCGCTCATGCTCTACAAGACGCGCCGCAGCTCCGACTTCACCACCCGGTCCAAGGCGCTGGCCGACATCCAGGAGGCGCTCGGCATGCCCGACGCGCCGCTGCGCATGGAGTGCTACGACGTCTCGCATCTCAGCGGCACCAACATCGTCGCGTCCATGGTCGTCTTCGAGGACGGCCTGCCGCGCAAGGACCAGTACCGCCGCTTCAACATCGCCGACTCCACGGACGACACCGAGTCGATCCACCAGGTCATCACGCGCCGGCTCGCCTACCTGGGCAAGGAGGCCGAGGTCCCGGCCGACGCCGCGCCGCCCGAGCTCGGCGAGGCGCCCCCGGTCAACAAGTTCTCCTACAGCCCGAACCTGCTCATCGTCGACGGCGGGCAGCCGCAGGTGGCTGCTGCGCAGCGGGCGCTCGAGGAGTCGGGGGTGACGGGGATCCAGCTGGCCGGCATCGCCAAGCGCCTCGAGGAGATCTGGCTGCCGGACTCCGACTACCCGATCATCCTGCCGCGCAACAGCGACGCCCTCTTCCTCATCCAGCGCATCCGCGACGAGGCCCACCGGTTCGCCATCACGCACCAGCGGGCCCGCCGGAAGCGCGACATCACGTCGGTGCTGAACGAGATCCCGGGGCTCGGGCCGTCGCGCGTGCAGCGGCTGCTCCAGCAGTTCGGATCCGTGGCCAAGCTCAAGCAGGCCGAGGTCGAGGAGATCGCGGCCGTGCGCACCATCGGGCCCACGCTGGCCCAGGCCGTCTACGAGCGGCTCCGTTCGTGACGCGCGCCCGGTCGGGTGTCGCGGGTCGCGCCTAGACTGGATCCATCGACCGGCGCGACGAGAGGTGCATGCCCGCATGAGCGTGGAGATCCCCCAGCAGGACGTCATGATCGTGACGGGGATGTCCGGCGCGGGCCGCTCCACCGTCGGCAACGCACTGGAGGACCTCGGCTGGTACGTGGTCGACAACCTCCCGCCGCAGATGCTCAAGCCGCTCGTGGAGCTGGCGGGCCGCGCAGGCACGTCGCTGCCCAAGATCGCCGCGGTGGTCGACGTCCGCGGCGGCGACTTCTTCTCCGAGCTGCGCGACATCCTCCACACCTTCGGCACCGGCCCGCGCCTGCGCGTCCTGTTCCTCGAGGCCACCGACGCGGCGCTCGTCCGACGGTTCGAGCAGGTCCGCCGCCCGCACCCGCTCCAGGGCAACGGCACGCTGCTCGACGGCATCGCGGCCGAACGGGCCCGAATGATCGAGATCCGCGAGGCGAGCGACCTCGTCATCGACACCTCCGAGCTCAACATCCACCAGCTCGCCACCACGATCACCGAGCAGTTCAGCGGGGCGGACGACGCTGGCGTCCGCGTCACCGTGATGAGCTTCGGATTCAAGTACGGCACCCCGGCGGACGCCGACATGGTGGCCGACATGCGCTTCCTGCCCAACCCGTTCTGGACGCCGGAGCTCCGCCCGCTCACGGGTCGCGACAAGGCCGTCAGCGACTACGTGTTGGGTCAGGAGGGCGCCGAGGAGTTCGTCCACGCCTATGCCAGGGCCCTCGCCCCGGTGCTCGCCGGGTATCAGCGGGAGAACAAGAGACACGCTACGATCGCTATCGGCTGTACCGGCGGCAAGCACCGCTCGGTCGCCGTCTCCGAGGAGCTCTCCAGCCTCCTCCGCGCCCTTCCCGGCGTCGCTGTCAGCACCAAGCACCGCGACCTCGGCCGGGAGTAGGGCACCCATCTCATCAAGGGAGTAAGCATTTGCCTCTGACCTCGGACGTCAAGGAAGAACTGTCACGCGTCGAGGTCAGCAAGACCACGGTGAGGGCCGCCGAGCTGGCCACCATCCTGCGCTTCTCGGGCGGGCTGCACCTCATCTCGAACCGCATCGCGGTCGAGTCCGAGCTCGACACCCCGCTTCTCGCCCGCCGTGTCCGCAAGGACCTGGCCGAGCTCTACGGCGTCCGCAGCGACATCTCCGTCATCCCCGCGTCCGGCATGCGCCGCGCCACGCACTACCTTGTCCGCGTGATGGAGGGCGGCGAGACGCTCGCCCGCCAGACCGGCCTGCTCGACGCGCGACGCCGTCCCATCCGCGGCCTGCCGAACCGCCTCACCACGGGCTCCCGCGAGGAGATCGCCGCCGTCTGGCGCGGTGCGTTCCTCGCCGCGGGCACGCTCACGGATCCCGGCCGCTCGGCCGCCCTCGAGGTCACGTGCCCGGGCAACGAGGCCGCCATGGCACTCGTCGGCGCCGCCGGCCGCCTCGACGTCAGCGCCAAGGCGCGGGAGGTGCGCGGCGTGCACCGCGTCGTCATCCGCGACGGCGACGCCATCGGCCAGATGCTGCGCGCCATGGGCGCGCAGGGCACGGTCGTCAACTGGGAGGAGATGCGCCAGCGCCGCGAGGTGCGGGCCACCGCGAACCGCCTCGTCAACTTCGACGACGCGAACCTCCGCCGCTCCGCGCAGGCCGCCGTCGCCGCGTGCGCGCGCGTCGAGCGGGCCATGGAGATCCTCGGACCGGACATCCCCGAGCACCTCAAGTACGCGGGCGACCTGCGCCTGCGCTTCCGTGACTCCAGCCTCGACGAGCTGGGCCACCACGCCGATCCGCCCATGACGAAGGACGCCGTCGCGGGGCGCATCCGCCGTCTGCTCGCGATGGCGGACAAGAAGGCCGTCGACGAGGGCCTGCCCGGCACCGACGCCAACCTCCCCGCCGACCTCGACGACGTCTGATGCGCGGCGCGTCCGCCGACGCGGGATGCGTCGTCGCCGGCCTGGATCGGCTGGACGCCGGGCGTCATCCGGCCAGGTGGCGCGGAGGGCCGCCGGACTAGACTCGATCCGTCACCCACCCCCGGCCTCTGGCCGGGAGCCCCCGGGCAACGAAGAGGAGATACACCTATGGCTGACTACACTCTCATCGATCTTCCCTACGACTACTCGGCCCTCGAGCCGAGCATCAGCGGCCGCATCATGGAGCTCCACCACGACAAGCACCACAAGACCTACGTGGACGGCGCGAACACCGCCCTCGTGAAGCTCCAGGAGGCGCGCGACGCCGGCGACCTCACGTTCGTCAACAAGCTGCAGAAGGACCTCGCGTTCAACCTCGCGGGCCACGTCAACCACACGGTGTTCTGGAACAACCTCTCCCCGGACGGCGGCGACAAGCCCACCGGCGAGCTGGCCGCCGCCATCGACGAGTTCTTCGGCTCCTACGACAAGTTCCAGGCGCACTTCACGGCCTCGGCCCTCGGCATCCAGGGCTCCGGCTGGAGCATCCTCGCCTGGGACTCCCTGGGCCAGAAGCTCATCATCGAGCAGCTGTACGACCACCAGGGCAACCTCGCTGCGGCGACCGTCCCGATCCTGCTGCTCGACATGTGGGAGCACGCCTTCTACCTCGACTACGTCAACGTCAAGGCCGACTACGTCAAGGCGTTCTGGAACATCGTGAACTGGGCCGACGTGCAGGCGCGCTTCGACGCCGCCCGCACCAAGACGCAGGGTCTGTTCCTCCTCTCGTAGCCGCATCCGCGGGCGGTCCGCCGGGAGACCCGGGCCGCCCGCGGACCCCGCACGTCGGGCCTCCCGCCTGCTCGACCCCCTCCATCACCCACGCCGCCTCAGCGCGCGCAGAACAACAGGAGAACTCGTGACCGTCAAGATCGGCATCAACGGCTTCGGCCGCATCGGCCGCAACTACTTCCGCGCCGCGCTCGCCAAGGGCAGCGACATCGAGATCGTCGCCGTGAACGACCTCACCGACAACAAGGCGCTCGCGCACCTGCTCAAGTACGACTCCATCACCGGCCGCCTCGACGCCACCGTCGAGCTCGACGGCGACAACATCGTCGTGAACGGCAAGGCCATCCGCGTCCTCGAGGAGCGCGACCCCGCGAACCTCCCGTGGGGCGAGCTCGGCGTCGAGATCGTCATCGAGTCCACCGGACGCTTCACCAAGGCCGAGGACGCGCGCAAGCACATCACGGCCGGCGCCAAGAAGGTCCTCGTCTCGGCTCCCGCCACGGGCGACAACGTCACGACCCTGGTCCTCGGCGTCAACGAGGGCACCTACGACCCCGCCACGCACGACGTCATCTCCAACGCGTCCTGCACCACGAACTGCCTCGCGCCCCTCGCCAAGGTCTTCCTCGACGAGTTCGGCATCGAGCGCGGCCTCATGACGACGGTCCACGCGTACACCGCCGACCAGAACCTCCAGGACGGCCCGCACAGCGACCTGCGCCGCGCGCGCGCCGCTGCGGTCAACATCATCCCGACGTCCACCGGCGCCGCCAAGGCGCTCGGACTCGTGATCCCGGAGCTCGTCGGCAGGCTCGACGGCTACGCGCTCCGCGTGCCCGTGCCCACCGGCTCGATCACCGACCTCACCATCGAGACCTCGGCGAACGTCACGGTCGAGCAGGTCAACGCGGCCTACAAGGCCGCGGCCGAGGGCCCGCTCAAGGGCATCCTCAAGTACACCGAGGACCCCATCGTCTCGAGCGACATCGTCAACGACCCGCACTCCTCGATCTTCGACGCCGGCCTCACGAAGGTCATCGGCAACCAGGTCAAGGTCGCGTCGTGGTACGACAACGAGTGGGGCTACTCCAACCGCCTCGTCGACCTCACCGAGTACGTCGCCGATCGCCTGTAACCGGCCGTGGCACTCCGCACCATCGACTCCCTCGGGGATCTCCGGGGCCGCCGCGTCATCGTGCGCTGCGACCTCAACGTCCCGCTGAAGGGCGGCGTGATCGGTGACGACGGGCGCATCCGCGCCTCGTTGGGGACCCTCACGGGTCTCCGCGAGGCCGGGGCGCGCGTCATCGTGATCTCGCACCTCGGCCGGCCCGACGGCACTCCGGATGAGAAGTACAGCCTGCGTCCCGTCGCGGCCCGCCTCGGCGAGCTGCTCCGGGCGGACGTCGCCTTCGCGGACGACACCGTGGGCGACTCCGCCCGCGCGGCCGTCGAGGCCCTCGGCGACGGCGACGTCGTCGTGCTCGAGAACCTCCGCTTCCACGCGGAGGAGACCAGCAAGGACGAAACGGTCCGCCGCGGCTTCGCGGAGTCGATCGCCGAGCTGGGGGACGCGTTCGTGTCCGACGGCTTCGGCGTCGTCCACCGCAAGCAGGCCAGCGTGTTCGAGCTGGCGCAGGCGCTGCCCAGCGCCGCCGGCTCGCTCATCGCGAGCGAGCTCGAGGTGCTCGACCGCCTGACGGAGAACCCGGAGCGTCCCTACACGGTCGTGCTCGGCGGATCCAAGGTGTCGGACAAGCTCGGCGTCATCGGCCACCTGCTTCCCCGCGTGGACTCACTTCTCATCGGCGGCGGGATGCTCTTCACGTTCCTCAAGGCCCAGGGGCACGAGGTGGGCGCGAGCCTCCTCGAGGAGGACCAGGTCGAGACCGTCAAGGGCTACCTGGCCGAGGCGGAGGAGCGTGGCGTGAAGATCGTGCTGCCCACCGACGTGGTCGTGGCCGACGGGTTCTCCGCCGACGCCGCCCACGAGGTGACGCGTGCCGACGCCATCGAGGGGACGCCCGCGGGCGCGAAGGGGCTCGGGCTCGACATCGGCCCCGAGACCGCCGACGCGTTCGCGACGATCATCCGCGGCTCGACCACGGTGTTCTGGAACGGCCCCATGGGCGTCTTCGAGCTGGAGCCGTTCGCGGCCGGCACGAAGACGGTCGCCGACGCGCTCACGCGCGTCGAAGGGCTGTCCGTGGTCGGCGGCGGCGACAGCGCCGCGGCCGTCCGCGCACTCGGATTCGATGATGACCGCTTCGGTCACATCTCGACCGGAGGCGGCGCGAGCCTCGAGTTCCTCGAGGGGAAGCGCCTGCCGGGACTGGAGGTCCTCGGATGGCAGTGACCCATCGCCCGCAGGGGCGCACGCCCCTCATCGCGGGCAACTGGAAGATGAACCTGGACCACCTCCAGGCCATCGCCTTCGCGCAGAAGCTGGCATGGAGCCTCAAGGACGCGAAGCACGACTACGCGGAGGCGGAGGTCGCGGTGTTCCCGCCAGCGACCGACATCCGCAGCGTGCAGACTCTCGTGTCGGCGGACAAGCTCGAGCTGGCCTACGGCGCGCAGGACGTGTCCGAGCACGAGTCAGGCGCGTACACGGGGGAGATCTCCGCGGCGTTCCTGGCGCAGCTGGCCTGCCGCTACGTCATCGTCGGCCACTCCGAGCGGCGCACGCTGCACGGGGAGACCGACGAGCAGGTCGCTGCCAAGTCCGCCGCGGCCGTGAAGCACGGCATCGTCCCGGTGATCTGCGTGGGCGAGACCGCGGCGGACCTCGAGGAGCACGGCGCCAGCGCCGTCCCCGTGGCCCAGCTGCGCGTCGCGCTCCAGGGGCTCGAGAAGGGCGCCGACGTCGTCGTCGCCTACGAGCCCGTGTGGGCCATCGGATCCGGCCAGGCCGCGACGCCGGAGCAGGCGCAGCAGGTCGCGGCGCCTCTCCGCGCGGTCGTCGCCGAGCTCCTCGGCGACGAGGCCGCGAAGGCCACGCGGATCCTCTACGGCGGCTCGGTCAAGTCGGGCAACATCGCGGGCTTCCTCCGCGAGCCGGACGTCGACGGAGCCCTCGTCGGCGGCGCCAGCCTCGACGTGCAGGAGTTCTCCGCGATCGCGCGGTTCCGCTCGCACGTCGGCGTCTGACCAGCGACATCTCCTCGAGCCGCTCGCGTCCATCCAGGCGCGGGCGGCTCGTCATGCTCAGCCGCCCGCTATAATCGACAACGGCCCATCGGCCGTCCACCGGTCGCTATCGGCCACAGCACCGCACCCGAAAGGCCGCACGTGGAAATCCTCCAGGTAGTCCTGCAGGTGGTTCTGGGAATCACCAGCCTCCTGCTGACCATGCTCATCCTCCTGCACAAGGGGCGGGGCGGCGGTCTGTCCGACATGTTCGGGGGCGGCACCACGTCGAGCCTCGGCTCGTCGGGGGTGGCCGAGCGGAACCTGAACCGCATCACCGTCATCCTCGGCCTCATCTGGGTCACGTGCATCGTGGTCCTGGGGCTCATCACCAAGTTCGACACCGGATTGTAGGGAGCAGCCACATGGCATCAGGAGGAAGCGCCATCCGCGGTTCGCGCGTCGGCGCGGGCCCCATGGGCGAGCAGGACCGCGGATTCCACGCGGAGCGCATCTCGATCTCGTACTGGGACGCCCTCGGCAACGAGACCGTCCGCCACTTCGCGGCGAACCTGCCGGAGGAGGAGATCCCGGTCACCATCGACTCGCCGCAGTCGGGTCTGCCCGCCGGGCGCGACAAGGCCAACCCGCCGTCGGTCGCCAAGCTCGAGCCGTACAAGACGCACCTCGCATACGTGAAGGAGCATCGCAGCGAGGAGGAGGCGAGCCAGCTCCTCGAGGAGGCGCTCGAGCAGCTCCGCGCCCGCCGCGGCACGGTCAAGGCCACCAAGTAGGTCGTAGACCGCACACGACACATGAACGCCCCCGTCCTGAGGACGGGGGCGTTCTTGGTGCTCGCGCTCCTCGCGGCGAGGTCGACCCGCCGGGAGGAGCATCCACGCCGGAGACGACGAAGGGCGGATCCCGGAGGATCCGCCCTTCGTGCCGAGCCCGGCTCACGCCGGGGCGGCGGTCAGTACGACGACAGCCGGAGGTTCTCCGGCACGTCAGCGGCCGCCTCGCGGTCGATGAAGAACACCGTCCGCTTGCGTCCCTTGATGCCCGCGACGGGCACCTCGGTGCGGTCGGCGCCCGCGAGCGCGAGACCGAGCGCGAACGCCTTGTCCGGACCGGCCAGCACCATCCAGATGCGCAGCGACGAGTTCAGCACCGGCAGGGTGAGCGAGATGCGCTCCGCCGGCGGCTTCGGCGAGTTGCGCACCGGGATCACCGCAGCGTCCATGGTGCGGATGCCCTCGCTGTCCGGGAAGAGCGACGCGACGTGCCCGTCCGGCCCGACGCCGAGGAACGTGATGTCGAACCGGGGGATCGAGGTGTCGCCGTTCGCGTGGGCGGCGAGCTCCGCCGTGTACGCGGCGACGGCCTCGTCGAGGCTGAGACCCGCATCGCTCGCGCCCATGGCGTGGACGTTCTCCGCGGGCAGGTCGATGTGGTCGAGGAGGGCCGTGCGCACCGTGGTGTCGTTGCGCTCCGGGTCGCCCTGGGGCAGCCACCTCTCATCGCCGAACCAGAAGTGGACCCGGGTCCAGTCGACGCTGTCGCGCGCCGCGGACTCGTTGACGGCCGCGAGGATGCTCGGGCCGACCGTCCCTCCGGTGAGGACGACGTTGGCGGTCTCCTCTTCATCCAGGATGTCGACGAGCTTCGTGAGGAAGCGCGCGGCGACGGAGCCGGTCATGGCCTTCTTGTCGGGGTGCACGAGCACCCTGCGGTCGTTCGTCATCGGTCTCCCGAGTCCTTCCGTGCGGTGGTGGACGCGGAGATGTACCCCTGGCCGGCGGCGGCGCGCTCGAGGCCGTGACGGATCACGTCGCCGTAGAGCGCGTCGGGGTCGAGGCGCCGCAGCTCCTCGGCCAGGCAGTCGCGGAGGCTCCGGCGGGGGAGGCTCACATCGTGCGTCGGCTGGTTCGGCTGCTTGAGCGTCGCCACGTTGGCGATGGGCCGGTCGAGGTCGATGACGCCCGACGCGCGGTGGAGGCGCACTCCGTGGATCCCGCTCGAGCCGGTGGCCCGCGTGGTGACCTCGTGCAGCACGGGGACCTGTAGCTGCAGTCCGAGCCACGCGGCGAGCAGCACGGTGGAGGGGGAGTCGGCGGCGCCGGACACCTCCACCTGGGTCACGGGCTCGTACGGCGGCTGGTCGAGCACCGCGGCGAGCAGCGCGCGCCAGAGCGTGAGGCGCGTCCACGCGAAGTCCGTGTCACCGGGGGCGTACGTCGCCGCCAGGTGCTGCAGGGCGACGCGCGGGTTGCTGCTCGTGGAGGAGTCCGTGATGCGGCGCTGCGCGATGCGGCCGAGCGGCGACTGGCTGACGACCGCGGGGGCGTCGTGCGGCCACCAGGCGACGACGGGCGCATCGGGGAGGAGGAGGCCCGTGACCAGGCTCTCCTCGTCCTCGGCGGCCGCGCCGTAGACGCGGAGCACGACGACCTCGCTCGCGCCGGCGTCGCCGCCCACGCGGATCTCGGCGTCGACGCGGGCCTTCTCGGTCGTCGTCTCCGATTCGGCACCGCGCTGGGTGGAGATGACGATGACGCGCATGGGGTGCTCGCGCGACGCGTCGTTGGCCGCCTCGATGGCCTCCTCCTCGCTGCCGAGCGAGGTGGAGATCACGAGCGTCAGGACGCGACCGAGGGCGACCGCGCCGCCCTCCTCGCGGATCTTGACGAGCGCCTTCGAGATCTTGGCGGTGGTGGTGTTCGGCAGATCGACTCTCATGGCCGCCTCCAGGTCCGTCCGTCGCGGGCGAGGAGCTCGTCGGCCGAGGCCGGCCCCCAGGTGCCCGGACGGTACTGCTCGGGCTGGCCCTGCGTGCGCCAGAATTCTTCGATGGGGTCCAGGATCTTCCAGCTCAGCTCGACCTCCTGGTGGCGGGGGAAGAGCGGCGGGTCGCCGAGCAGCACATCGAGGATGAGCCGCTCGTACGCCTCCGGGCTCGCCTCGGTGAAGGCGTGGCCGTAGCCGAAGTCCATGGTGACGTCGCGCACCTGCATCCCCGCGCCCGGCACCTTGGAGCCGAAGCGGATGGTGACGCCCTCGTCGGGCTGCACGCGGATGACGAGCGCGTTCTGTCCGAGGGCCGACGTCTGGTCTTCCGCGAACAGGTTCTGAGGCGCGCGCTTGAACACGACCGCGATCTCCGTCACGCGGCGGCCGAGGCGCTTGCCCGCTCGCAGGTAGAAGGGCACGCCCGACCAGCGGCGCGTGTTGATGTCGAGCCGCATGGCGGCGTAGGTCTCGGTCAGGGACTCGGGGTCCATGCCGTCCTCGTCGAGGAAGCCCACGACCTCCTCGCCGCCCTGCCAGCCGCCGGCGTACTGCCCGCGGGCCGTGGCGGTGGAGAGGTCCTTCGGCAGGCGCACCGCGGACAGCACCTTCTCTTTCTCGTCCCGGAGGCTCGACGCGTCGAACGCGACGGGTTCCTCCATGGCCGTGAGGGCGAGGAGCTGCAGGAGGTGGTTCTGGATCACGTCGCGGGCCGCGCCGATGCCGTCGTAGTAGCCAGCACGGCCGCCCACGCCGATGTCCTCGGCCATGGTGATCTGCACGTGGTCCACGTAGTTGGCGTTCCACAGGGGCTCGTAGAGCTGGTTCGCGAAGCGCAGCGCCAGGATGTTCTGGACCGTCTCCTTGCCCAGGTAGTGGTCGATGCGGAACACCGAGTCCGGCGGGAAGACCGACTCGACGACCGCGTTGAGCTCGCGCGCCGTCGTGAGGTCGCTCCCGAAGGGCTTCTCGATGACGACGCGGCGCCAGTGGCCCTCCTTCTGGTCCGCGAGGCCCGAGCGGCGGAGCTGCTCGGTGACCAGCGGGAAGGACTTCGGCGGGATCGACAGGTAGAACGCGTGGTTCCCCATCGTGCCGCGCTCGCGGTCGAGCTCCTCCGTGATGTCCTTCAGCGTCTGGAACGCCTCGTCATCGTCGAAGGTGCCCTGCACGAAGCGGATGCCCTGCGCCAGCTGGCGCCAGACGTCCTCGTCGAACTTGGTGCGCGAGTACTGCTTGACGGCCTCGTACACGACCTGCTCGAAGTCCTGGTCCTCCCAGTCCCTCCGGGCGAAGCCGATGAGCGCGAAGCCGGGGGGCAGGAGCCCCCGGTTGGCGAGGTCGTAGACGGCCGGCATCAGCTTCTTGCGCGACAGGTCACCCGTCACGCCGAAGATGATGAGGCTGCTCGGCCCCGCGATGCGGTTCAGCCGTCGATCAGACGGGATCCGCAGTGGATTGAATTCCGGGGTGATATCCACCGGCGACATGTAACTCCTCGATCTGCCGGACGCGTCCGGCGATGCGGTCATTCGAGCGTCGAGAGCAGGGCCCGGGCGTCCGTGGTGGGATCGGTCAGGTTCAGTCGCAGGACGGGACGACCGTGCTCGGCGAGCACGGTGGCGTCGCCGGCGGCCTGCGCCTGGATGAGCTGCCCGAAGGTGAAGGGGCGGTCGGGGATCTCGAGATCCTCGGCCGCGTCCGCGGTGATCTGCAGGAACACGCCGACGGGGGTGCCGCCCTTGTGGAACTGCCCCGTGGAGTGGAGGAAGCGCGGACCCCAGCCGAACGTGACGGGCCGGCCGACCTTGCGGGCGACGGCGTCGAGGAGGCGCTCGAGCTCGGGGAGGGCGAGGCGGTCGACGAAGGCCTGCACGGCGACGTAGCCCGTCGGGCCGACCTGCGCGAGCAGGGCGTCGATCGCGGAGGAGACGTCGGTCGCGCCCTCGGTGACCTCGCTGGTGCCGCGGACCTCGATGCCGTCCGTCGTGACGACGGGGGCCTCCGGCGCGGGACGGTCGTCGAGCAGCCCGCGCGCGGCGACCTTGGCGGCCTCCACGTCGGGCTGGTCGAAGGGGTTGATCTCGAGCAGGCGGCCCGCGACGGCGACGGCGTACTCCCACGTGAGGATCTGCGCGCCGAGCGTGCCGCTGATGACGATCTCGCCCTCGGCCGCGTCGTGCGCGTCGACGTCGGCGACGAGCCGCGCGATCTGCAGGTCGGCGAGGCCGAGCGCGAGCTCAGGGGCGTCGGTCGGCAGCACGACGGGCAGGAGGCCCGTTCCGAGCTTGCCGGTGGACTCCGCGATGAGCTGCTCGACCCAGTCGCCGAAGCCCACGATGTGCGTGCCGTCGGAGACGATACCGAGCTTGTCCTTCAGCGGCGAGGTGCCGGCGATCGCGGCGCCGAGCACGAGGCCCGGGTTCGAGACGTCGTCGACGGCGAGCTGCGCCGAGGCCGCCTCCGCTTCGTCGAGCAGGCCGCCGATGTCGGCGCCCGCGAGGCCCGACGGCACGAGGCCGAAGGCGGTCAGCGCGCTGTAGCGGCCGCCCACGTCGGGGTCCGCGTTGAAGACGCGGTAGCCGTCGGCGCGGGCCGACTCGTCGAGCGGGGAGCCCGGGTCGGTCACGATGACGATGCGCGTGGTCGGGTCGATGCCCGCCTCGCGGAACGACTTCTCGTAGACGCGCTTCTGGCTGTCGGTCTCGAGCGTGGAGCCGGACTTCGACGAGATGACGACCGCCGTGGTGGCGAGGCGGTCGCCGAGCGCGGCGAGGACCTGGCCGGGGTCGGTCGAGTCCAGGACCGTGAGCTCGACGCCCGCGGTGCGGGTGATGACCTCGGGCGCGAGCGAGGATCCGCCCATGCCGCCGAGGACGATGTGGTCGACGCCCTGGCCGCGGAGCTCCTCGCGGAGCGCCGTGATCTCGGCGACGAGGGGACGGGATACGGAGACCGCCTGGGTCCAGCCGAGGCGCTTGGTGGCCTCGGACTCGGCGTCGGGGCCCCAGAGGGTGCCGTCGAGCCCCGTGATGCCGGAGGCGACGTGCGCCTCGACGAGCGCGGGGACGTGGGTCTCGACGGCCGTGGCCGCCGCGCCGCTCAGCGCGATGCGGACGCTCACTTGGCGCCGTCCAGGGCGGTCGTCACGGTCTCGATGAGCTCGCTCCACGACACCTTGAACTTCTCGACGCCCTCCTTCTCGAGGAGCTCCGTGACCTCCTTGTAGGAGATGCCGAGTCCGTCGACCGCGTTGAGGACCTCGTTGGCGGCGTCGTAGGAGCCCGTGATGGTGTCGCCCTCGATGACCCCGTGGTCGAAGGTCGCGTCGAGCGTCTTCTCGGGCATCGTGTTGACGACGTCCGCCGCGACGAGCTGCGTCACGTAGAGCGTGTCGGGCAGGTCGGGGCTCTTGACGCCGGTGGACGCCCAGAGGGGGCGCTGCTTGTTGGCGCCGGCGCCGAGGAGGCCCTGGGCGCGCTCGGAGGCGAAGGACTGCTCGAACGCCTGGTAGGCGAGCTGCGCGTTGGCGACGCCGGCCTTGCTCTTGAGCGCGGTGGCCTCCTCGGTGCCGATCGCGTCGAGGCGCTTGTCGATCTCGGTGTCGACGCGCGACACGAAGAAGGAGGCGACCGAGTGGATGGTCGACAGGTCGATGCCCGCCGCCTTCGCCTTCTCGAGGCCGGTCAGGTACGCGTTGATGACCTCGCGGTAGCGCTCGAGCGAGAAGATCAGGGTGACGTTGACGCTGATGCCGGCGCCGATGACCTCGGTGATGGCCTCGAGGCCCTCGCGGGTCGCGGGGATCTTGATCATGACGTTGGGCTCGGAGATCTTGTCCCACAGCTTGTGGGCCTCGTCGATGGTCGCCTGGGTGTCGTTGGCGAAGTCGGGGGAGACCTCGATCGAGACGCGGCCGTCGAAGCCGACGGTGCGGTCGTAGACCGGCCGGAAGATGCGCGCTGCCTCGCCGACGTCACGGGTGGTGATCTCGAAGACCGCGCGGTCGACGTCGGCGCCGTCGGCTGCGAGCTCGCGGACCTGGGCGTCGTACGCCTCGCCCTTGGCGAGGGCCGACGCGAAGATGGTGGGGTTCGTCGTGATGCCGACGACGTCGCGCTCGGCGATCACCTTCTCGATGCCCTTGGCATCGATGCGCTCGCGGGACAGGTCGTCGAGCCAGATGCTGACGCCCGCGGCGGAGAGCTGCGCGGTGGGGGAAGTGGTGTCGGTCATGTTGCCTTCTTCTCGCTGGTTGTGAGGTTCTGGGGGAGGGGCGCACGCGTGCGCCCCTCCCGGGTACCCGGCCGACGCGCTGGTGGGCGCTCGGTCGGGGCGGGCCGGCGGGGAGCGGAGCAGCTCGGCCGCCCCGCTCCTCGTCAGCTTCTAGAGGGAGGCGATGGACTCCTTGGCCGCTGTGACGACGGCCTCCGTGGTGATGCCGAACTCGCGGTACAGGACCTCGTACTCGGCGCTCGCGCCGAAGTGCTCGATCGAGATGCTGCGGCCGTGGTGCCCGACGTACTGCTTCCAGGAGAGCGAGATGCCCGCCTCGACGGACACGCGCGCGGCGACCGCCTCGGGGAGCACGTGCTCCTTGTACGCGGCGTCCTGCTCCTCGAACCACTCGAGGCTCGGGGCGCTGACGACGCGGGCCTTGATGCCGTCCGCGGCGAGGGCCTCGCGGGCCTCGACGGCGAACTGGACCTCGGAGCCCGTGGCGATGAGGATGACGTCGGGCGTGCCCTCGGTGTCGGCGAGGATGTACGCGCCCTTGGCGACGCCGGCGGCCGAGGCGTACTCGGTGGCCGTGGCGTCGCCCGTGCCGCGCTCGAGCACCGGGAGGTTCTGGCGCGAGAGCGCCAGGCCCGCGGGGCCCATGCGACGGGTGAGGATCGTCTTCCACGCCTGCGCGGTCTCGTTGGCGTCCGCGGGGCGGATGACGTCGAGGCCCGGGATGGCGCGGAGGCTGGCGAGCTGCTCCACCGGCTGGTGGGTCGGCCCGTCGCCGCCGAGGGCGACCGAGTCGTGCGTCCAGACGAAGATCGACGGCGCCTTCATGAGCGCGGCGAGACGGACCGCCGGGCGCATGTAGTCGCTGAAGATGAGGAACGTGCCGCCGAACGGACGCGTGTTGCCGTGCAGGACGATGCCGTTGAGGATCGCGCCCATGGCGTGCTCGCGGATGCCGAAGTGGAGGACGCGGCCGTAGGGCTCGCCCTTCCACATGCCGGTCGAGCGCTCGGCGGGCACGAAGGACGGCGCCGACTCGATGGTCGTGTTGTTCGACTCGGCGAGGTCGGCGGAGCCGCCCCACAGCTCGGGCATGACCTCGGCGATGGCGTTGATGACCTTGCCGGACGCGGCGCGCGTCGAGACGTCCTTGCCCGCGGGGAACACGGGGAGCGCCTCGTCGAGGCCCTCGGGGGCGTCGCCGGCGAGGACGCGGTCGAGCAGCGTCTTGCGCTCGGGGTTCGCCTCGGCCCACGCGGCGAGCTTCTCGTCCCACTCGCGGTGCTGCTGCTGGCCGCGCTCGACGGCCTGGCGGGTGTGCTCGAGGACGCCGTCCGGCACCTCGAAGCTCTTCTCGGGGTCGAAGCCGACGATCTGCTTGACGGCCGCGAGCTCCTCGGCGCCGAGCGCGGAGCCGTGGATCTTGCCCGAGTTCTGCTTCTTCGGGGACGGCCAGCCGATGATCGTCTTGAGGATGATGAGCGACGGCTTGCGCGTCTCGGCCTTGGCGGCCTCGACGGCGTCGAACAGCTCCTGCACGTCCTCGACGTACTCGCCGGTCTTCTTCCAGTCGACGTGCTGCACGTGCCAGCCGTAGGCCTCGTAGCGCGCGGCGACGTCCTCGGTGAAGGCGATGTCGGTGTCGTCCTCGATGGAGATCTGGTTGCTGTCGTAGATCGCGATGAGGTTGCCGAGCTCCTGGTGCCCCGCGAGGGAGGAGGCCTCGGAGGTGATGCCCTCCTGCATGTCGCCGTCGCCGGCGATCACGTACACGAAGTGGTCGAAGGGGCTCTCGCCGGCGGGGGTCTCGGGGTCGAAGAGGCCGCGCTCGTAGCGGGCGGCGTAGGCGAAGCCCACGGAGGAGGCGAGGCCCTGGCCGAGCGGGCCGGTGGTGATCTCGACGCCGTCGGTGTGCCCGTACTCCGGGTGGCCCGGGGTCTTGGAGTCCCACGTGCGGAGGGCCTGGAGGTCCTCGATCTCGAGGCCGTAGCCGCCGAGGAAGAACTGCGTGTACTGCGTGAGCGAGCTGTGGCCCACCGAGAGGATGAACCGGTCGCGACCGATCCAGGTGCTGTCGGACGGGTCGCGGCGCATGACCTTCTGGAACAGGAGGTAGGCCGCCGGGGCCAGGCTCATGGCGGTGCCGGGGTGACCGTTTCCGACCTTCTCCACCGCGTCCGCGGCGAGGATCCGTGCGGTGTCGACCGCCTTGCTGTCGATGGGGTCCCATTGCAATGCTGCCACTTGGTTCTAGCCCTTCTGAAGATGGGGGGAGGCCCAGCCGGACCGCCTATCAGTATAGGGAACACCCACTTGGCCCCAGGTGTTCCGAGCCCGTCGCGACGGGCCCGACGCGGCTCGGCTCGCAGGGGCCGTGGCCTACCATGGGGAGGGAATGTCCGGCGAGTTAGAGGTGCGATGAACGTTGCGGTGCAGAGTCGGGTCGATCGGGAGACGATCGGCGTGGCGAGGAAGACCAAGGCGTACGTCGCACTGACGAAGCCGCGCGTCATCGAGCTCCTGCTCGTGACCACCGCGCCCGTCATGATCCTCGCCCAGGGCGGGTGGCCGAACCCGTGGCTGATCCTCGGCGTGCTTGTCGGAGGAACGCTCAGCGCGGGCAGCGCCAACGCCTTCAACTGCTACATCGACCGCGACATCGACCGCGTCATGAAGCGCACGCAGCGCCGACCCCTGGTGACGGGGGAGCTGACGGATCGCGAGGCGCTCGTCTTCGCCTGGATCATCGGCGTCGCCAGCATCATCTGGCTCGGCGTCATCTCCAACTGGCTGGCCGCGGCGCTCTCGCTGGCCGCCATCCTCTTCTACGTCTTCGTCTACACGCTGTGGCTGAAGCGCCGCACGCCGCAGAACATCGTCTGGGGCGGAGCGGCCGGCTGCATGCCCGTGCTCATCGGGTGGGCCGCCGTCACCGGCGACATCTCCTGGGCGCCGGTGATCCTCTTCATGATCGTGTTCCTCTGGACCCCG
The DNA here is from genome assembly GCF_000069225.1 of Clavibacter sepedonicus. Classification (GTDB taxonomy): domain Bacteria; phylum Actinomycetota; class Actinomycetes; order Actinomycetales; family Microbacteriaceae; genus Clavibacter; species Clavibacter sepedonicus. Next base: position 2,089,109 of record NC_010407.1, on the reverse strand, counting down.
CCGCACTACTGGCCGCTGTCCATGAAGTACCGCGACGACTACGCCTCGGTCAACGTGCCCATGCTCGCCGTCGTCCGCGGCCGCGCCGCCGTCGGCCTCCAGACCATCCTGTACTCGTGGGCCACGCTCGCCTGCTCGCTGCTGCTCATCCCGGTCGCGGGCATGGGGCTCGTCTACACGCTCGCCGCGCTCGCGGGCGGCGGCTGGTTCGTCTACGAGACGCACCGCCTGTACGACCTCGCGGTGCGCCACGAGCCCATCAAGCCGATGCGCGTCTTCCACGCGTCGATCTCGTACCTCTCGCTGCTGTTCCTGGCGGTCGGCATCGACCCGCTCCTTCCCTTCTGATCCCCGCGTCGGGTCCGCGGCGCTCGTCCGTCGACTGACGCCCCCGCCGGCCGACGGTCTCCGTCGCGACGACGCCCGGCTCCGCTGACGGCGCTCGAGGCGAGGGACCCAGGGCGCTGGGCCCGGGGGCCGATCAGGACCCGGCTCCTGCTCGTCCGGGCATGTCCGACGACCGCGGACCTCGCGTCCGGGCCCGGGTGGGGATGTCCCGTGGGCTTCGCCCGGGACGACGACGCCCGCCGCGAGCGGTGCTCGGGCGGGCGTCGTCGACGGGACGGGCGGGGATCAGCCCACGTGGGCGGAGCGCCGCGCCTCCGCGGGGGTCAGCCGCAGGGTGTCGGCCCGGCGCGTGGTGCTCAGCAGCGTCGCGGTCATCGCGGAGGCCAGCAGGCACGCGAGGACCATGTGCAGCCCCACGAGGAACTCGGGGAGGCCCGTGCGCGCCTGGATCAGGCCGACGGCGATCTGCACGAGCTCGACCGCGAGGAGCGCCCGGGTCCAGCGCGACACGGCGGTCCACCGGTTGCGGGCCGCGATGACGACCAGGGCGATCGTCAGCCCGAACGTCGTGTACGCCGGCCAGCTGTGGACGTGCTGCAGCAGCTCCGGGTCGAGCCCGTTGCGCGCCGCACCCTGGTCGCCCGCGTGGGGACCGGATCCGGTGACGACGATGCCGACGAGGATCGTGATGCCGACGACGACGGCGGTGGCGCGCGCCAGGGACAGGAAGGAGGACGGGACCGAGCGCTCGGCCTCGTCGAGCGGGTGGTAGGTGCGCCACACCAGCACGGTGGACAGCACGACGAGCACCACGGACACCACGAAGTGGAGGCCGACGACGTACGGGTTCAGTCCGGTCAGGACGGTGATGCCGCCGATGACCCCTTGCGCGGGGATGCCGAGGCCGATGGCGAGCGCGATCGAGAAGAGGCCGCGTCCGCGGTTCCGGAGACGCAGGACGGCGAGGAACGTGGCGATCGCCACGATCACCAGCACGAAGGTGAGCAGGCGGTTGCCGAACTCGATGACGCCGTGCACGCCCATCTCGGGCGTCGACACGAACGAGTCGGCGGTGCACCGCGGCCACGTCGGGCACCCCAGTCCCGATCCCGTGAGACGGACGAGCCCGCCCGTGCCGACGACGAGCGTCTGCACGACGAGAGTGGTCCAGACGAGCATCCGCGTGACGCGGGTGATCCCGTCCGGCAGCCGCTCCCGCAGCCGCCTGCCGACCATGAGGGTCTGATCTAGCACGCTCCCACTGGGAGACTGCCCCGCATCGGTGCCGTGAGTCACTGCCTGCCTTCCGCGCCCGCTGGATTGCCCGTAGAATCGGGTGGTTCATGGAACACGTCGGGTCTTGCAGCATCCGGCACGTCAGCGAGGACGGCGGGAACAAGTCCACCCGCGTTCCTGTTCATCCTAAGAGGGGCGCGGGGCGTGGAGCCGCCGCATCCCGGACACCCACAGTCTTCCTCTCGTCACCGAAGCGGCGTCGCCGTGCGGGGGGTATGCCGATACGGCGCTGATACGCCCAGATCGTCAGGAAAGCAGGTAGCCATGTCGGATGTGCTCATCGACCGACCGGAGCTCGAGAGCCTGGGGCAGTACGAGTTCGGATGGTCCGACTCGGACGTCGCCGGCGCCTCGGCCAAGCGCGGCATCTCCCCGCAGGTCGTCGCCGACATCTCGCGGCGCAAGAGCGAGCCCGAGTGGATGCTCGCCAACCGCATGAAGGGCTACGAGCTCTTCGGCAAGAAGCCCATGCCGACGTGGGGAGCCGACCTGTCCGGCATCGACTTCGACAACATCAAGTACTTCGTGCGCTCCACGGAGAAGCAGGCCCAGACATGGGAGGACCTGCCCGACGACATCAAGAACACGTACGAGCGGCTCGGCATCCCCGAGGCGGAGCGCCAGCGACTCGTCTCCGGCGTCGCGGCCCAGTACGAGTCCGAGGTCGTCTTCCACTCCATCCAGAAGGAGCTCGAGGACCAGGGCGTCATCTTCATGGACACCGACACGGCGCTGCGCGAGCACCCGGACCTGTTCAAGGAGTACTTCGGCACCGTCATCCCCGCGGGCGACAACAAGTTCGCCGCGCTGAACACGGCCGTGTGGTCGGGCGGCTCGTTCGTGTACGTGCCCAAGGGCGTGCACGTCGAGATCCCGCTGCAGGCGTACTTCCGCATCAACACCGAGAACATGGGCCAGTTCGAGCGGACGCTGATCATCGCGGACGAGGGCAGCTACGTTCACTACATCGAGGGCTGCACCGCCCCCATCTACAAGTCCGACTCGCTGCACTCCGCGGTCGTCGAGATCATCGTGAAGAAGGACGCCCGCGTCCGCTACACGACCATCCAGAACTGGTCGAACAACGTCTACAACCTCGTCACCAAGCGGGCGACGGCGGCCGAGGGCGCGACGATGGAGTGGATCGACGGCAACATCGGCTCCAAGGTCACGATGAAGTACCCCTCCATCTACCTCATGGGCGAGCGCGCCAAGGGAGAGACCCTGTCCGTCGCCTTCGCGGGCCCCGGCCAGCACCAGGACGCCGGCGCGAAGATGGTGCACATGGCGCCGTACACGCAGTCGTCGATCGTCTCCAAGTCCATCGCGCGCGGCGGCGGCCGGGCAGGCTACCGCGGCGAGATCCGCGTGGACGCGGCGGCGCACCACTCCGCCAACACGGTCCGCTGCGACGCGCTGCTGGTCGACACGATCTCGCGCTCCGACACGTACCCCGCGATCGACATCCGCGTGGACGACGTCCAGCTCGGGCACGAGGCTACGGTCTCGCGCGTGAGCGAGGAGCAGCTGTTCTACCTGATGAGCCGGGGCATGCCCGAGGACGAGGCCATGGCCATGATCGTCCGCGGCTTCATCGAGCCCATCGCCCGAGAGCTGCCCATGGAGTACGCGCTCGAACTCAACAAGCTCATCGAGATGGGCATGGAAGGATCCGTCGGCTAGATGACGACCCCACTCGCCACCACAGAAGCCCCCGTCCCCGCCGACCAGCACGGCAACCGGGCGCACACCGACGGAGGGTGGGCGGCAGTCCCCATCCAGACCCGCTCCGAGCGCTTCACGTCCACGGACGTCGAGGCCTTCGAAGCGGTCACCGGCCGCGAGGCCGTTTGGAAGCTGACGCCCGTCCGCCGGCTCGACGACCTCATCTCCGGTGACCTCGACGGCTCCCGCTACCCGGTCACGCACAGCGGGGCCGACGGAACGTCCGTCTCCTGGATCCCCCGCGACGATGCACGCATCGGCACCGCGGGAGCCCCGGAGGACCGCGCCCAGGCCAACGCCTGGTCGTCCTTCGGCGAGGTGCTCGCCATCGCGGTCACGGGGGAGGAGCGCGTCACCGTCACGGTCGGCCGCTCCGAGCTCGGGCTCGCGCCGCGCGCCGCGCACACCCTGATCACCGCCGCCCCGTTCAGCCGCGGCGTCGTCATCCTCGACAACGTCGGATCGGCGTCCCTCGTCGAGAACGTCGAGATCGTCGTCGGCGACCAGGCCGAGCTCACGGTCGTCACCGTGCAGCAGTGGGACGACGAGGCGCGCCACCTGGCCGCCCACCAGGCCGTCGTCGGACGTGACGCGAAGCTCAAGCACGTGGTGGTGACGCTCGGCGGATCCATCGTGCGCGTGAACCCCTCGGCCCACCTCTCGAACGAGGGCGCGGACGGCGAGCTCCTCGGCGTGTACTTCGCCGACGCGGGCCAGCACCTCGAGCAGCAGGTGTACGTCGACCACGACGCCCCCAACACCCGCAGCCGGGTCACCTACAAGGGCGCGTTGCAGGGGAAGGGCGCGCGCACCGTGTGGATCGGCGACGTCCTCATCCGCCGCTCGGCGCCCGGCACCGACAGCTACGAGCAGAACCGCAACCTCGTCCTCACGGACGGCACGCGCGCCGACTCCGTCCCGAACCTCGAGATCGAGACCGGCGACATCGCCGGCGCCGGCCACGCGAGCGCCACGGGCCGCTTCGACGACGAGCAGCTGTTCTACCTGCAGGCCCGCGGGATCACCGAGGAGGAGGCGCGTCGCCTCGTCGTCCGCGGCTTCCTCAGCGAGATCGTGCAGCAAATCGGCGTGCCCGACCTGGAGGAGCGGCTGCAGGCCGCCATCGAGGCCGAGCTCTCCGCCAGCACCTCCACGGAGACGATCCGATGACTGCCGTCCGCATCTGCGCGGTCGACGACCTCGACGTGAATGAGGCGCTCCGCATCGAGATCGAGGGCCTCGCCATCGCGCTCGTCAAGGACTCCTCGGGAACGGTGCACGCCATCGGCGACACCTGCACGCACGGCGACATCTCGCTCGCCGAGGGCTTCGTCGAGGGCGACACCCTGGAGTGCTGGGCCCACGGCTCGAAGTTCTCCCTCGAGACGGGCAAGCCGCGCACGCTGCCGGCGTACGAGCCCGTCCCCGTCTACCCCGTGACGATCGTGGACGGCGACATCCACATCGACACCACCCCGAAGAGCTAGAGGAACCGCACGCATGTCAACTCTCACCATCACCGACCTGCACGTCAGCGTCGACACCGAGCAGGGTCGCAAGCAGATCCTCAAGGGCGTCGACCTCACGATCAACGAGGGCGAGATCCACGCGATCATGGGCCCGAACGGCTCCGGCAAGTCCACGCTGGCCTACACGATCGCGGGCCACCCCAAGTACCACGTCGACTCCGGCTCCATCACGCTCGACGGCGTCGAGGTCCTCGACATGACGGTCGACGAGCGCGCCCGTGCAGGCCTGTTCCTGGCCATGCAGTACCCGGTCGAGATCCCCGGCGTCACCACCACTAACTTCCTCCGCACCGCGAAGACCGCGATCGACGGGGAGGCCCCGGCCATCCGCGGCTGGATCAAGGACGTGCGCACGTCGATGGCGGCGCTGAAGATGGATCCCGCGTTCGCCGAGCGCAACGTCAACGAGGGCTTCTCGGGCGGCGAGAAGAAGCGCAACGAGGTGCTGCAGCTCGAGCTGCTCAAGCCGAAGTTCGCCGTGCTCGACGAGACCGACTCCGGCCTCGACGTCGACGCGCTGAAGATCGTGTCCGAAGGCGTCAACCGCGCGAAGGCGAACACGGGCCTCGGGCTCCTGCTCATCACGCACTACACGCGCATCCTCCGCTACATCCAGCCGGACTTCGTGCACGTGTTCGTCGCGGGCCGCGTCGCCGAGCAGGGCGGCCGCGAGCTGGCCGACCGGCTCGAGGACGAGGGCTACGACCGCTTCCTGACGCCCTCGACCACGGTGGACGCGTGAGCACCCAGAGCACGCTGACCCCGCAGAAGTTCGACGAGGTCGAGGAGGCGCTCAAGGACGTCATGGATCCCGAGCTGGGGATCAACGTGGTCGACCTGGGCCTCATCTACGACCTGGCGTGGGACGACGAGAACGACGCCCTCATCATCCACATGACGCTGACGTCCGCGGGCTGCCCGCTCACCGACGTGCTCGAGGAGCAGACCGCCGAGGCGCTCGACGGCGTCGTGGCCGCGTTCCGCATCAACTGGGTGTGGATGCCGCCGTGGGGTCCCGACCGGATCACCGACGACGGCCGCGACATGATGCGGGCGCTCGGCTTCTCCATGTGATCGTCGCCCGACCGCTCGTCCACGACGGCCCCACCCTCCCGGTGGGGCCGTCGTCACGTCTCCCGACCCGCCGCAGGGAGGGCTGCGCCGCCGTCGTCTCGTACACTGGACGGGTCGGGTCCGATGGACGCCCTCGACCGACCGGGCTCGACCCCCTCTGCTGCGGGTCGCCCACCTCCCACGGACCGTGGGACATCCGCTCAACAGAAGGACCTCTCACCGTGCTCGCTGTACACGACCTGGAGCTGCGCGTCGGCGCCCGCGTCCTCATGGAGGACGTCTCGTTCCGGGTGAGCCCGGGGGACAAGATCGGCCTCGTCGGCCGCAACGGCGCGGGCAAGACGACGCTCACCAAGATCCTCGCGGGAGAGGGCCAGCCCACGGGCGGCCGCATCGACCGCTCGGGCGAGATCGGCTACCTGCCGCAGGATCCGCGCTCGGGCAACCCGGAGGACCTGGCCCGCACGCGCATCCTCGACGCCCGCGGGCTCGGGACGCTGTCGCTCGACATGCAGCGCGCGATGCTCGACATGGCGTCGACGGACGACAAGGTCTCCGCGAAGGCGATGAAGGACTACGGCCGGCTCGAGGAGCGCTTCGTCGCGCTCGGCGGGTACGCAGCCGAGGCCGAGGCCGCGTCCATCGCGAGCAACCTCAGCCTGCCCGACCGGATCCTCGACCAGCCGCTCAGCACCCTCTCTGGCGGCCAGCGCCGCCGCATCGAGCTCGCGCGGATCCTGTTCTCCGGCGCCGACACGATGCTCCTCGACGAGCCCACCAACCACCTCGACGCCGACTCCGTCACCTGGCTCCGCGAGTTCCTCAAGGGGTACCAGGGCGGGCTGATCGTGATCAGCCACGACGTCGAGCTCGTCGGCGACACCGTGAACCGCGTCTTCTACCTCGACGCCAACCGCATGGTCATCGACATCTACAACATGGGCTGGAAGCACTACCTGCGCCAGCGCGCCGCCGACGAGGAGCGCCGTAAGAAGGAGCGCGCCAACGTCGAGAAGAAGGCGGGCGTCCTCCAGCTGCAGGCCGCGAAGTTCGGCGCCAAGGCGTCGAAGGCGGCCGCCGCCCACCAAATGGTGCGCCGCGCGGAGAAGATGCTGTCCGGCCTCGAGGAGGTGCGCGCCGTCGACCGCGTCGCCAAGCTCCGCTTCCCCGAGCCCGTCGCCTGCGGGCGCACGCCGCTCATGGCGAGCGACCTCAGCAAGAACTACGGGTCCCTCGAGATCTTCACGGCCGTGGACCTCGCGATCGACCGCGGCAGCAAGGTCGTCATTCTCGGGCTCAACGGCGCGGGCAAGACGACGCTGCTGCGGATCCTCGCGGGCGTCGACGAGCCCGACACGGGCCGGCTCGAGCCCGGCCACGGCCTGCGCATCGGCTACTACGCGCAGGAGCACGAGACCATCGACGTGAAGCGCAGCGTGCTGGAGAACATGGTCTCCTCCTCGCCCGACATCTCCGAGATGGAGGCGCGTCGCGTGCTCGGCTCGTTCCTCTTCACGGGCGACGACTCGGCGAAGCCCGCCGGAGTCCTGTCCGGTGGCGAGAAGACGCGCCTGGCGCTCGCGATGATCGTGGTGTCCGGCGCGAACGTGCTGCTCCTCGACGAGCCCACCAACAACCTCGACCCCGCGAGCCGCGAGGAGATCCTCGGCGCGCTGAACACGTACTCCGGGGCCGTGGTGCTCGTGAGCCACGACTCGGGTGCGGTCGAGGCGCTGAACCCGGAGCGCGTCCTCATCATGCCGGAGGGCACCGAGGACCACTGGAGCCCCGACTACATGGACCTCATCGAGCTCGCCTGACCCGACCAGGCGGGCCGGACACGACCCGTCAGGAGCCCGCGGGGTGTCGGCTCAGCGCGCCTCGTCGAGGATCCGGTCCTCGACGTCGGCGTCCGAGGGCTGCTTGCGGGCCCGCTTGGCCTGACGGGCGCGCTCGCGGTCCTGCTCCTCGGGATCGTCCGCGTTGATGATGCGGTACTCGTTGCGGATCGCGACGCCGAGGCCGACGAACGCGATGATTGCGAACACCAGCCACTGGAACGCGTAGGAGAGGTGCGGGCCCTCGTCCTCCTCGGGGCGCGGCGTCGCGAAGGGGGCGGCGTCGGCGGGGGCGGGATCCTCCGAGATCAGGAGCCCGTACGCGCCCGTGAACGTGGGTGAGCCGACGCGCGCGGCGATGTCGGGCAGGTTGACGGTCGCGATCTGGCCCTCGGGCGCCGAGCGACCCGGCAGCTCCGGCTCGCCCGCCTTGAGGCGCGCCGTGACCGTGACCTCGCCGACGGGCGGGGCGGGGACGGAGTCGGGGGAGTCCTGCGAGTTGCCGATGGGCACCCAGCCCCGGTCGACCACGAACACCCGCCCGTCGTCGAGGCGCAGGGGCGTGAGGACCTCGAAGCCGGGCTGCCCGTTGAAGGGCCGGTTCCGTGCGAGCAGCTGCTGGTCGACCAGGTAGGTGCCGGTCATCGTGACCGGGGTCCACTTCTGCGTGTCGACGTACGCCGACGTGTCGGCGAGCACCTGGTCGACGGGCTGCGGGGCGCGGTCCCAGTTGTCCTCGACCTTGGCGATCTCGGCGAGTGCCTCGTCCCGGCGCGCGAACTGCCAATGGCTGAGGAGGACGCAGGCGATGGCGAAGACCACGGCGACCGCGAGGTACCCGGCCCACCTGCGGTTGAGGACGAAGCGCCAGCGGCTCACGCGATCGCCCCCGCGACGGGTGCGTCGAGCGCGGCGACGCGCACCGGGAAGTCGCGCCCGGCGAGGAAGTCGCGGAGGAAGGCGACGTGCTCGTCGCACGCCGTCCACGTCTTCACCCGGTCGGCCGTGTGGATGCGCGGGTTCCGCCACTCGACGCGCCAGGCGGCATCGGCGCGGCATCCGGCGCGCGAGCATTCGACGACATCGGAGGACGGCCCGGCGGATCCGAGCCCCCAGGAGGCGAGGCCGCTCACGCGCCGGTCGGGGTGTCGGGCGCGGTCGGCCCGCCCGCGGTCGTCGGACGGGGATCCGGGTCGGGCGTCGGCTCGGGCGCGCGTCCGGTCTCGTAGGTCGTGAACGGCTCGGGCGTGGTGAACGGCTCCGACGCGCGGAAGGGCTCGGAGGGGACGAACGGCTCGGCGGGCGGCGGGAAGCCGGAGTGGCGGGCGGAGACGACGACCACGCCGCCGGGACGCTCGACCGCCGTGCCCTGGTTGCCGCCGACGTTCGCGAGGATGACCGCGAAGTAGGGCAGCACGATGGCGCCGATGGCGGCGACGGCCAGCCACCAGCCCTGGAGGAAGAGGCAGGACAGGATGCAGACCATCCGGATGCTCATCGCGATGGTGTACTTCACCATGCGGGCATGGCGGTCCTCCTGCGGGGACCGGGGGAGGCTGGTGACCGACTGCTGCGGAGCTGGCATGCGTGGATGGTGTCCTTCGCAGGGAGCGACGCGCTCCCCATCGAGACCAGGGTACGCCGCCCCACCGGTAGGCTCGTCCGCGTCCGCAAGCCCCCTCCAAGCCGTAATGGAAGGTTCCCCATGAGCACTGCACGCACCGTCGTCGTCACCGGAGGCAACAGGGGGATCGGGTACGCGATCGCCGAGGAGATGCTGCGCCGCGGCCACCGCGTCGCCGTCACCGCCCGCTCCGGCCAGGGACCCGAGGGCAGCCTCACGGTGCGCGCCGACGTCACCGACGCCGCGTCCGTCGACGCCGCGTTCACCGAGGTCGAGGCCGCGTACGGACCCGTCGAGGTCGTCGTCGCGAACGCGGGCATCACGCGCGACACCCTCATGATGCGGATGAGTGACGACGACTTCACCGAGGTGGTCGACACGAACCTGGGCGGCGCCTTCCGCGTCGTCAAGCGCGCATCCAAGGGCATGCTCAAGGCGCGCTTCGGCCGAATCGTCCTCATCTCCAGCGTCGTCGGCCTGTACGGCTCCGGCGGCCAGGTCAACTACGCGGCGTCCAAGAGCGGGCTGGTCGGCCTCGCCCGCTCCGTCACGCGCGAGCTCGGCGGACGCGGGATCACCGCGAACGTGATCGCCCCCGGCTTCATCGAGACCGACATGACCGCCGAGCTGCCCGAGGCCACCGCCGCCGAGTACAAGAAGTCCATCCCGGCCGGCCGCTACGGCACCGCCGCCGAGGTCGCGGGCGTCGTGGCGTGGGTGTCCTCCGACGAGGCCGCGTACATCTCGGGTGCCGTGATCCCCGTCGACGGCGGCCTCGGCATGGGCCACTGACCCCGACGGTCGGGGAGAGCGCCGTGACCGAACTCCTGGCGGCCTGGGACCTCGGTCCCGCCGCGCTCACCGAGCTGGGGGCCACGCACAACCACGCGTACCGGGTCGACGTCGACGGCGGATCCCGCTACCTGCTGCGCCTGCACGTCGCCCGCCGCAAGCAGCACGAGATCGACCTGGAGCTCGACTGGCTCGACGTGCTCGCGTCGCGGGGCTGGCCGTCGGTGCCCGGTCCGCAGCGCACGCGCGACGGCTCCTGGACGGCGACCGTCGAGGTCGCCGTGCCCGACGACGACGAGGTCGGGCTCCGCCGCGCGGTGGTCGGCGCGTCGGGCGGGCGCGTGGAGCGGCGCCTCGCGAGCCTGCTCACGTGGCACGACGGCGAGATGCTGAGCAGCCTCCCGGCCTCGGCGGACGCGGGGCCGTTCGCCGAGACGCTCGCCGCCCTGCACGCGGCGGGTGCGGATCCGGCGGCCGTCGCCCTGGCCGGACAGCGCCGCCGCTACGACGCGGACTACGCGACCACCCGCCTGGAGCGCCTCGTCGAGGGCTACCCGGGCATCATGGCGGACGGCTCCACCGCCGACGCGCTGGGCGGCGCGATCGAGCAGCTCCGCGCCACGCTGGCGGAGGCCGGGCCGCCGATCATGGTGCACGGCGACTACCACCCCGGCAACCTCATCCAGGGGCCGGACGGGGTGTCCGTCATCGACTTCGACCGCTGCGGCCTCGGCCCCGCCGGGCTCGACGTCGCCGCGGCGATCATGTACCTCGCTCCCCGCCAGCGTGCGCAGTTCCACCGCGCCTACACGGCGGCGGGCGGCAGCACGGGCGTCCCGGACGAGCGCTTCGGCGCGTTCATCTTCCTGGCGTACCTCGACAACGTGACGCACCTCGCGAGCCTGCCGTCGGAGCGGGGGCGGATGCCCGCGAACATCGCGCAGCTCACGGCGATCGCCCGGGCGGTCGTCGCGGGCTGAGGGGCGGGGGCGCGTCGGATCGCGGCGCGTCGGGTCGGGTCGCGTCAGCGCGGCAGGCCGAGGAGCGCCAGCACCTGCGCTAGGTCCCGGCGGTCGATGCACACGTCGGCGCGCCGGCGGACGGCGGGCTTCGCGTCGAACGCGACCGCGAGGCCGGCGACGTGCATCATCTCGAGGTCGTTGGCACCGTCGCCGACCGCCACGACGCGGGCCAGCGGGATCCCGAGGTCGCGGCTCCACTCCTCGACGGCAGCGCGCTTCGCGTCGGCGTCGATGACCGGTCCCGAGACGCGTCCGGTGAGGCGCCCCTCGGTCGTCTCCAGCCGGTTGGCGCGCCAGAGGTCGAGCCCGAGGCGCTCGGCCAGCGGATCCAGCAGCTCGTGGAAGCCGCCCGACACGACGGCGACGACGTGGCCGGCCTCGTGCAGCCCCTGGATCATGCGCGCGGCGCCGGGCGTGACCCGGATCCGCGCCCCGACCTGCGCGTGCACCGAGACCGGCAGGCCGGCCAGCGTCGCGACCCGCGAGCGCAGGCTCTCCGCGAAGTCGAGCTCTCCGCGCATCGCCCGCTCGGTGACGGCGGCGACCTCCTCGAGCGAGCCCGCCTCGGCGGCGAGCAGCTCGATCGCCTCGTCCTCGATCAGGGTCGAGTCCACGTCGAGCACCACGAGCATGCGCGGGAGGGCGCGGGCGACGAGCGGCGCCGGCGTGGTGGTCGTCGTCAGCGTGCTGGGGGCGCTCACGGGGTGACGCGCACGCCCTTGCCCACGACGGTGATGCCGCCGTCGGTCACGGTGTAGCCACGGGCGCGGTCGCGGTCGTGGTCGACCCCGACCGTGGCGCCGGGCTCGACCTCGACGTCCTTGTCGAGGATCGCGCGGCTGATCACCGCACCCGCCCCGATGTGGACCTTGTCGAACACGATCGAGTCGACGATGCGGGCGCCCGACTCCGCGATGACCCACGGGCCGAGCACGCTGCGCTCGACGTGGGCGCCGCTGATGACGCCGCCGAGCGAGGTGATGGAGTCGATCATCGTGCCCGTGTTGCCCTGCGCGTCGCGGACGAACTTCGCGGGAGGGCTGTTGAGCTGCTGGCTGAAGATCGGCCAGTCCTTGTTGTAGAGGTTGAACACGGGCAGGGCCGAGATGAGGTCCTGGTGCGCGTCGAAGAACGACTCGATGGTGCCGACGTCGCGCCAGTAGTACCGGTCGCGGTCGTTGGCGCCCGGCACCTCGTTGCGGTTGAGGTCGTAGACGCCGGCGTTGCCCTGCTCGACGAACCACGGGACGATGTCGCCGCCCATGTCGTGCGCCGACTCCGCGTTCTCGCCGTCGCGGCGGACGGCGTCGATGAGCTGGTCCGTGTCGAAGACGTAGTTGCCCATGGAGGCCAGCACCTCGCCGGGGGAGTCGTCGAGGCCCTGCGGGTCCTTCGGCTTCTCGAGGAAGGCGCGGATCTGGTACGGGTTCGCGGGATCCACGTCGATGACGCCGAACTGGTCCGCCAGCTCGATGGGCTGGCGGATGGCCGCGACCGTGGCGCCGTGGCCGGATGCGATGTGCGCGTCGATCATCTGGCTGAAGTCCATGCGGTAGACGTGGTCGGCGCCGACCACGACGACGATGTCGGGCTTCTCGTCGTTGATGAGGTTGAGGCTCTGGAGGATCGCGTCGGCCGAGCCGCTGAACCACCGCTTGCCGAGGCGCTGCTGCGCGGGCACCGAGGCGATGTAGGAGTTGAGCATCTGGTTGAGGCGCCAGGTCTGCGACACGTGGCGGTCGAGCGAGTGCGACTTGTACTGCGTCAGCACGACGATCTGCGTGAGCCCCGAGTTGATGAGGTTGGAGAGCGCGAAGTCGATGAGCCGGTACTGCCCGCCGAACGGGACGGCGGGCTTCGCTCGGTCCGCGGTGAGGGGCATGAGCCGCTTGCCCTCGCCGCCGGCGAGCACGATTCCAAAGATCTTCTTCGATGCCATTGCTCCAGCGTAGATGCACGTCGGGGCATGTACTAGCGTTCGACCAATGCGAGCAGACGTGATCACCAAGGAGTATCCGCCCGAGGTCTACGGGGGTGCCGGCGTCCATGTCACGGAGCTCGTCAAGGCCATGCGGCAGCGGACCGAGGTCGTCGTCCGCGCGTTCGGGGCGCCCCGCGAGGAGCCCGGCGTCTTCTCCTACCCCGTCCCGGCGGAGCTCGCGGGCGCCAACGCGACGCTGCAGACGATGGCCGTCGACCTCGCCATCGCGAGCGACGTCGCGGGCGCCGACGTCGTCCACTCGCACACCTGGTACGCGAACCACGCGGGCCACGTCGCGTCGATGCTGCACGGGATTCCGCACGTCGTCACCGCGCACAGCCTCGAGCCGCTGCGCCCCTGGAAGGCCGAGCAGCTGGGCGGCGGCTACCGCGTCTCCAGCTGGATCGAGCGCACCGCGTACGAGGCGGCGGACGCCGTCATCGCCGTGAGCGACGGCATGAAGCGCGACATCCTCCGCTCCTACCCGGCCCTCGACGAGGCCCGGGTGCACACGGTCTACAACGGCATCGACCTCGAGTCGTGGAAGCCCGTGCACGACGACGAGCTCGTGCGCTCGCTCGGCATCGACCCGTCGCGGCCCTCGGTCGTGTTCGTCGGCCGGATCACCCGCCAGAAGGGCCTGCCCTACCTGCTGCGTGCGGCCGCGCTGCTTCCCGCAGACGTGCAGATGGTGCTGTGCGCGGGTGCGCCCGACACCCCGCAGATCATGGAGGAGGTCACGGCCCTCGTCCGCGGCCTGCAGGAGGGGCGCTCCGGCGTGGTGTGGATCGACCGCCTCCTGCCGCGACGCGAGCTGTCCGCCGTGCTCACCGCCGCCACTGTCTTCGTCTGCCCGTCGGTATACGAGCCGCTCGGCATCGTGAACCTCGAGGCCATGGCCTGCGGCGCTCCCGTCGTCGGCACCGCGACGGGCGGGATCCCGGAGGTCGTCGACGACGGCGTCACCGGCCGCCTCGTCCCCATCGACCAGGCGACCGATGGCACGGGCACGCCCACCGACCCCGAGCGCTTCGTCCGCGACCTCGCCGCGACCCTCACCGAGGTGGTTCAGGACCCGGGGACCGCGATGCGCATGGGCGAGGCGGGGCTCGTGCGCGCCGAGCGGGAGTTCGGGTGGGACCGCATCGCCCGCCAGACCGAGGCGATCTACGCGTCGATCCTGCGCTGATCGCCCGGCTCCGGGCCGCCGTCCGGTCCGCCCGGCGCATCCCACCGCCGGGCGGTGCCAGGGGTCCGGGCCGGTAGACTCGTGCGCATGAGCCACGTCCTCTCCCTGTCCGGAGTGTCCTTCGTCCGGAACGGGACGACCATCCTCGACCAGGTGGACTGGACGGTGGACGGCGACGAGCGCTGGGTCGTCCTCGGCCCGAACGGCGCGGGCAAGACGAGCCTCCTGCAGATCGCCTCCGCCATGCAGCACCCGTCCTCCGGCACCGCGACGGTGCTCGACCACGAGCTCGGCCGCGTCGACGTGTTCGAGCTGCGCTCGCGCATCGGCTTCGCGTCCACCGCGATGGCCCGCCGCATCCCCGCCGACGAGACCGTGCTCGACGTGGTGCTCACCGCGGCGTACTCGGTCACCGGCCGCTGGAACGAGGACTACGAGGACATCGACGTGCGTCGCGCCCAGCGCGTCCTCGCCGAGTGGCGCCTCGGCCACCTCGAGCAGCGCCGCTTCGGCACGCTGAGCGACGGCGAGCAGAAGCGCGTGCAGATCGCGCGCTCGATCATGACCGACCCCGAGCTGCTGCTCCTCGACGAGCCGGCCGCGAGCCTCGACCTCGGCGCGCGCGAGGAGCTGCTGCAGCTGCTCGGCGGCTACGCGTCGGCCCCCGAGGCTCCCGGCATCGTCATGGTCACGCACCACGTGGAGGAGATCCCGCGTGGCTTCACGCACGGCCTCCTCCTGCGCGACGGCGCGGTCGTCGCGTCCGGTCCGCTCGGGGATGTGGTGACGGCCGAGAACCTCGGCCGCACCTTCGGCCTCGACCTCGAGGTCATGCAGGTCGACGGGCGCTTCACCGCCCGCGCCAGCCGCCGCTGATCCGCGCGCCGCTCCCGGCGCGCCGACCCGATCCTGGCACCCGTCTGGTAGACTCGTCCACTGGTCCGGTGAACATCCCGGGCACCCACGCTTCCCACGCAGACACCAGAAACGACGAAGGACACCCCGATGAAGACCGATATCCACCCCAAGTACGCCCCCGTCGTCTTCCGCGACCTCGCCTCCGGCGCGACCTTCCTCACGCGCTCCACCGTGAGCAGCTCCAAGACCATCGTCTGGGAGGACGGCAACGAGTACGCCGTCATCGACGTCGAGATCTCGAGCGAGTCGCACCCGTTCTACACGGGCAAGCAGCGCATCATGGACTCCGCGGGCCGCGTCGAGAAGTTCAACTCGCGCTACGCGGGCTTCGGCACCAAGAAGTAGCAGCCTCTCGCTGCAGCACGACGAAGGGCGCCCGGGTCAGGCCGGGCGCCCTTCGTCGTCCCGGGGCGCCGCGCTCGCGTCGGTAGCATCGCCCGGGGGGACCAGTCCTAGGCGCCGACGTGCCGCTCGGGCCAGGCGCCGGAGGTCGTGAAGGCGGGATCCCGCGTGCGCCGCATGTAGTCCTGGAAGCTCTCCGCCTGCACGCGCGACCAGTCGACCTGGCGGTCGTGCAGGTCGAGGACGGGGATGTCGAGCTGGTCGGCGTAGCGCCCCGCGATGGCCTGGGCGACCCGGCCGGCCGCGATGGCGTCCGCGCCCGCGTCGTGCGCGTCGTCGAGCCGGACGCCGTAGTGCTCGGCGGCGACGGACAGGGTGCGCTTGCCGCGGCGGTAGGTGTCCACGGCCTTGTCGATGACGAGCGGGTCGATGACGGGGCCGGTGTCGCGCAGCGGCTCGACCCCGTGGCGCACGGCCTCGCGGTTGAGGAGCGTGAGGTCGTAGGGCGCGTTGTAGACGACGAGCGCGAGACCGCGCGCGAACATCTCGCGGATGGTGGTGACGATCTCGAGGACGACCGCGCCGGCGTCGCGACCCTCGGCCCGGGCGCGCTCCGTCGTGACGCCGTGGATGGCCGCTGCGCCCGCGGGGATCTCGACGCCGGGATCCGCGAGCCAGTCGTGCCGCTCGACGACCTCGCCCTGTGCGTCGAGCACGACGATGCACGCCGTGACGATGCGCGCGGTCTCGACGTCCACCCCCGTCGTCTCGAGGTCGAACGAGGCCAGGGTGTCGTGCCAGCGGGAGCTCATCCTGTAGATGCTACGGGCGACCGCCGATGGTGGGCGCACCCATGTGCAGCCAGTAGAAGCTCTGCGTCGCGAGCGTCAGCGTGAGGCGTCCGTCGTTGCCGACCGTCGGGAAGACGCCGCCGCCGAAGAGGTCGTACAGCTGGGATCCCGCGAAGTCGGACGCGTCGATCGTGACCGAGACCGGGTTGTGCGCGAACGAGAACACGCACAGCACGTCCTCCGCGCGGTCGCCGAAGTGCGTGCCGCTGCCCTCGTAGGAGCGCACGAAGGCGAGGACGCTCTCGTGGTCGGTCGGCAGGACCGTGATGGTGCCCTGGCCGAAGACCGGGTGGGCCTTGCGGACGTGGATCACGTTCCGCACCCAGCGCAGCAGCGAGCGCGACTGCGCCAGCTGCGACTCCACGTTGATCTGCGCGTAGTTGTAGACGAGCGACTGCACGACGGGGAGGTAGAGCTTGCCCGGGTCGGCGGTCGAGAACCCGGCGTTGCGGTCGGGGGTCCACTGCAT
The DNA here is from genome assembly GCF_000069225.1 of Clavibacter sepedonicus. Taxonomy (GTDB): domain Bacteria; phylum Actinomycetota; class Actinomycetes; order Actinomycetales; family Microbacteriaceae; genus Clavibacter; species Clavibacter sepedonicus. Next base: position 2,072,111 of record NC_010407.1, on the reverse strand, counting down.
GGGCGTGCGCGAGGCGTCGCGGTCCGGCAGCCAGATGTTGTCGCCCATGCCGATCTCGTCGCCGTAGTAGAGGAACGGGCTGCCGGGCAGGGAGAACAGGAGCGCGTGCACGAGCTCGAGCTCGGCGCGCGAGTTGTCGAGGAGCGGGGCCAGGCGGCGCCGGATGCCGATGTTGACGCGCATCCGCGGGTCGTAGGCGTACCAGCCGTACATCGCCTGGCGGTACTCCTCGCTCACCATCTCGAGCGTGAGCTCGTCGTGGTTGCGGAGGAAGACGCCCCATGCGGCGCCCTCCGGGATATCGAACGTCTCGCCCATGATCCGCTTCAGCTCGTCCGCGGTCTGCGAGCGGAGGGAGTAGAAGATGCGCGGCATGATCGGGAAGTCGAACGCCATGTGGCACTCGGGCTCCTCCTCGGTGCCGAGGAACGCGGAGACCTCGCGGGGCCATTGGTTGGCCTCGGCGATGAGGATGCGGCCCGGGTACTCCTCGTCGACCATCGCGCGCAGGCGCTTGAGGAACTCGTGCGTGGCGGGCTCGCCCTCGCCGTTGCCCTCCTCGGTCTCGTAGAGGTAGGGGATCGCGTCGAGGCGCAGGCCGTCGACGCCCATGTCGAGCCAGTGGCGGATGACCCCGTAGATCGCCTCGTGCACCTTCGGGTTGTCGAAGTTAAGGTCGGGCTGGTGCGAGAAGAATCGGTGGAAGAAGAACTGGCGGCGCACCGGGTCGAAGGTCCAGTTGGACTCCTCGGTGTCGACGAAGATGACGCGGATGTCCTCGTACTTCTCGTCGGTGTCGCTCCAGACGTAGAAGTCGCCGTAGGGGCCCTCCGGGTCGGACCGGGACTGCTGGAACCACTCGTGCTGGTCGGAGGTGTGGTTCATCACGAGGTCGATGACGATGCGCATGTTGCGCTCGTGCGACTTGGTGACGAGCTCCTTGAAGTCGTCGAGGGTGCCGAACTCGGGGAGCACGGCCATGTAGTCGCTGATGTCGTAACCGCCGTCGCGGAGGGGCGACTGGAAGAAGGGCGGGAGCCACAGGCCGTCGATGCCGAGCCACTGCAGGTAGTCGAGCTTCGAGATGAGGCCCTGGATGTCGCCCGTGCCGTCGCCGTTCGAGTCGACGAACGAGCGGATCATCACCTCGTAGAAGACCGAGCGCTTGTACCACTGCTTGTCGAGGGTGAGGCCGGGCAGGGTGATGGGGGCGGTGAAGCTCACTGTTCTCCTCATGGGCCCGACGGGGGCGTCGACTCGGGGCGGGGATGCTCGCTCGCAACTCTAGGCGTAGGCGCGGGAGGCCGGGCGGGCGGAGCCCGGCGCGCCCGGGGGCGCCGGCGGCCCCCGCTCGTAGACTCGTCCCCGATGACCGTCCCCTCGCCCTACGCCGCCCAGCTCGACCGCATCCCCGTGGTCCGCCGAACCCTCGACCTCCTCGGGAGCCGCACCGCCTGGTGGGAGTACGGGCCGGCCGACGCCGCGCAGACGCTCGTCGTCGTGCACGGGTTCCGCGGGGACCACCACGGGCTGGAGCCGGTCGTGGCGCAGCTGCCGGGCGTGCGGATCCTCTCGCCCGACCTGCCCGGCTTCGGGGACTCGACGCCGCTCGTCGACGCCCGGCACGACATCCCCGGCTACTCCGCGTGGCTGCGCGCGTTCGTCGACGCGACCGGCACGGGGGACGCCACCGTGCTCGGCCACTCGTTCGGGTCGATCGTGGTCGCGGCGTCGCTCGCGGACGGCCTGCCGAGCCCGCGCGCGATCCTCGTGAACCCCATCGCGGCGCCCGCGCTCGAGGGGCCGCGGGGGATCCTGACCCGGCTCGCCGTGCTCTACTACCGCGCCGCCGCCGTGCTGCCCGAGCGCGCGGGCTTCGGCCTGCTGCGCAACCGCGCCATCGTGCGCGTGATGAGCGAGGCGATGGCGAAGACGCACGACCGGTCGCTCCGCCGGTGGATCAACGACCAGCACGACCGGTTCTTCAGCGCCTTCAGCGACCGCCGCGTCGTGCTCGAGGCGTTCCGCGCGTCGGTGTCGTCGGATGCCAGCACGTACGCGCCGCGCGTCGCCGTCCCCGTGCTGCTCGTGGCGGCCGAGCGCGACGACATCACTCCCGTCGCCGCGCAGCACCGGCTGCAGAGGCTCTTCGCGGACGCGCGGCTCGAGGTGATCCCGCGGGTCGGGCACCTCATCCACTACGAGACGCCCCGGGAGGCGGCCGCTGCCATCCGCCGGTTCCTGGACGAGGGGAGCGCGTCGTGAGGCTCGTGTTCGACTGCCGGTACACCCGCATCGGCCGGCACGACGGGATCAGCCGCTACGGCGCCGAGCTGGTCGCCCGGCTGGGCTCGCGCTTCGACGTGACCATGCTCATCAGCGACCACCGCCAGCTCGCGCTCCTGCCGGACCTGCCGTGGCAGCTGGTCAGCTCGCCGACCGGGCCCCGCGAGCCCTGGGTCGCGCGACGCGTCTCGCGCATGCGGCCCGACGTCGTCTACAGCCCCATGCAGACCATGGGCTCGCGGGGGCGCACCTACCCGCTCGTGCTCACGCTGCACGACCTCATCTACTACCGGCACCGGCGTCCGCCGCGCGACCTGCCCGCGCCCGTGCGCGCGATCTGGCGGGCGTTCCACCTCGCGTGGTGGCCGCAGCGGCTGCTGCTCGACCGGGCCGACGCGATCGTGACCGTGAGCGAGACGACGCGCGGCCTGATCCGCGCGCACCGGCTGACCACGCGGCCCGTGGTCGTCGTGCCGAACGCGGCGGAGCTCGCGGCGGCGCCCGACGGTCGCCCGGACGGTCCGCGCGACGCGCCCGCCGAGCGGACCCTCGTCTACATGGGCTCGTACATGCCGTACAAGAACGTCGAGACCCTCGTGCGCGCGGCCGACGACCTGCCCGACCACGAGCTGCACCTCATGAGCCGCATCGGGCCCGCCGAGCGCGAGCGCCTGGAGGCGATCGCGGACGGGGCGCGGCTCGTGTTCCGCGACGGGGCGAGCGACGCCGAGTACGCGTCCACCCTCCGCCGCGCGATGGCGCTCCTAACCGCGTCGCGCGACGAGGGCTTCGGGATCCCCGTGATCGAGGCGATGAGCGTCGGCCTCCCCGTGGTGGTCAGCGACATCCCGATCTTCCGCGAGATCGGCGGCGACGCGGCCGTGTACGTGGACCCGGACGACGCCGAGGGGTTCGCCGCGGCCGTGCGCGCGCTGGAGGACCCGCAGGAGTGGCGGCGGCGGTCGGCGGCGTGCATCGCCCGCGCCGTCGAGTACGACTGGGACCGGTCGGCCGAGGCGCTCGGCGACCTCCTCGAGCAGGTCGCCCGCACGGGGCGTCGCGGGGCCTGAGCCCGGCGGGGACACCGTCCGCCCGGCCGGGGGAGCGGCCGCGGCCCCGGCCGAGGCTCGGTCTCAGGCCCGGCGGGCCGGGTCGAGGTCGGCGATCGACCCGAGGTCCGCGATGCCGCCGAAGCGCAGCAGCGACAGCTCGCCGTCGACCACGCCGAACGTGTGCGTCGAGCCGTTCTCGATCATGGGACCCGGGCGGCCGACGAGCGACGCGTCGAGGCTGCGGGCGAGCGCCGCGATGACGCCGCCGTGCGACACGGCGATGATCGACCCGCCGGGGTGCCGCTCGGCGAGGCGGAGGAGCGCTGCTCCCGCGCGCTCGGTGACGGACTCCACGGTCTCGCGGCCGGGCACGTCGCCGTCCGGGAAGCGCGCCTCGATCTCCGTGTGGGTCAGGCCCTCCGCGAGGCCGTAGCGGCGCTCGGCCAGCGCAGGCTCCGGCAGCGGACCCGTCGTGGGCGCACCGCCGAGGGCGAGGTGCTCCGCGATGATCGACGCGGTCTCGAAGGCGCGGCTCAGCGGGCTCGCGTGCACCGCATCCCATCCCGCGCCGCCCTCCGCGAGCAGCGCGCCCGCGGTCGCGGCCTGCGCGCGGCCGGTGTCGTCGAGCGGGATGTCGCTGGATCCCTGCACGCGCCGCTCCACGTTCCACGCGGTGCGGCCGTGGCGGACGAGCACGATGCGCGTCACGACGCGAGCTCCGTCGCGATGGTGCGGAGGATCTCGCTCGTGCCGCCCTCGAGCCGCACCGTGGCCCGGGTGTCGCCCTTGGTGGTGCCGCGGTTGAGGATCACGATCGGCATGCGGCTCCTCCGCGCGATCTCCAGCAGGCGGATGCCGGAGTTGACCGCGAGGGACGACCCGGCGATGAGGAGCACGTCCGCGTCCGAGACGATGGCGCTCGCCTCGCGGAACCGCTCGGTGGGCACGAGCTCGCCGAAGAAGACCACGTCGGGCTTGAGCATGCCGCCGCAGACGCTGCAGACGGGGATGCGGAACCGGTCGACGTCGTGCACCTGCGCGTCGCCGTCCGGGTTGAGCTCGACCGCGTCGGGCTGGTCGAGCCACGGGTTCTCGGCGCTGATGCGGTCGGCGATCGCGGAGCGCGCGTAGGCCTGGCCGCAGTCGAGGCAGAGGACCCGGTCGAGCGAGCCGTGCAGGTCGACCACCCGCCGGGATCCGGCGCGCTCGTGCAGGCCGTCCACGTTCTGCGTGACGAGACCGCCCACGACGCCGGCGGCCTCGAGGTCGGCGAGCGCCGCGTGCCCGTCGTTGGGCCGGGCCGAGCTGAAGGCCTTCCAGCCGAGGTGCCCGCCCGCCCAGTAGCGGCGGCGGAAGTCGTCGCCCTCGCTGCGGAACTGCTGGAAGGTCATGGGGTTGCGCTTCGGGGCGCCCTCGCCGCGGTAGTCGGGGATGCCCGAGTCGGTGCTGAGGCCGGCGCCCGTGAGGACGGCGGTGCGGCGGCCGCGCATCAGCTCGACCGCCTCGACGATCGTCGACCCCGCGGGGGGTCGGGGATCGTCACGGAGAGCGGTGCTCATGGGGCCTCCCGGTGCCGAGCTGGCGCCGTGCCATGTCGGCGGGCGGCGACGGGGCAGGGCATCATTGTCCTGTCGAGTCTAGACAGCGCATCCCCGCGACGGCACCGCGCGATGAGGCTCCGCACCCGCGACGGGGCGGACGGAGGAAGGACCGGCGTGCACATCCACCGCATCGAGGACCTCTCCTCTCCGGGCCTCGAGGACTACTCGCGGCTCACCGACGTGGCCCTCCGTCGTGTGAGCGAGCCCGCGGGCGGCCTCTACATCGCCGAGTCGACCAAGGTCATGGGCCGCGCGCTCGCCGCGGGGCACGTGCCGCGCTCGGTGCTCGTGCAGGAGCAGTGGCTCGACGACGTCGCGCCGCTCCTCGAGGGCTTCCCCGACGTGCCCGTCTTCGTCGGCGCGGCCGCCGTGCTCGAGCGGCTCACCGGCTACAACCTGCACCGCGGAGCGCTCGCGGCCATGCACCGTCCGCCGCTGCCCGCGGTCGCCGACGTCCTGCGGGACGCGCGCCGGGTGGTCGTGCTGGAGGACATCGTCGACCACACGAACGTCGGCGCGATCTTCCGCGCGGTGGCGGGCATCGGCGCCGACGCCGTGCTGATCACCCCGCGCTGCGCCGACCCGCTCTACCGGCGGAGCGTGCGCGTCAGCATGGGCACCGTGCTGCAGGTGCCGTGGACCCGTCTGCCCGAGTGGTCGGAGGCGGCGCCGCTCCTGCACGAGGCCGGCTTCCACCTCGCCGCGCTCGCCCTGGAGGACGATGCGGTCACCCTCGACGCCTTCGCGGCGGATGCGCCCGAGCGGATCGCGCTCGTGCTCGGCACCGAGGGCGACGGCCTCAGCCGCCACGCGCTCCGCCACGCGGACTCGACCGTCGTGATCCCCATGCTGCACGGCGTCGACTCGCTCAACGTGGCCGCGGCGAGCGCCGTCGCGCTCTACGCGCTGCGGGTCCCCGCGTGAGCCGCGTCCGCCGCGTCACCCTGGCCGGCGTCGCCGCGGCGCTCATCGTCTCCGCGGGTGTGTACGTCCCCGTCACCCTCACGGCGGATCCGCCCGCCGCGGTCGCCCAGGTCGACGCCCCGTCGCCCGTCGTCAACGTCCCCACGCCCGAGAGCTGGCCGGCCGATGGCGTCTCCGCCGTCGGCGCCATCGGGTTCGACGGCGTCCTCGCGACGAACGAGGCCGCGCCCGTGTCCCGGCCGATGGCGAGCATCACCAAGACCGTGACGGCCCTCGTCGTGCTGGAGGCGAAGCCGCTCGCGCCCGGCGAGGACGGGCCGCAGGTCACCTTCACCGCCGAGGACGAGGCGCTCCGCGGCGAGATCCTCAAGCAGGACGGGATCGTCGAGCCCGCCGTGCCGGGCACGAGCCTCTCGCAGCGGGACCTCCTGGAGGGCGCCCTGCTCGCGAGCGCCAACAACTACGCGGCGGCGCTCGGGGTCTGGGCGTACGGCTCGAACGACGCCTTCGTCGCGGCCGCGAACGCCTGGCTCGCCGACCAGGGCCTCACAGGCACGCACGTCGCGGACGCGATGGGCCTCTCGCCCGAGACCGTGAGCACGACGGCCGACCTCGTCCGCATCGGCGAGATGGTGCTCGCCGACCCGGTGCTCTCGGGCATCGTCGACCAGCGCAGCGCCGACGTGGCGGGGGTGGGGACCGTGGAGAACCGCAACATGCTCGCGGACGTCCCCGGGTTCCGCGGCATCAAGACCGGCACGCTCGAGCAGGCGGGCAAGTGCCTGCTCTGGGCGGTGGACACGAAGGTCGGCGACCGGGACGTGACCCTGGTGGGCGTGACCCTCGGCGCGCGGGACCACGCGGAGCTCGCCAGGCAGGTGACGGCGCTGCTGCCGACGGTCACGGCGAACCTGCACGTCGTGCAGGTGGCCACGGCGGGGGAGCCGTTCGCCGACTACACGACCGCATGGGGCGCGACCGCCCAGGCCGTCGCCGGCGAGGACGAGTCGCTGCTCGTGTGGGGCGACACGCCCGTGACGACGACGGTCGAGGCATCCGGATCCGGGGAGGCCCCCGCCGGCACCGCGGTCGGCACGGCCACGGTCACGGCCGGGCAGCAGACGGTGCGGGTGCCGCTGGCGCTCGACCGCGCGATCCCGGGCCCCGACGGCTGGTGGCGCCTGGGCAACCCGGGCGAGCTGCTCGGCTGACGGATCTGGCGGGCGCTCAGCTCCCGGCGTCGACGCGCGTCCACGGCGACGCGTCCGGCCGCTTGGCCGTGCGTCCGTCGCCCGAGGATTGGTGGCGGAGGCGCCGCAGCACCCACGGCACGAAGTACGAGCGCGCCCAGTCGATGTCGCCGGCGCGCGCCTGGCTCCAGATGCGCTGCGGCAGCGGCTCGGGCTTCAAGGGCTCCAGGTCGTTCTCCACGGCGAGCGCCTGCAGCACCATGCGCGCCACGGTGTGGTGGCCGAGCGGCGCGAGGTGCAGCCGGTCGACGTCCCACATGCGCGGATCCTGGATCTCGGTGAGCGCCCACTGGTCGGCCACGATGCAGTCGTGCCGGGCGGCGACCGCGCGGATGTCCTCGTTGTAGATCGCGACCTTGCCGCGCAGTCGGCCGAAGACGGGGGAGAACCTCACGTCGGTGCCGGTGAACAGCACCACGGTCGCGCCCTCGGAGGAGAGCCGGGCGACCATGCCGTCGAGGCGCTCCGCGAGGCGGTCGGGGTCTGCGCCGGGCCGGAGGATGTCGTTGCCGCCCGCCGAGAGCGAGACGAGGTCGGGGTGCAGCGCGAGCGCCGGCTCGACCTGCTCGTCGGCGATCTGCCCGAGCAGCCGCCCGCGGATGGCGAGGTTCGCGTAGGCGAACCCCTCGACCTGCTCGGCCAGCACCTCGGCCACGCGGTCGGCCCAGCCCCGGTGCCCGCCGGGGCTCCCCGGCTCGGGATCGCCGATGCCCTCCGTGAAGGAGTCGCCGAGGGCGACGTAGCGGCGCCAGGGGTGGGGCTCGGTCATGTGGATCCTTCCGGGTAGGGCCTTCCCATCATAGGAAGGCGTCCGGACGCCACCGGGAATGCCCGTCCGTGCACAATGGTTGAGAGTTCAACAAGCCCGTGAACGACCCGACGAACGAGGACCCATGCCCGACCTGCTCTCCGCCGCCACGACCATGGGCCCCGTGACCCTGCTGGTCGGCGACCTCGACCGCATGACCGCCTACTACCGCGACGCCGTCGGGCTCGAGCAGCTCGACGAGGGTGCCGAGTCCACGACGCTCGGACGCGGTGGCGTCCCCGCCGTCGTCCTCGAGCCCGCGCGCGGCCACGACCTCCCGAGCCCGGGGAACGCGGGCCTCTTCCACACCGCCGTGCTCTTCGACGAGCCCGCCGCGCTCGCCCGCTCCGTCGCCTCGGTCGCCCGGCGTGCGCCCGGCACCTACACCGGCAGCGCCGACCACCTCGTCAGCCGCGCCTTCTACTTCACCGACCCCGAGGGCAACGGCGTCGAGCTCTACACCGACCGTCCCCGCGACGAGTGGACGTGGCAGGACGGCCACGTCGTCATGGACAGCCTGCGGCTCGACCCGAACGCGTTCCTCCGCGACGAGCTCGCGCCGGTCGACGACGCCGCGTCCGACGCGGCGGGGATCGGCCACGTGCACCTGCAGGTGGGCGACACGGAGACGGCGTCCGCGTTCTACGTCGACACCCTGGGCTTCGAGCTCGTGGCCGGCTGGCACGGATCCGCGATCTTCGTCTCCGCGGGCGGGTACCACCATCACATGGCGATGAACACCTGGAACAGCCGGGGCGCCGGGCGACGGCCCGCGACGCTCGGCCTCGGCACGGTGCGCATCGAGGTGCCGACGCGCGACGAGGTCGAGGCGGTGGACGCGCGCCTCCGGTCGGCGGGCGTCGCCACGCGCGACGACGGCCGTGCGCTCGCCTTCGAGGACCCGTGGGGCAACGCCCTGGTGCTGTCCGCCTCCTGAGCGCCGGTCGTCGGCGGGGCGGACCGGCGGACCGGCGGGGGAGACTGGGCGCATGACGCCCGACGCCCCGGCCGACCCGCTCGCGCACCTCGACGACGCGCTCCTCGACCGGATCCGCGCACGGGCTGCCGGCTACGACGCCCGCAACGCGTTCTTCGCGGAGGACCTCGACGAGCTGCGGGACGCCGGCCACCTCCGGCTCCTCGTGCCGCGCGCGCTCGGCGGGTCGGGCGCATCCCTCGCCGACGCCGTGCGCGCGCAGCACCTCCTCGCCCAGGCCGCGCCCGCCACGGCGCTCGGCGTCGGGATGCACCTCGTCTGGACCGCCGCCGCCCGGATCCTGGCCGACCGCGGCGACGACTCGCTCCGCGGCGTCCTCGAGGACGCCGGCCGCGGCGAGCTGCTGGCCTTCGCGATCAGCGAGCCCGGCAACGACCAGGCGCTCGCCGACGCGCTCACGCGGGCCGAGCCCGACGCGGACGGCGGGTACCGGTTCACGGGCACCAAGGTCTCCTCCAGCATGGCGCCCGCCTGGACGAGGCTCGGTCTCTTCGGACGCGACGGCACGGATCCGGAGCGGCCCCTCCTCGTGCACGCCTTCGTGCCGCGCGACGCCGCCGGCCTCGAGATCGTGCCCGACTGGGACACGCTCGGCATGCGGGCGACCCAGAGCCACACGGTGATCCTGCGGGACGTGCGCGCGAGGCCCGCCGACGTGGTCCGCCGCCGCGAGCACGGCCGTCGCGACGACCCGTTCGTCCTCGCCGTGCTGCAGGCGTTCGAGCTGCTCATCGCCGCCGTGTACGCGGGGATCGGGCAGCGCGCGCTCGACCTCGCCGTGGAGTCCGCGCTCCGCCGCACCTCGCGCGCGGCCGGCGGCGCGACGCTCGCGGCCGACCCCGGGATCCGGCACCTCGTCGCGGAGGCGGCCCTCGCGCAGGACGCGCTCCTCCCGCAGCTCACGGCGCTCGCCGCCGACGTCGACCGCGGCGTCGACCACGGCGACCGCTGGGCGTCCCTCCTCGTCGGCGCCAAGGTCCGGGCGACCCGCACGGCGGCCGAGGTCGTGCAGCGCGCGGTCGCGGTCGCGGGCGGCGGATCCTTCCAAACGGGCGACGAGCTCGGCCGCCTGTACCGGGACGTGCTCGCCGGCGGCTTCCACCCCTCGAGCGACCGGCAGACCGCGGAGACCATCGCGACCACGCTGCTCGGACCGGTCCCGCGCACGTCCTGAGCGCCTGCCGGACGGACGGTGGGAGCTGATGCGGCGCCGTGCGCGGCGACGCGCCCGGCCCGTCGCGGAGGCCCGGATCCGCCCGGGTCGCGCGCCGCCGACGCGAGGCCGCATGCGACACGGATCCGCCCGCCGCGAGCAGCTCGCGCGCCCCGGCGATCGACGGGAGCGTCCCCGGGTGCGGGTATCGTGAGGTCGAGTGAGCACCCTCCCGACCCCTCCACCGCACGTCGGATCCGCCGCGGCCGAGCACCTCTCGCCGGCCTTCCCGGAGCGCGCCGCCTGGGGCACCGTCAGCAAGCTGCGGGCCTGGCAGGAGGAGGCGCTCACCGCGTACTTCGAGAAGGAGCCGCGGGACTTCCTCGCCAACGCGACGCCGGGCGCCGGCAAGACCACGTTCGCGCTCCGTCTCGCGTCCGAGCTGCTGCACCGCAAGACCGTCGACCGGATCGCCGTGGTCGCCCCCACCGAGCACCTCAAGAAGCAGTGGGCCGACGCGGCCGCGCGCGCGGGCGTCCGCCTCGATCCCATGTACAGCAACTCCTCCGGCGCGCTCGGCCGGCACTACCACGGGGCCGCCGTCACGTACGCGCAGGTCGCGGCGAACCCCTACCTGCACAAGACGATGACCGAGTCGAGCCGCACCCTCGTGATCCTCGACGAGGTCCACCACGGTGGCGACGCGCTCAGCTGGGGCGACGCCATCCGCGAGGCCTTCGAGCGCGCGACCCGACGCCTCTCGCTCACCGGGACGCCGTTCCGCTCCGACACCGCGCCCATCCCGTTCGTCAGCTACCTCCGCGACCACCGCGGCGTCCGCCTCTCGCAGACCGACTACGACTACGGCTACTCACGCGCGCTGGCCGACGGCGTTGTGCGGCCCGTCATCTTCCTCGCCTACGCCGGCAGCATGCGCTGGCGCAACAAGATGGGCGACGAGATGGAGGCGCAGCTCGCCGAGGGGAACACCAAGGACATCACGTCGCAGGCGTGGCGCACGGCGCTCGCCCCCGACGGCGAGTGGATCCCGCAGGTGCTCGCCGCCGCCGACCGGCGCCTCAGCGAGGTGCGGCAGTCGATCCCCGACGCCGGCGGCCTGGTCATCGCGACCGACCACACGACCGCGCGGGCCTACGCGGCGATCCTGCAGCGGATCAGCGGGCAGCCCGTCACCCTCGTGCTCTCCGACGACGTCGAGGCGAGCGCCAACATCGACCGCTTCTCCGCGAGCACCTCGCGCTGGATGGTCGCGGTGCGCATGGTCTCCGAGGGCGTCGACGTGCCGCGGCTCGCCGTGGGCGTCTACGCCACCAGCGCGTCCACGCCGCTGTTCTTCGCGCAGGCCGTCGGGCGCTTCGTCCGGGCCAGGCGCCGCGGCGAGACGGCGTCGATCTTCCTGCCGAGCGTCCCCAACCTCCTCGTGCTCGCCAACGAGCTGGAGCGCCAGCGGGACCACGCGCTCGACCGCGACTCCTCGAAGGAGGGCGACCTCTACAACCCCGAGGACGCCATGATGGGCGAGGCGAACCGCAGCGAGAAGGGATCCGACTCCCTGCTGAGCGAGTTCTCGTTCGAGGCCATGGGGTCTGAGGCCACGTTCGACAAGGTGCTCTTCGACGGCGCCGAGTTCGGGCAGATGGCCGACGTCGGCAGCCTCGAGGAGGAGGAGTTCATCGGGCTCCCCGGCATCCTCGAGCCCGAGCAGGTGCGCGAGCTCCTCGCCCAGCGGCAGCACCGCCAGTCGAGGCACGCGAGCGAGCGCGAGCGGAAGCAGGCCGAGAGCGGCGCGCCGAAGGACCCCGACGACATCCCGCTGTACCGCACGCTCAAGGAGCAGCGCCAGCTCCTCAACAGCCTCGTCGGCATGCGCGCGAAGCTGCACGGCGAGCCGCACGGCCTCGTGCACGCCGAGCTCCGTCGCGTGTGCGGCGGACCCGCGGTCGGCCAGTGCAGCGTGACGCAGCTGCAGCAGCGCATCGACCAGCTCCGGAAGTGGATGCGCAGCTAGCTGTACTCGGCCGTGACGTTGGTGACACTTCGGGGCGTGTGAAGAGGCCTCCTGGCTTGATGGAGCTGTTCAGTTCAACCATCGCCAGGAGGCCTCGATGTCCCACGGTAATGCTCGTCTGACGGTTCACGGGAGGGTTCTCCTCGTGCGGCGGGTGGTGGAGGATCGTCGGCCGGTCGCGCACGTCGCGCGGGAGCTGGGGGTGTCGTGGCAGTGCGCGCATCGATGGGTGAACCGGTTCCGTGCCGAGGGGCTGCGAGGGCTGACGGATCGGTCATCGCGGCCCCGGTCAGTACCGAGGCGAACGAGCCCGGAGCGGGAACGGGCCGTGCTGGAAGCGCGGGCCCAGTTGCGGGCGGGTCCTGCGCGGCTGGCGCCGGTGACAGGTGTTCCATCCCGTACGATCTCCCGCATCCTGCGCCGGCACGGGGCGCCGCCGTTGGCATGGTTGGACCCCGTCACCGGGGCCGTGATCCGGGCATCCCGGTCAACGGCGCACCGGTATGAGCACGAGCATCCGGGTGATCTGATCCACGTGGACGTGAAGAAGCTCGGGAGGATCCCGGACGGAGGCGGCTGGCGGGTCCACGGGCGCAGCGAGCAGGTCCGCGGCCGCGGGATCGGGTTCGATTACGTCCATGCCGCGGTCGATGACCACACCCGTCTCGCCTACGCGGAGATCCATCCCGATGAGAAAGGCGCGACCGCGGCCGGGTTCCTGACCCGCGCAGCGGCGTACTTCGCCGGGCATGGGATCACCCGGATCGAGCGGGTCATCACGGACAACGCGTTCGCCTACCGGCACTCGACCGCGTTCAAGAACGCCGTCCAGGACCTGGGCGCGCGGCAGAAGTTCATCCGCCCGCACTGCCCCTGGCAGAACGGCAAGGTCGAGCGCTTCAACCGGACCCTCGCGACCGAGTGGGCCTACCGGCAACCCTTCACCAGCAACCAACACCGGGCCGACGCGCTTGACCCCTTCATCGAGCACTACAACACTGAACGAATCCACTCAAGCCACGGGCTCACGCCCGCGGCCCGAGTGTCACCAACGTCATGACCCAGTACAGCTAGGGGCGCGGCGGAGTCCACCGGACGCGGCTCATCCGGTGGCGACGCCGTCCGGAGGGCTGTCCTGCTCGGCATCGCGGCGTGCTGTCTTGCGCTCCATGCCCTTGACGAAGGGCCAGTAGACGAGCATCGCGATACCGGCGGCGAGGACCGCGCCTTCCGCGCGAGCGAAGTAGACGCCGAGCATGAGGCTGAGGATCGCCCAGAGCACCACCAGCTCGACTCCGCTGCCGATGACGCCCGCCGGCCGTGAGCCGCGCACGTGCTTCCCGACCGCGTCGACGACGGTGCCGGCGAGGAACAGCAGCGGGTAGATCCACAGCAGATGGAGGAGGTGGGCGGTGCCGACCTCGTCTCGGAGCCCGCCGGCTTGCGGCAGCAGCGCCCCGGCGAAGAGGCCGGCGACCATCGGCAGGGACGCGACGACGACGGCGCCGAGGAGGAGCAGGAGCATGATCGCCCCTCCGGTGATGCCGGGCCTGGGTGCGGTGCTCATGTGTCCTCCTCGGTTCCGTCCGTCGTCGTGCGCCCTGCCGTCAGCCCATCAGAGGAACGTGACGATCCACTGGGCGGCGTAGCGCGCCACGTCCGGCGGCAGCCCCGCGCTGGTGAGGGCCGTGAAGATGCCGACCTCGGCCATGCCCTCGACCTCGTCGATGAGGTCGTAGAGCTTGTCGGCGTACGGCCGGATCTTGGCGGGCAGGTACGGCTTCCCGTACCGCAGGGCGGCCTTGATGGCATTCTTGGCGATCATGCCCCACGCCTGCGTGGAGACCTGGCCCTTGTCGGGGACGGCCATGCGCTGCGCTGCCGCGGCGGCCGCGGTGTCGCCCTGGGCGCTGGCCCGCGCAGCCACGTCCGCCCACTGCGCCTGCGTGAGGAGCACGGGTGTGCCGGGCGTGACGGTCGATCCGGTGGAGGTCCCCGACGTGGGGGCCGCGGTCGCGGCACTGGCTCCGAGGCCGGTGAAGACCAGGGCGCCAGCGACTGCTGCGGCGGTCAGGCGGGTGGTGCGGGTCCTGCGATTCGTGTTCATGTCATCCGCTTCCATGTGTCGGTGACCAGCTCCGGAACCGGTCGGGGTTCGACGTCATGGACGAATCTAGGGACGCGGCTCGGCGGAGGGATCCCCCAGGCGGGGGAATACTCGGACCGTTCGGGGGGTCACGGCCTCGCGCCCATCTGGTACGCCCTCACGGCCAGCGCCACGCGATTGCGACACGCCAGCTTGCGCATCAGTGAGGCGACGTGGGACTTGACGGTCTCCGAGCTGAGCGCGATCTCTTCGGCGATCTCGGCGTTCGACCAACCCAGCAAGACTCCCTGGAGCACATCACCCTCGCGTGGGGTGATGCCGATGGTCTCGCAGGCGACGGTGGAGATCCCGCTCGTGGCGACGGCGGATCCGCCTGCAGCGGCGACATGGACGGCCCCGGCCAGGGCTGCGACGGGGGCCCGCGCATCGAGGGCCCCGTGCGCGCCGTCGCGCACGAGGTCGATGCCGTCCTCGCGCGTGAAGGAGTCGCACACCACCACGCAGGCGGGGCGGGGCGAGGGATCCGACGGGGCGACTCCGTCGACGCCCGACGCCCGAAGTGCCGAGAAGAGCGCACGGTCCATGAGCACGACCTCGGGCGCGGCCAGTCGGAGCAGGTCGTCCAACCCGTCGGGACCGAGCGCGTAGCCCACGACGGCGATGTCGTCCGCGAGCGCCAGCGCGTCCCGCAAGAGGCGAGCCCGGGCCGGATCGTCCGCCGCGACGACGACCGTGACCGCGTCTGACCGCTCCATCGAGGCACCCCCATGCCGCCCCGCCCAGCGCGGGGTGCTCACGACGCTACGGAGGGCGAGGGCCCTCGCGCGTCCGCTGGAGGGGGGACCTCGTCCAGACGCGCGGGCTCCCGTCCGCCCGCCTCACGGCGGACTGCTTGACCGCGGCGGCCTTCGACGGCGGGATCCTGCGCGCGATGGGCAGGAGCTCGATCGTCACCGGCGCGGCCACCGCTGACACGTGCGTGCTCGGGGCGCTTGCGGCCTACCCGCTCGCCCGGCGGGCGACGCGGCTCGACGAGCTGGTGTTCGCACGCACCGTGGCGCTGATCATGGTGCCGCTGCCCTCCTCGTCGGGCCTGCCCCACGCCAAAATGGGAGGACGGCCGCGCCGCGCGGCGCTTCGACGACGAGGGGATCCGCATGGGCACGATCACGATCACGGGAGGATCCGGCCGGATCGCCACGAGCATCCGCCACCTCCTGCTCGCCGCCGGGCACGAGCTGCGGCTGCTCGACGTGGTCGCGCCGCCGACGCCGCTCGCGCCGGGGGAGACCTCGGCCATCGTCGACACCACCGACGTGGACGCGTGCACCGAGGCGTTCCGCGGATCCGACCTCGTGGTGCACCTCGCGGCGCACGCGGCCGAGCGGCCGTGGGAGGCGATCCAGCGGGTGAACAACGACGGCGCGCACGCCGTGCACGAGGCGGTCGTGCGGGCGGGGGTGCCGCGGATCCTCGCGGCCAGCTCCATCCACGCCGTCGGCTTCCTGCCCGCCACCGAGGCCGCGCGCGACGACGTGCCCGCACCCCGGCCCGACACGTTCTACGGCCTGAGCAAGGTGCTGCTCGAGGGTCTCGGCAGCATG
Organism: Clavibacter sepedonicus; assembly: GCF_000069225.1. Lineage (GTDB taxonomy): Bacteria > Actinomycetota > Actinomycetes > Actinomycetales > Microbacteriaceae > Clavibacter > Clavibacter sepedonicus. The sequence continues at coordinate 2,056,300 of NC_010407.1, read as the reverse complement.
TACGCCGACCGGCACGGGCACGTCGTGGTGAGTGTGCGGATCATGACGGCCGAGCCCGAGCCGTCGCAGGCCCGCAGCGTCTCGACCTGGCTGTCGCCAGGCGATGCGGCACGTCTCGTCGAGGCCGTGCTGCGGTGGGACGAGCCCGGCCACCGCATCGTCTGGGGCGTCTCGCGGAACACGCGCCGCTGGGTGTCGCTCGCGGCGGGCGAGGCGATCGGCTACCTCCCCGAGGACGACGCCGAGGTCTTCGCCCACCGCTTCCCGGAGCTCGGGGAGGACACGTCGCCGCCCGCGGGCGTGCTGCTGGGGTCGATCTTCACGGAGGTCGAGCTGGGGTCCGACATGGGGCGAGGCCGCTAAGGAGCTGGTATCCAGCGGTGCGAAGCGCGTAATAGTCGTCTTGAAGAAGATCACGCGTCCCCTCTTGTGGGGGCAGGGGTCAGGGTGCTACTGCGGCGAGGCTTTGTAGCCTTCGCCTACGGGGTACTCGCTCACCCCAATATTTTTGCGAATTAGCCATGCCACGAAGGCCATAAACGAGTTTCGGAGACAAGAAGTTGCTTTTCGCAAAGAGGCAACCCTCGAAATGCTCGATGTCTACGATCCCGAAACCAAGATACTTGGCGCCGCTATTGGTGGCGATGTTCCTCCCCGGGAGATGGGCCTTGTGCTCGGTGACGCGTTGCGCAATATTAGGGCGGCCCTCGATAATCTGCTTGTAGTGATGTTGGAACGCGAAGGCAAAGTCGTCACACGTAGTCATCAATTCCCACTGCAAAGCAAAAACAATTCGGTGGCACGCAAGACTTTTGGTACCAACGTGGCGGGCGTGTCCGCGGGAGATCGCGCGATCATCACAAAGTACCAGCCGTTCGCATGGGAGGGCAGGCGGATCAGCACCCGTTCAACAAGTTGTCTGTATTCTCTAACGCCGATAAGCATGAGATGCTCTTGCCGAGCGCAATGGCCTACGAGTGGTACCTCGAGGACGAGGGCGGGGAAATCGAGTACCTCACTCCTGTTCTTCAGACGACTCTCGAAAGAGCCGGCCAATTGCGTGTAACGGCGACAGTCAGCGGAGTGCAAAACGCGGAGATAGATGGAGCGCTTCGCTTTTATGTAGACGATCCGAACAGGTTTTGGGAGGCTACGCTAAAGAATGTTACGGGGGATCCGCGTTTCACATATTCAAAGGCACCTCAAGTCTCAGTGGGTTTTAAGCATGCAGGCTTGCAGATAACCCATCCTGTGCTGCTCAGCATCCACAAGATGGCAAGGGAGCTCGCTACCGAAGTGGGTGAAAGCTGGGGCTATGTTATAACTCACGCGGAGAGTGAAGAATAGGCAAGCAGGCTGTCGGGTTATAGAGCCCATTCGGGGTGGTCTGGGAAGATCTCTCCAAAGGATACGTGAAGTTAAATTGCGCGTGTGGGCTTGGATGGGGCGCTTGAGGTCGTTTGGGAGGGTGACGGGGCGGACGTACGCTTTCCCCATGCGGTCCTTCCGACGTGCGGGATCCGCACTCACCCCCGAGCCCGGCGACGGCGCCATGCCCGACGCCCGCGGCCCCGTGCGCGCACCCCGCGCCCCGCGCGCGAAGCTCCCGCGCGACGTGCTCGTCCTCGGCATCATCGCGTTCTTCGTGATGGTCGGCTTCGGCGTGGTCGTGCCCGTGCTGCCCGTCTACGCCGAGAGCTTCGGGGTCGGCAGCTTCGAGGTCGGCGCGGTCATCTCCGCGTTCGCGCTGATGCGCTTCGTGATGAGCCCGTTCGTCGCCCGCCTCATCGACTGGAGCGGGGAGCGCACGGTGCTCGCGGTGGGCATCGGGATCGTCGCCGTCTCCTCGGGCCTCGCGGGCCTCGCGCAGGACTACGTGCAGCTCCTCCTCCTCCGCGGCGCCGGCGGCATCGGGTCGGCGATGTTCTCGGTGGCGGCGATGACGCTGCTGCTCGGCTCCACGGAGCCCACGCGACGCGCCCGCGCGATCGGCTTCTACCAGGGCGGCTTCCTCATCGGCGGTATGGCCGGCCCCGCGCTCGGCGCCGTGCTCGCGCAGATCTCGCTCACCGCTCCCTTCTTCTTCTACGCGGCCACGCTCGCGGTGGCCAGCGTCATCGGCCTGCTGCTCCTCCGGCCGCGCACGCGCGAGGTGCAGGCCACCGGCGCCGACGAGGTCGTGATCCCGTTCGGCCGCGTGCTGCGCGACCCGCGCTACCGCGCGGCGCTGCTCGCGAACCTCGGCAACGGGTGGGCGTCGATGGGCGTCCGCAGCGCGCTGATCCCGCTGCTCGTCGTCGCCGTGATCGGCGCGGATCCGTCGGCCACCGGCATCGCGTTCGCGTGCGCCGCCGTGGTGCAGGCGCTCGCGCTCGCGCCCGCCGCGCGCTTCGTGGACACGCGCGGTCGCCGGCCCGCGATCGTCGGCGCGTACGGGGTCGCCGGGCTGCTGATGATCGCGATCCCGTTCGCGCCCGACATGGTCGTGCTCACCGTGCTGCTCTGCGTCTACGGCGCGGCCGCGTCGTTCATGGGCACGGCCCCGGCCGCTGCGGTCGGCGACGCGGCGGGAGCCCGCAGCGGACGACCCGTCGCGGTGTTCTCGATGGTGTCGGACCTCGGCGCCATCGTCGGCCCGCTGGTCGCGGGCTTCCTCGCGGACGCGTTCTCGTACCCGGTCGCCTTCGCCACGGGCGCCGTGCTCCTGCTCGCCGCCTCCGCCTACGCGCTGCTGCGGATGCCGCGGGACGAGCGCGTGGCGGCCCCCGCCGCGAGCTGATCCGGTCGCCTCGCGCGCCCTCCACAGCCGGATCCGCGGCCGGAGCGCGCGTCCTCGGACGTCATGCGCAGGATCGGCCGCGCGCTGTCCGTATCCTCGACTCCGTGACGACTCCCCCGAAGAAGCCGCTTCCCCTCGAGCACGACTCCACCCGCGACGGCACGCGCGACGCCGTCGAGCCGGCGCTCCGCTCCGACGTCAGCCACCTCGGCGGCCTCCTCGGCCAGGTGCTCCGCGAGTCCGGCGGCGAGGATCTGCTGCGCGACGTCGAGCGCCTGCGCGAGCTGGTCATCGACGCGTACGAGAGCGCGCGCGACGCCTCCATCGACGACGCCGAGCGCCTCGTTGCCACGTTCACGCCCGAGCGCGCCGAGCAGGTCGCCCGGGCGTTCACCTGCTACTTCCACCTCGCGAACCTGGCCGAGGAGCACCACCGCGTCCGTGTCCTCCGCGAGCGCGAGGCGGCGGCGGGCTTCGTGCCCGACTCCATCCCGGACGCGGTCGGCACGCTCACCGAGGAGCTCGGCCGCGAGGAGGCCATGCGCCGCCTCGGCGAGATGCGGTTCCACCCGGTGCTCACGGCGCACCCCACCGAGGCGCGTCGGCGGGCGGTGGCCACGGGGATCCGCCGCATCGGCGACCTGCTCACGGAGCGCGACGGGGCCATGGCCGGCACGCTCACCGGTGCGGACATCGACCGCCGGCTGCTCGAGGAGATCGACGGCCTGTGGCGCACCTCGCCGCTGCGCACCACGCGGCCCACGCCGCTCGACGAGGTCCGCACCGCGATGGGCGTCTTCGACCAGACGCTGTTCGAGGTCGTGCCGCGCGTCTACCGCCTGCTCGACGACTGGCTCCTCGGCGAGGAGGCCGGCGTCCGCGACGCGGTCGCGCCCGCGTTCTTCCGGCTCGGCAACTGGATCGCGGCGGATCGCGACGGCAACCCGTACGTCACCGCCGCGGTCACCGAGGAGGCCGCGGGCATCGCCAGCGAGCACATCCTGCTCGGCCTCGAGCGCGTCGCCCTCCGCGTCGGACGATCCCTCACGCTCGGCGACGCCGACACCCCGCCGAGCCCGGAGCTCCGCGAGCTGGCCGCCGCGCAGGACGCGCTCGCGCCGCACCTCACCGCCCGCATCGGCACCCGCGCGCCCGCCGAGCTGCACCGCCGCGTGCTGCTCGTGATCGCCGGCCGCCTCGCCGCCACGCGCGAGCGCCACGACGACCCCATCGCCTACCCGTCGGCCGCCGAGCTGCTCGCCGACCTCCGCGTGCTGCAGGGATCGCTCCGGAGCGCGGGCGCGCACCGCATCGCGGGCGGCGAGCTGCAGGGCCTCATCTGGCAGGCCGAGACCTTCGGCTTCCACCTCGCCGAGATGGAGGTGCGCCAGCACTCGCAGGTGCACCGCGAGGCGCTCCGCGAGGTGCTCGCCGTGGCCGCGGCGGATGCGTCGGGCGACGCCGTCCCCGAGCTCGCGCCCATGACGGTCGAGGTGCTCTACGTGTTCCGCGCCCTCGCCCGCCTGCAGGAGCGGCACGGCGTCGCGCCCTTCTGCCGCTTCATCGTGTCGTTCACGCAGTCGGCCGACGACATCCGCACGGTGCACGAGCTGGCCGCGCTCGCGCTCGGCTCCGCGGAGGACGCGCCCGTGCTCGACGTCATCCCGCTGTTCGAGACGTTCGCCGATCTCAACGCGAGCACCGAGATCCTCGACGGCATGATCCGGCTGCCCCAGGTCGCGGCCCGCCTCGAGCAGACGGGGCGGAAGCTCGAGGTCATGCTCGGCTACTCCGACTCGTCGAAGGACGTCGGGCCCGTGTCCGCGACCTTCGCGCTGTTCGACGCGCAGGCCCGCATCGCCGCGTGGGCGCGCGAGAACGACATCGAGCTCACGCTCTTCCACGGCCGCGGCGGCGCCCTCGGGCGTGGTGGCGGCCCGGCCGACCGCGCCGTCCGGGCCCAGCCGCCGGGATCCGTCGACGGCCGCTTCAAGCTCACCGAGCAGGGCGAGGTGATCTTCGCCCACTACGGCGACAAGCGCATCGCCGCCCGGCACATCGAGCAAATGGCCGCCGCGACCCTGCTCGCGTCCGCGCCCTCGAACGAGGAGCGCAACGCGGCCGCCGCGCAGGGATCCGCCGAGATGGTGCGCACGATGGACGAGGCCTCCCGCGCCCGCTTCTTCGAGCTCGTGAAGGCGCCCGGCTTCGCGCCGTGGTTCACGCAGGTCACGCCGATGGAGGAGATCGGGCTGCTGGCGCTCGGTTCGCGGCCCGCCCGCCGCGGCCTGTCGGTCGAGTCGCTCGAGGACCTGCGGGCCATCCCGTGGGTGTTCGCGTGGACGCAGGCGCGCATCAACCTCACGGGCTGGTTCGGCCTGGGGTCGGCGCTGGCCGCCGTCGGCGACGAGGCCGTGCTGCGCAAGGCCTACGACGAGTGGCCGCTGTTCACCTCGATGATCGACAACGTCGAGATGTCGCTCGCCAAGACCGACGGCCGCCTCGCGGAGCGCTACCTCGCGCTCGGCGACCGGCCGGATCTCGCGGCGCTCGTCACCGAGGAGATGGAGCTCACGCGCGAGTGGGTGCGCAAGGCCACCGGGCGCGGCGACATCCTCGAGGGCCGGCCGGTGCTGCGCCGGGCGGTGCGTCTGCGCAGCCCGTACGTCGACGCGCTGTCGCTGCTGCAGCTCCGCGCGCTCCGTGCGCTGCGCACGACGGCCTCCGCTGCGACCGGCCAGGCCGCTCCCGGCCAGGCCGACCCGACGGATCCGGACCACCGGCTCCTGCTGCTCACCGTCAACGGCATCGCGGCGGGGCTGCAGAACACGGGGTGATCCGCGCCCGCGCGTGACACGGCGGCGGCCGGCTCCCGATGGGGCCGGCCGTCGTCGTTTGTTGCCAGGGGATGTCGAACTTAGAGGCCGCGGAGGGTGTTTCATTGAGAACCCCTTTACCAGACTCATCACCGGCCTGGTCTATAGAGGTAGGAGCACCCGTGAAGGCACGGTCGCATATCGGCCACCCACGGAGTCCGGTGTGCGGTCATCCATCGAGACGGGGTCTCGTGGTGTCACGTCCGCATTAGTAGCGTGGCAGTTTGACTGCGCTGCCCTAAATTGCTTCGTTCATTAGGTTCGTCGACGTAGATAGCCCTGGAGGAAAATGATGGAAGTTGACCGGCTTAGGGTGACCCGTCGTTGCAGCGAGATGCGTTGCTCTTAGGCTCACTCGAACGAACGTGAAGAACTTATTTGCAGAGAAAAACCGCTCCGCGTCGATGAAACCGCCCAAAGTGCCGTAATGCTCCGCGGGTTAGGTGCTCTCGTTGCCAAGTCGGGTCTCTATGTCTGAACGGCAGTTCATTGCGGCGCAACTGAGGTTGAGCGCGATGTCCGCCAGGTCCGTAGCCGCCACCGGTCGGACTTCGATCTGCACCATGCGCAGAGCATTGATGGGCATCCGACAGGGTTGAATCCGGACGCATCAGTCTGATGCGTTAAAGAAAAAGGGCGTCGGCGCATGACTCCGGCGATAGTGCCCGATGCGCACCTGAGCATGTTCGCGACAAGGTGTCTAGCGGGAGTCATCCCGCTCCGGGAAGAGCGCCGCCGTGCCAGCCGTCACCACCTCGTCAACGGCTGACGCTTTCCAGACGTAGCCCAAATTTGATCCGTCCCAGGCGCGACCAGAGTAGATACCAAGGAAAATAGAGGCGGGCGGCCAACCGATGGTTGACGCAGTAGCGCCTTGATGCCAGACCGTGCGCTCGTTAGTCAGCACGTACACCGGCGCCCCCGAGAGGCCTTGGTGGGTTGTGCTATCGATGAAAAAAAGTCGGGAAATCGCCCAGGACCTCGAGATCTAATTCGGAGGCGATAACGCCTTGCGTCCAGATAGCCGCCCCGGGCAGACCGCCAGAGTGGCCCCAAGGATAGCCGACTACAAGGACCGAATTTGTAACCCTGACGGATGGAGCGGAGCTGCTTGGCGTCGAAGACATAGAGGCCGTATCGACGGGACGGGCCATATGAAGTTCCGTCGCTCCCTCCGGGCCGAGGGGTAGTGCGGCAATATCCGCGGACGCTCCAAAGCGAGGATGCTCAAGCCATCGCGGCTGAAGGTCGGTGTCATATAGGTCCACCTGGTGATCGTGCGTGATGCCAGTGGTGCCTTGTGTGATCCAATTCAGCGACCGTGGTCGCCTATGACCTACTGTGTCTAAGCTGCGGTGCGTAATGTTATCGAGGCCCGTCGCGACGTGTCGGTTGGTCACTAGATAGTCGAGGCCGTTAGCGCGCGCTATAAAACCTGTTGCGCTTCCGATCGGGCCCAAGTCGTCCTTTGGTACAACCGGAACGCTGGATGTGGTGATCGGATTCAAAGCAATGGTCTCATTTAGGTCTGACATCTAGATCCACTCTCGTCGCCCTCTTGTGCGAGAGGGGTCGATACCTTGTTTTCGGGTAAAGAATCTATACCATGGTTAGCCGGTGGCCGCGAGCATATCAGCAACCGCTGGCAATCAGATTCTCCCGCCCGACCCGCCCGACCCGGCCGACCCGCCCGACCCGCTCGGCGGAAAGCTCGATGCCGGGACGGCGAAGGCGACACTGATGGCGCTGCATCAAAGTTTGTTAGGGAACCGTTCGCCGGGCGGCTAGTGGTACGCATTAAAGATTCGAACTCGTCGTCGCCCTCAGGGATCAGGCGCGTTCTTTCCACAGGTCCTGCTCAATCCAGCCAGCGGCGACGCCCATGGATCCCACGTTCAGTCTGGCCGTAGTTGGGAAGTTGCGGAGGAGGGCCGCTACTCTGACAGCCCAATCACGGCCCGGGTGCACGGTTTCTAGGACGTAGGCCATTACCGCGAGGGCGCTGTAGGTGCCGAACTGCTTCGGTGCCTCCTCCTGTGTGAGGTGCGCAAGGAGCGGGACGGTGTTGCCCTTCGGTCTCTTAAGTGCACTCACAAGCTTTCGGTTGTAGAGACGAGAATGATGCGCAGCAACATTCCGGACGTAGTTTATGGTCGCGATCCAGCTCTGCATAAGCTGCTTCGTAGGAACACCGAACGCTCCGGCGATCTCCGTCGCAATGTCATTGCGCAGCCCACCGTACAAGCGGGAGGTGTGTCCGAGCTCAAGGATCTCGGTTAGGGCCCAGATCGGCATGCGGTCGTCGTACTTGTGGCGGAAGTGGGCTACGAAGGCCTCGTCCGAGTTGTTCTGTCGCTGCCGCACGCGTTCGAGCCATGCCTCATGACGGCTTGGTGCAGGTTCACCGTCCTCGCCCATCTGTGGATCTGTGAATGCAGACAGGAAGGCAGAAGCGTCTTCATGCGCGAACGCTGACCGCTGCCCAAGCGAGTAGCCGAGCTGCATGCGCAAAGCAATCTCGATGCGCTCGACTCCTTCGAGTACAAGCATCCGCAGTTCACGATCGAAGTCGATCAACTGCGCAGCGTCATCCATGCGGACTCCAGGCTCGTAGGAGCTCAGGATGCGGGTGCGCTTGCGACCGTCGTCATCGACGTAGCGCTCGGACTGGCGGAAGGGGTAGAGGTACCCGGTCAAGCGGTAGTACCCGACGTTCCGGAGGATGGCGCCAGCCTCGCGCCGGTCCCCTACCTCCAGGCCTCGACGGGAGAGCCCCTCGATCTGGTCCTCGATCGATAGCCACGGCTTGGCATACTCCATTGGGCGCTCCCGGGAAAAGAAAATCGGCCCGAGCCGTAAGGCGAGCGGGCCGATCGTGATGGGTTGACTCTACTACATATTGGGCCCCGCCCCCCGAACGGATCGCCATGTCATGGTCAAGTTCCGATAGGGGATCCTCGTTCAGATGCGATGATGGCCCCGATGCTCAGCCGCCAGGGCGTTCGTGCTGCAGGGCTTCGTTCCTGACGACCTTGTGCGCAGGCGGTGATCCGTCACCAGACGTTGCTTCGACGAAACCGCTCCAGACCGCGCAGATGATGCCGAAGGTCGCCGCTATGGCCTCGGGTCCCGTCGACGTCGACGGGACGCTACCCCGCCCCGACCTCCCGGCGGATCGCCGTGGCGAAGCGGTCGATGTCGTCCTCGGTGGTGTCGAAGGAGCACATCCAGCGCACCTCGCGGCGGGCCGGATCCCAGTCGTAGAAGCGGAACTCGCCGCGGAGGCGGTCGGCGACGCCCTCGGGGAGGATCGCGAACAGGCCGTTCGCTTGCGTCTCCTGCGTGAACTCCACGCCGTCGACGCCCTCGAGCGCGGCCCGGAGGCGCGCGGCCATGCCGTTCGCGTGGCGCGCGGAGCGGAGGTACAGCGGCACGCCGTCGACCTCGGATCCGAGCAGCGCCAGCAGCTGCGCGCTCACGAACCGCATCTTCGACGCGAGCTGCATGTTGAGCTTGCGCAGGTAGGTGAGTCCCTCGGACGCCTCGGGGTCGAGCACCACGATCGCCTCGCCGTAGAGCAGGCCGTTCTTGGTGCCGCCGAAGCTGACGACGTCGACGCCCGCGTCCGACGTGAACGCGCGGAAGGGTGCGTCCAGCGTGGCGGCGGCGTTCGACAGGCGCGCACCGTCCATGTGCAGGCGCATGCCGCGCTCGTGCGCATGGTCGGCGATCGCCCGCACCTCGGCCGGCGTGTAGACGGTGCCGAGCTCGGTGGTCTGCGTGATGCTCACGGCGAGCGGCTGCGCGCGGTGCTCGTCCCCCCAGCCCCACGCCTCGCGGTCGATGAGCTCGGGCGTCAGCTTGCCGTCCTCGGTGGGCACCTGGAGGAGCTTGATGCCGGCGACGCGCTCGGGGGCGCCGCCCTCGTCGGTGTTGATGTGGGCCGTGGTCGCGCAGATCACGGCACCCCAGCGCGGCAGCATCGACAAGAGTCCGGTGACGTTCGCGCCCGTGCCGTTGAAGACGGGGAACGCCTCGGCGCCGCGGCCGAAGTGCTCGCCGACGACCTCCTGCAGGCGGGCCGTGTAGGCGTCGCCACCGTACGCGACCTGGTGCCCGTCGTTCGCGGCCGCGATGGCCGCGAGCACCTCGGGGTGGATCCCGGAGTAGTTGTCGGAGGCGAACCCGCGGGCGGCGGTGTCGTGGAGGCGGAGGGGGGAGACGGGGGAGGCGGCGTCGGTCACGGTGTCCATCCTCGCCTACCGGGCCGGTGCTCCCGGCCTGGTGTACTCGGCCATGACGTTGGTGACACTTCGGGGCGTGTGAAGAGGCCTCCTGGCTTGATGGAGCTGTTCAGTTCAACCATCGCCAGGAGGCCTCGATGTCCCACGGTAATGCTCGTCTGACGGTTCACGGGAGGGTTCTCCTCGTGCGGCGGGTGGTGGAGGATCGTCGGCCGGTCGCGCACGTCGCGCGGGAGCTGGGGGTGTCGCGGCAGTGCGCGCATCGATGGGTGAACCGGTTCCGTGCCGAGGGGCTGCGAGGGCTGACGGATCGGTCATCGCGGCCCCGGTCAGTACCGAGGCGAACGAGCCCGGAGCGGGAACGGGCCGTGCTGGAAGCGCGGGCCCAGTTGCGGGCGGGTCCTGCGCGGCTGGCGCCGGTGACAGGTGTTCCATCCCGTACGATCTCCCGCATCCTGCGCCGGCACGGGGCGCCGCCGTTGGCATGGTTGGACCCCGTCACCGGGGCCGTGATCCGGGCATCCCGGTCAACGGCGCACCGGTATGAGCACGAGCATCCGGGTGATCTGATCCACGTGGACGTGAAGAAGCTCGGGAGGATCCCGGACGGAGGCGGCTGGCGGGTCCACGGGCGCAGCGAGCAGGTCCGCGGCCGCGGGATCGGGTTCGATTACGTCCATGCCGCGGTCGATGACCACACCCGTCTCGCCTACGCGGAGATCCATCCCGATGAGAAAGGCGCGACCGCGGCCGGGTTCCTGACCCGCGCAGCGGCGTACTTCGCCGGGCATGGGATCACCCGGATCGAGCGGGTCATCACGGACAACGCGTTCGCCTACCGGCACTCGACCGCGTTCAAGAACGCCGTCCAGGACCTGGGCGCGCGGCAGAAGTTCATCCGCCCGCACTGCCCCTGGCAGAACGGCAAGGTCGAGCGCTTCAACCGGACCCTCGCGACCGAGTGGGCCTACCGGCAACCCTTCACCGGCAACCAACACCGGGCCGACGCGCTTGACCCCTTCATCGAGCACTACAACACTGAACGGATCCACTCGAGCCACGGGCTCACGCCCGCGGCCCGAGTGTCACCAACGTCATGACCCAGTACAGCTAGCCGCGCGCCCTCGGGCGCCGGAAGAGGGGACGCGATTAGTCAGGGCACCCTCATTGTTGATAGTCTCTTTCGTGACGATTCCCGTCGGGCCGTGCCCAGTTCCACCTCACGCCGGCGTCTTCTCACCCCATCCGTTCGTCGCCGCGAGAGTTCGCGCTCCACGCCCCGAAACAGGAGATAGCGCTGTTAGCCACCGCTGCACCCAGCATCATCACCCTCGCCGCTGAAGACTCGGGTGAGGGGTTCCACCCTCCCACGCTCGAGGAGTTCTTCCCGCCGATCGCCTTCTTCGAGGGCACGGGCTTCGACCTCAACCGCATCATGCTCATCAGGCTCCTGGTGATGGCGGTCCTCGTCGTCCTGTTCGTCGTCGGCACGCGCAAGCTCGCGCTGGTGCCCGGCCGCGGCCAGAACCTCGTCGAGATGGGCGTCGACTTCGTCCGCGTCAACATCGCGGAGGACATCCTCGGTAAGAAGGACGGCCGTCGATTCCTGCCGATCATCATGACCATCTTCTTCCTGGTCCTCGGCATGGACCTCACGGGCGTCGTCCCCTTCCTCAACATCGCCGGCACCTCGGTCATCGGCCTCCCGCTCCTGCTGGCGCTCGTGGCGTACGTCACGTTCATCTACGCCGGCATCAAGGACCGGGGCGTGATGTTCTTCAAGAACACGCTGTTCCCCGCCGGGGCGCCGAAGCCGGTCTACCTGCTCCTCACGCCCATCGAGTTCCTCTCGACGTTCATCATCCGGCCGGTCGCGCTCACGCTCCGACTCCTGATGAACATGCTCGTGGGGCACCTCCTGCTGGTGCTCTGCTTCTCCGCGACGTGGTTCTTCCTCTTCGAGGCGCAGGGCGCGCTCAAGATCCTGGGCGCCGGCACCCTCGTCCTCGGATTCGCGTTCACGCTCTTCGAGCTGCTCGTCGCCGTCCTGCAGGCCTACATCTTCGCCCTCCTCACCGCCGTCTACATCCAGATGGCCGTGGCGGAGGAGCACTAAGCGATCTCGTCCACCGACGAGATCACCCAACCGGAAGGAACCCCCAGTGGACCCCATCATCACCGCCGAGATCACCGGCAACATCGCGACCGTCGGCTACGGCCTCGCAGCGATCGGCCCCGGCATCGGTGTCGGGATCGTCGCCGGCAAGACCGTCGAGGCCATGGCCCGCCAGCCTGAGATGGCCGGCAGCCTCCGCACCACGATGTTCCTCGGCATCGCGTTCTCCGAGGCGCTCGCGCTCATCGGCCTCGCGACCTACTTCATCTTCACCAACTAGGGGAGACGCACATGCTCACGCCCCACAACGTGATGGCGGCAGGTGAAGAAGCGCCGAGCATCCTCCTACCCGCGGTCTACGACATCGTGTGGTCGGCGGTCGTGTTCGTCGTCCTCCTGGTCGTCATCTGGAAGTACGCGCTCCCGCGCGTCTACGCCATGCTCGACGGCCGCACCGAGGCGATCGCCGGCGGCATCGAGAAGGCCGAGCGCGCGCAGGCGGAAGCCGACGCCGCGAAGGCCGAGCTCACCGCGCAGCTCGTCGAGGCACGCGCGGAGGCCGGTCGCATCCGCGAGCAGGCCCGTGTCGACGCCTCGGTGATCGCCGCGGAGATCAAGGAGCAGGCCACGGCCGACGCCGCCCGGATCACCGCGAGCGGCACGCAGCAGATCGAGGCGGAGCGCCAGCAGGCGGTCGTCTCGCTCCGCTCCGAGGTTGGATCGCTCGCGATCGACCTCGCGTCGGGCGTCATCGGCCAGAGCCTCGCGGACGACCAGCGCTCCACCGCGCTCGTCGACCGGTTCCTCGCCGACCTGGAGGCCAGCGAGACCGCCGGCAGGACGGGATCCGCCAGCTGATGGGCAGTGCATCGCGCGCATCGCTGGACTCGGCACGCCGCGTCCTCGCGGAGCTCGGGGGCGTCGACCTGTCGACGGCCGGTCAGCTCCTCGGAGCCGGCCGCGCCATCGGCGGATCCACGCACCTGCTCTCCGCGCTGGCGGACACCGGCATCGCGCCGGAGGTCAAGCACAGCATCGTGGACCGGGTCTTCGGCGCCACCGTGCAGGAGCCGACGCTCCGCGTCCTCCGCGCGGTCGTCGACGGCCGCTGGTCGTCGCACGACGAGCTGCTGGCGGGCATCGAGGAGCTCGGCATCCGCGCCGTGGCGATCTCGGCGCCCGAGGGCACGCCCGTCGAGTCCGAGCTGTTCACGTTCGGCCGCGCCGTGTCCACCGACGACGGCCTCGAGCTGGCGTTCGGGGACAAGCTGGGCGACCCCGAGGCCAAGTCGACGCTCGTCCACCGTCTCCTCGACGGCCGGGCATCGGAGCAGACGGTCGTCATCGTCGAGCAGCTCGTGCAGCAGCCCCGCGGCCGCCGCATCGGGGAGCTCGTCCGTCACGCCGCCACCCTCGTCGCCGACCAGGCGGGCCTCACCATCGCCACGGTCAGCGTCGCCTCGCCCCTGTCGCCCGAGCAGTCGGAGCGCCTGGCGCAGGCGCTGAGCCGCCGGTACTCCCGGCGGATCGAGCTGAACCAGGTCGTGGACCGCGATCTCGTCGGCGGCCTCCGCGTCCAGATCGGCGACGACGTCATCGACGGCAGCGTCGCCACCAGGATCAACGATTTGAGACTCCAGTTCGCCTGACCGGCGGGCGTCACCTCGGGGGCCGCAGGCTCCCGTGAATGCAAAGGGAAAGAAGATGGCAGAACTTTCGATCAGCCCCGACGAGATCCGGGACGCGCTCAAGGACTTCGTGCAGTCCTACGAGCCCGGCAAGGCCTCGACCACCGAGGTCGGCTACGTGCTCGACGCGGGCGACGGAATCGCCCACGTGCAGGGCCTGCCCGGCGTCATGGCCAACGAGCTCATCACGTTCGCCGACGGGACCCTGGGCCTCGCCCAGAACCTGGAGGAGAGCGAGATCGGCGTCATCGTGCTCGGCGAGTTCGCCGGCATCGAGGAGGGCATGGAGGTGCGCCGCACCGGCGAGGTGCTCTCCGTCCCCGTCGGCGACGGCTACCTCGGCCGCGTCGTGGACCCGCTGGGCAACCCCATCGACGGCCAGGGCGAGATCGCGAACGAGGGCCGCCGCGCCCTCGAGCTCCAGGCACCCGGCGTCATGCAGCGCAAGAGCGTGCACGAGCCCATGCAGACCGGCATCAAGGCCATCGACGCCATGATCCCGATCGGCCGCGGCCAGCGCCAGCTCATCATCGGCGACCGCCAGACCGGCAAGACGGCCATCGCGATCGACACGATCATCAACCAGAAGGCCAACTGGGAGTCGGGCGACACGAACAAGCAGGTCCGCTGCATCTACGTCGCCATCGGCCAGAAGGGCTCCACCATCGCCTCGGTGCGCGGCGCCCTCGAGGAGGCCGGCGCCATGGAGTACACGACCATCGTCGCGTCCCCCGCGTCCGACCCCGCCGGCTTCAAGTACCTCGCTCCCTACACCGGCTCGGCCATCGGCCAGCACTGGATGTACGGCGGCAAGCACGTCCTCATCATCTTCGACGACCTGTCCAAGCAGGCCGAGGCCTACCGCGCTGTCTCGCTCCTTCTGCGTCGTCCGCCGGGACGCGAGGCGTACCCCGGCGACGTCTTCTACCTGCACTCCCGCCTGCTCGAGCGCTGCGCCAAGCTCTCGGACGAGCTGGGCGCCGGATCGATGACGGGCCTGCCCATCATCGAGACGAAGGCGAACGACGTCTCGGCGTACATCCCGACCAACGTGATCTCGATCACCGACGGCCAGATCTTCCTGCAGTCCGACCTCTTCAACGCCAACCAGCGTCCCGCGGTCGACGTCGGCATCTCGGTGTCCCGCGTCGGCGGCGACGCGCAGGTGAAGAGCATCAAGAAGGTCTCCGGCACGCTCAAGCTCGAGCTCGCGCAGTACCGCTCCCTCGAGGCGTTCGCGATCTTCGCGTCCGACCTCGACGCGGCCAGCCGTCGCCAGCTCGCCCGTGGCGCGCGCCTGACGGAGCTGCTCAAGCAGCCCCAGTACTCGCCGTTCCCCATCGAGGAGCAGGTCGTCTCGATCTGGGCGGGCACGAAGGGCAAGCTCGACGAGGTGCCCGTCGAGGACATCCTCCGCTTCGAGCGCGAGCTGCTCGACCACCTCCACCGCAACACGGAGGTGCTGTCGCAGCTCAAGGAGAAGAACGTCCTCACCGACGACATCATCGACGCGATGGACAAGGCCGTGGACCGGTTCAAGCTCGAGTTCCAGACGGGCGAGGGCAAGCCGCTCGCCTCCGTCGGATCCGAGAAGTTCGAGCCCGCCAAGGCCGAGGACGTCAACCAGGAGCAGATCGTCAAGGGCAAGCGCTGACGCGCTTGTCCCACCGATCCGCCACCGACCGAGACCGATAGGGAGACCAATGGGAGCGCAACTCCGGGTCTACACGCAGAAGATCAAGTCCGCGCAGACGACGAAGAAGATCACCCGCGCGATGGAGCTGATCTCCGCGTCGCGCATCCAGAAGGCGCAGCAGCGGATGGCGGCGTCCGCGCCGTACTCCCGCGCCGTCACGCGCGCGGTCTCGGCGGTGGCGACGTTCTCCAACGTCGACCACATCCTCACGACCGAGCCCGAGAAGGTGGAGCGGGCGGCGATCGTCATCTTCGCCTCCGACCGCGGCCTCGCCGGCGCGTTCAGCTCCAGCGTCCTGAAGGAGTCGGAGCAGCTCGCCGAGCTCCTCCGTTCGCAGGGCAAGGAGATCGTCTACTACCTGGTGGGCCGCAAGGCCGTCGGGTACTTCAAGTTCCGCAAGCGGGATTCGGAGCGCATCTGGACCGGCAGCACGGAGAAGCCCGAGTTCGAGACCGCGAAGTCGATCGGCGACGCGCTCGTGGAGAAGTTCGTGACGCCGGCGTCCGAGGGCGGCGTGGACGAGATCCACATCGTCTTCAACCGCTTCGTGTCGATCGCCACGCAGAAGCCGGAGGTCGTCCGCCTGCTGCCGCTCGAGGTCGTCGAGGGGGTGGAGGCGCCCGTCGAGGGTGCCGTCCTGCCGCTCTACGAGTTCGAGCCCGAGGTGGGCGACGTTCTCGACGCGCTGCTCCCCGTCTACATCGAGAGCCGCATCTTCAACGCGATGCTGCAGTCGGCCGCCTCCGAGCACGCCGCGCGCCAGAAGGCCATGAAGTCGGCGAGCGACAACGCTGACAAGCTCGTGACCACCTACACGCGGCTGCGGAACAACGCGCGCCAGACCGAGATCACGCAGCAGATCTCCGAGATCGTCGGCGGCGCGGACGCGCTCGCCTCCAGCAAGTAACACTCCTGCTCCACGAATGAAGAAGAGAGACATCAATGACTGACACCGCCACTCGGCCGGTCGCCAGCGACAGCGTGGCCGGCGTCGGACGCATCGTCCGCGTCACCGGCCCGGTCGTGGACATCGAGTTCCCGCATGACTCGATCCCCCCGGTCTACAACGCCCTCAAGACCACGATCACGATCGGCGAGGACTCGACGGAGATCACGCTCGAGATCGCGCTGCACCTCGGCGACGACGTCGTGCGCGCCATCGCCCTGAAGCCCACGGACGGCCTCGTCCGCGGCCAGGAGGTGCGCGACACGGGCGCCGCCATCTCGGTGCCCGTCGGCGACATCACCAAGGGCAAGGTCTTCAACGTCACCGGCGACATCCTCAACAACGAGGGTGGTGAGCCCATCGAGATCACCGAGCGCTGGCCCATCCACCGCAAGCCCCCGATGTTCGACCAGCTCGAGTCCAAGACGCAGCTGTTCGAGACCGGCATCAAGGTCATCGACCTCCTCACCCCGTACGTGCAGGGCGGCAAGATCGGCCTGTTCGGCGGCGCGGGCGTCGGCAAGACCGTCCTCATCCAGGAGATGATCCAGCGCGTCGCGCAGGACCACGGCGGAGTGTCCGTGTTCGCCGGAGTCGGCGAGCGCACCCGCGAGGGCAACGACCTCATCATGGAGATGGAGGAGGCCGGCGTCTTCGACAAAACCGCGTTGGTCTTCGGCCAGATGGACGAGCCGCCGGGAACGCGCCTCCGCGTCGCCCTGTCCGCGCTCACGATGGCGGAGTACTTCCGCGACGTGAAGAACCAGGACGTGCTGCTCTTCATCGACAACATCTTCCGCTTCACGCAGGCCGGCTCCGAGGTCTCCACGCTGCTCGGCCGCATGCCGTCCGCGGTGGGCTACCAGCCGAACCTCGCGGACGAGATGGGCGTGCTCCAGGAGCGCATCACGTCGACCCGCGGCCACAGCATCACGTCGCTGCAGGCCATCTACGTCCCCGCGGACGACTACACGGACCCGGCACCGGCCACCACGTTCGCGCACCTCGACGCGACCACGGAGCTCAGCCGCGAGATCGCCTCGCGCGGTCTCTACCCGGCCGTCGACCCGCTGACGTCCACCAGCCGCATCCTCGACCCGCGGTACCTGGGCCAGGCGCACTACGACACGGCCACCCGCGTCAAGGCCATCCTGCAGAAAAACAAGGAGCTGCAGGAGATCATCGCGATCCTCGGCGTCGACGAGCTCTCCGAGGAGGACAAGGTCACGGTGTCGCGTGCGCGCCGCATCCAGCAGTTCCTCTCGCAGAACACGTACATGGCGAAGAAGTTCACGGGCGTCGAGGGCTCCACGGTGCCGCTGAAGAACACCATCGAGTCGTTCTCGAAGATCGCCGACGGCGACTACGACCACGTCGCCGAGCAGGCGTTCTTCAACGTCGGCGACCTCGACGATGTCGAGCGCCGCTGGTCCGAGATCCAGAAGGAGAACGGCTGACATGGCCCGCGCTGATCTCACGGTGACCGTGGTCTCGGCCGACCAGCAGGTCTGGTCGGGCCAGGCGTCCATGGTCGTCGCGCGCACCAGCGAGGGCGAGATCGGCATCCTGGCCGGTCACGAGCCCCTGCTGGCGATCCTCGCGACCGGCAACGTCCGCATCACGCAGGACGGCGGCGCCGTGATCACGGCCGACGCCGACGAGGGCTTCCTCTCGGTGGAGAACGACAACGTGACCGTGGTCGCGCGCAAGGCCGCACTGGTCGCGTAGCATCACGTCCGTCCGACGGCGGGCGGTCCCCTCGGGGGCCGTCCGCCTTCGTGCGTCCGGGCGCGCGTTCCGCCCGTCCATCCCGTCCCGCCACCCGATCCCGGAGGCCCCGTGCTCGTCCTGCTGCCCCCGTCCGAGACCAAGCGCGACGGCGGGACGGAGGGATCGCACCTGGACCTCGACCTCCTCGCCTTCCCCGAGCTGACGGAGGAGCGCCGAACGGTCGTGCGGGCCGTCGCCGACCTCGCCCGGGATCCCGAGGCGGCGGCGCGCGCCCTCAAGCTCGGCCCGCGCCAGGCCGCAGAGGTGGAGCGGAACCGCGTGCTCGAGACCTCGCCGACCATGCCGGCTCTCCGCCGCTACACGGGCGTCCTCTACGACCCCATCGGCGCCGACTCCCTGGATCCCGCGCAACTCGCGTTCGCCGGTCGGCACGTCGCCGTGCACTCCGCCCTGCTCGGGCCCGTCCGGGCGACCGACCCGATCCCGGCCTACCGGCTCTCGCACGACAGCCGCGTGCCGGGCCTGAGGATGAAGGCGCACTGGGTCGCCTCGGTCCGTCGCGTGCTCGAGGGGATCCCGGGTCTCGTGCTCGACCTGCGCTCCGAGGGGTACGCCGCCCTCGGACCGCGTCCCGGTCACGAGGACTCCGCCGTGGTGCGGGTGGTCGCCCGCGGCGCGGACGGCACGGTGCGGGCGCTCAACCACTTCAACAAGAAGGCGAAGGGCGAGCTCGTGCGCGATCTGATCCTCGCCGGTCGCGATCTCGGATCCGTGGCGGAGCTGCTCGACTGGGCCGCGGGCACCGGCATCGAGCTGTCGCGCGGTGACACCGGCGAGCTCGTCCTGGTCGCCGCGCCGCATTGACGCCGCCGGGGTCAGGCGGCCCGATGGCAGCCGACGACGTGGTCGTCGACGAGACCCGATGACTGCATGAGCGCGTAGACGGTGGTGGGGCCCACGAACCGGAGTCCGTGCGCCTTGAGCTCGCGGCTGAGGGCCGTGGACTCCGGCGTGACGGCGGGGATCTCGTCGGCTGTGGCCGGACGGGAGCGGGTCAGGGGATCGGGGGCATGCGCCCAGATCATGCGGTCGAGGGCACCGTCCCCGTGCTCGTCGACGAGGGCCCGCACCGCGCGTGCGTTGCCGGCGGCCGCGAGGATCTTGGCGCGGTTGCGGATGATCCCGGCGTCGCCCATCAGCCGCTCGACGTCGCCGTCGTCCATGGCGGCGACCGCGTCGACGTCGAAGCCGTGGAAGACCTCGCGGAAGTGCGGGCGCTTGCGGAGGATGGAGATCCACGACAGCCCCGCCTGGAAGCCCTCGAGGCAGAGCTTCTCGAACAGCGGCCGGTCTCCGTGCAGCGGACGGCCCCACTCCTCGTCGTGGTATCTGCGGTACTCCGTGTCGCCGGCGGACCAGGCGCAGCGCGCGACGCCGTCGTCGCCGAGCACGAGCGATGGGCGCGTCATGACAGCACCGAGCCCTCGAGCGCGAGAAGCCCGACCTTCGTGGCGACCCCGTCGCCGGCGCTGAAGCCGGTGACGCGCCCGTCGGAGCCGAGCACGCGATGGCAGGGGACCAGGATGCAGAGCCGGTTCGCGCCGACGGCCCCGCCCACCGCGCGGGCCCCGCTGGGCCGACCGGCGGCCTGAGCGAGGGCGCCGTACGTCGTGACGCCGCCGTGCGGGACGCGCGCGAGCGCCTCCCAGACCGCGACCTGGAACGGGGTCCCCGTCAGCCGCACCGGTACCTCGAAGGACGTGCGGCGGCCGGCGAAGTACTCGTCCAGCTGCCGCGCCGTCTCCGCGAGCACGGGGGTCGGCCGGTCGTCCAGATGGTCGAGCGGCAGGACGCCCACTGTGGCGATCGAGAGGGCGACGACGCGGTCGCCCTCGGCCACGAGCTCCAGGCGGCCGACGGGGGAGGGCACCCGGAGCAGCGCGGCGCCGTGGGGGAGGGTCCCGGCGGCGGGGGCCAGCGCGCAGCCCGGGTCGGCGTCGGGAGCGGCGGGCGCGGGTCGGCCATCGCGAGGCGGGGATGCCGGCCGCCGCGCGGGGGCGACGGCGGGAGCGGAGGAGGGGGTCATGCGGCGAACGTACGACGGGCCGTGCGGATCAGCGGGGCCACCGCCCGGTCGGGGGAGGGACGGCGCCGGCTGCCGTCGGGGGAGGAGGCGGAGACGCGCTCCGCCGTCACCGGGAGCGCCCGTGGCCGTCCTGCGTGTGCACCTTGGGGTAGACGAACGTCTCCGTGCTCACGACTCCCTCCAGGCCGCGGATGCGGGCGTTCAGCAGCTCGACGAGCTCGTCGTCGTCCTCGCAGACCACCTCGGCGAGGAGGTCGAACGTGCCCGCCGTCATGACCACGTAGTCGACCGCCGGGATGGCCGCGAGGGCGTCCGCGACCACGCGCACGTCGCCGCTCACGGTGACCCCGATCATGGCCTGGCGAGTGAGCCCGAGCTGCTGCGGATCGGTGAGCGCGACGATGCGGATCACGCCCGCGTCGGTGAGCTTCTGCACGCGCTGGCGGACGGCGGCCTCGCTGAGTCCCACCGCCTTGCCGATCTCGGCGTACGACCGGCGACCGTCCTCCCGCAGCTGGTCGACGATGGAGCGGGAGATCGCGTCGATGGGGAGCCCGCGGGCGGAGGGGCGCTGCGGCGTGCTCATCGTCCGAGCATGGCAGTCCGGCGGGGGCCGGGCAACCGGATCCGCGGCGACCGGCCACCGCGACAGCCCGGATGCCCCTCCCGTCGCCGCACCTGGACGCTGTCCGGTGGCCGGCGCACCCCTCTGCCGGAGCTTGCCCGCGCGGTAGGATCCGTGTCAGCGCGTCCGGCCGCCCGAGGCCCGTCGCCGACCGCCCGACCGGGCGCCGATCCTCGATGGAGCCGATGACGTGAGCGAGGGCTCCCACCGTTCCTCTCCCGCCGCCGGGGGGGGTCGGCCGGCATCGCGGTCGTCACGCCCCGCGCCGTGGTGCTCCTGCCCGCGGGCGCGCCGGCGGGCATCGTTGACGACCTCTGGCGCATCGTCGCCGATCCGGCTGCCACCGCCGAGGCGATCGTCGCGGCGCTGCCTCTGCGGGGCGCCGACGAGGTCGCGTCGTTCGCCGTGATCGTGCACGAGGCGGCCGGTCCGGAGGGCGCGCGCCTGCAGGTGGTGCTCCGGGGCGACGCGGTCGTGGACGCCGACGTCGACGGGGCCGCGGATCCCCGCCGGGTCGATGCGCGGCGCGCCCAGCCCTTCTACCTCGCGACGCTCGACCGGGTGCGGGCCTACCGGGCCTACCGGGCCGGCCGGGCCGACGTCGAGGCGGACGCCTCCGCGGACCGGACGGGAGGCCTCCCGCTCATCGCGGGCGCCGTCGCCGCGGACGCCGTGCACTGGCGCCTCGGCGATCCGCGACCGAGCGACGCGCGCTCCGGCGAGCCGGCACGTCCCGCCGACCGCCGTGACGCCCCGCCCTCCGGTCGCTGCGCCGCCGTGCCGACAGTGGATCCCGGTCTCGTCGCCACCGTGCTCGACGGGCCGGCGGATCCGGTCGGGCGAACGGGAGCACCGGACGCCCGCGATGCCGCCGCCCGCGCCGGATCCGCCGGCGTCCCCACCGTCGCGATGCCCACCGCGCCCGCGACGCACGAGGACGCCGACGCCGACGCCCCGCGCGTCGTCCCCGCCTTCCGCGTCCTGCACGACGGCGTGCCGCACGGGGACGCCGACGTCCCCGACAGGATCCCGCTCGACGTCCCCGCCGTCGTCGGCCGCCGCCCGCGTCCGCCGCGCGTCATCCGGGGCGCCGCACCGCGGCTGGTCGCCGTGCCCTCCCCGCTCGGTGAGATCTCCGGCACGCACCTCGGGATCCGGCAGGACTCCGGCGTCGTCGTCGTGACCGACCTCGACTCCACCAACGGCACCGTGGTGCTCGCCCCCGGCGCCGAGCGCCTCGCGCTCCGTCCGGGGGAGTCGCTCGTGGTCGTGCCCGGCACGCGCATCGACATCGGCGACGGCGTCGTCCTCGAGATCCTGTCCGCCCGATGACCGCCATCGGAGCGGACGTCCCGGAGACGGCCCTCGCCCTGCCCGACGGCCGCACGCTCGTGCTCGGCTGGGCGTCCATGACCGACCGCGGCCTCCGCCGCGACCACAACGAGGACAGCGTGCTCGCCGCCGTGCCGTACTTCGCGGTGGCGGACGGCATGGGCGGGCACGCCGCGGGCGACGTGGCGAGCGACGCCGTCATCCGCCGCCTCGCCGAGGAGCAGGAGCTCGCCGACTCCGGGTTCGCGGATCCCGAGGGCGTGGAGCCCGCGCTCGACCTGGCCGTCGGCGACATCCGCGAGGAGACCGGGGACCTCGAGCTGCACGCCGGCACGACCGTCACGGGAGCGTGCCTCACGCTCGTGTCGGATCGCCCGTACTGGGCCGTCTTCAACGTCGGCGACTCGCGGGTGTACCAGCTCCGCGGCGACGTGCTCGAGCAGGTCACGGTCGACCACTCCGTCGTGCAGGAGATGGTGGACGCCGGCCGCATCACGCGCGCGCAGGCCGACCGGCACCCGGACGGCAACATCATCACCCGGGCCGTCGGCGTGGGCGACGCCGCCGAGGCGGACTACTGGCTGCTGCCCGTCACCGCGCGGCTGCGGCTGCTGGTCTGCTCCGACGGGCTGACCAAGGAGCTGGCCGACGCGGAGATCCGCGGGCACCTGCTGCGCGCCGACGACGCGGCGACGGCCGTGCGCGACCTCGTCGTGCACGCGCTGGAGAACGGCGGGCGCGACAACGTGACGGCGATCGTGGTCGACGTGCTGCGGATCGACCCGCCCGCCGACGCACCCGCTGTTCCGCGTCGTCGCGGGCTGCGGCGCTGAGCGGGACCCGGGTCCCGCCGGATCGCCCGGCTCGCGCTACGCGTGCAGCGCCTCGTTGAGGATCGACCCGCCGACGCGCCGCGGGACCGCCTCGACGGCACCCGTGAGCGAGTTGCGGCGGAACAGGATCCCGGGCCGCCCCGACAGCTCGACGGCCTTCACCTGCGGCACCGTGCCGTCCGGCCCGGGCGCCTCGCCCGCGAGCCGGACCTTGGTGCCCGCGGTCACGTAGAGGCCGGCCTCCACGACGCTGTCGTCGCCGATGGAGATGCCGACGCCCGAGTTGGCGCCGAGGAGCGCCCGTTCGCCGATGACGACGCGCTGCGTCCCGCCGCCCGAGAGCGTGCCCATGATGGACGCGCCGCCGCCGATGTCCGAGCCGTCGCCGACGACGACGCCCTGGGTGATCCGCCCCTCGACCATGGAGGAGCCGAGCGTGCCGGCGTTGAAGTTCACGAAGCCCTCGTGCATGACGGTGGTGCCGGGCGCCAGGTGCGCGCCGAGCCGGACGCGGGAGGCGTCGGCGATGCGGACGCGGTCGGGCGTGACGTAGTCGAGGAGGCGCGGGAACTTGTCGATGCCGTGCGCGGCGATGCCGGCCCGCTGGAGCGCCGGCCGGAGCCGGTCGAAGTCGTCGGGGTGCACGGGGCCCGCGTTCGTCCACACGACGATGGGGAGGTGGCCGAAGATCCCGTCGAGCGCGATGGTGTTCGGCGCCACGAGCAGGTGGCTCAGCAGGTGCAGGCGCAGGTACGCGTCGGGCGTCGACGTGGGGGGCGTCTGCAGGTCGATCTCGACCGTGACGATGTCGATCGTCACGCCGCGGCGCGGGTCGGCCACCGCGAGCTCCTCGATCCACGCCGGCGCGATCCAGCGGTCGCGGCCCGCGGGCAGCGACCTGAGCTCGGGCGCCGGGAACCAGGTGTCGAGCACGGTGCCGTCGGAGGCGACGGTCGCGAGGCCGTATCCCCATGCGGATCCGGAGGCGGGAGCGGAGGCGGGCGCGGCGGACGAGGGCGAAGCGGGGGAGGCCATGCGGCCAGCGTACCGATCGCCGCGGGCCGTCCCGGGTCCTCCCCAGGACCGCGTCCCGCTGCCGACCTAGGATGATCCGCATGCCGACCGAGACGCCGCCCGTGCCCGAGCTGGACCTCACCGCGGGGAGCGTCGAGGTCACGCGCGCGATCTGCGACATCGAGTCCGTCTCCGGCGACGAGGCGACGCTCGCCGACGCCATCGAGCGGGCCCTCGCCGGCTGCGCGCACCTCGAGCTGGAGCGCGACGGCGACGCGGTCGTCGCGCGCACGCGCCTCGGCCGCGACCGCCGCGTGGTCATCGCCGGCCACATCGACACCGTGCCCCTCAACCGCAACCTGCCCACGCGCACCGAGCACGACGACGGCGTCGAGTTCCTCTGGGGACGCGGCACGGTCGACATGAAGGCCGGCGTCGCCGTGCAGCTGGTGCTCGCGGCCGAGCTCGCGGATCCCGCCTACGACATCACCTGGATCTGGTACGACCACGAGGAGGTCTCGGACAGCCTCAACGGCCTCGGCCGCCTGGCCCGCACCCGCCCCGAGCTCCTCGAGGGCGACTTCGCGATCCTCGGCGAGCCGACCCGGGCGGAGATCGAGGGCGGCTGCAACGGCAACCTGCGCGTCGAGGTCCGCGCCTTCGGGAAGCGCTCGCACTCGGCCCGCTCCTGGGTCGGCGAGAACGCCATCCACCGGATCGCGCCCGTGCTCGACGTGCTCGCCGCGTACGAGGCGCGCGAGGTGGAGGTCGACGGCCTCGTCTACCGCGAGGGCCTCAACGCCGTCGGCGTCTCGGGCGGCATCGCGGGCAACGTCATCCCGGACGAGGCCATGGTGCACGTCAACTACCGCTTCGCCCCGAGCCGATCCGGCGCCGAGGCCGTCGAGCACGTCCGGGGCCTGTTCCCCGGCTTCGAGGTCACGGTCGTCGACCTCGCGGAGGGCGCCCGCCCGGGGCTCGACGCCGAGATCGCGCAGCCGTTCCTCGCAGCGGTCGGCGGGGAGGCGCGCCCGAAGTACGGCTGGACCGACGTCGCCCGGTTCAGCGCCCTCGGCATCCCCGCTGTGAACTACGGCCCCGGGGACCCGCTCCTCGCCCACCACGACGACGAGCGCGTCGACGTCACCCAGATCGTGTCGTGCGAGCGCGGCCTCCGGGCGTGGCTGACGGCGCGCTGACCCGGCCGGTCGGGCGCCCGGCGCCGCTCGACCTCCCGGACGCCCGACCCGCGGGGCGCCTGCCCTGGTGGGCGGCGGTCCTCGGCGTCTACGCGCTCAGCCGCGTCCTCACGACCGTGCTGATGCTCATCTCGGCCCGCAGCCAGATCCGCACCCCGTGGGCCTCCGCGTCGCCGTCCTACCTGCAGTACGCGACCTTCTGGGACGCCGGCTGGTATCGCGACATCGCGACCTTCGGCTACCCGACCGTGCTCCCCGTCGACGCCGCCGGCCACGTGCAGTCGAACCCGTGGGCGTTCCTGCCCGTCTACCCGGCCATCGTGCGCGCCATCCAGGACGCCACGGGCGCACCCTTCGACGTGGCCGCCGTCGCGGTCTCCGTGATCGCGGGAGGCGGTGCCGTGCTCGTGCTGCACCGCCTGCTGTCGCGCTTCCTCTCGCCGTCGTCGACCCTCACCGCGGTCGTCATCGTCTGCGTCGCCCCGGTCTCGCCGCTCTTCCAGATCGCGTACGCGGAGAGCCTGCAGACGCTCCTGCTCGTCACCGCCCTGCTGCTCCTGGTCGAGCGGCGCTACGTGCTCCTCGCGCCCGTCGTGGTCGTCATGGCGTTCACCCGCCCCCTCGGTCTCGCCTTCGCCCTGGCGCTGGTGCTGCACGGCGCGCATCGCATCGCCACGGCCCGTCGCGATCCGTTCCCTCCCGCGGAGCGCGCCCGGCTCGTGCTGGCCACGACCGCCGCCGTCGCCTCAGGGGCCGCCTGGCCGGTGATCGCCTGGATCCGCACGGGCTCGTTCACGGCGTACACCGACACGGAGCTCTCCTGGCGCGCGGCCTACGTCGGCTACCGCCACCTCGTGCCCTTCGAGGCGTGGTTCGACGCCGGCGACGTCTGGATCGGCGGTATCGCCGGGACCGTCGCCGTCCTGCTCGCCGTGGCGGCCTTCGTCCTGGTCCTCCTGCGCCCCTCCGTGCGCGCCCTCGGGCCCGACCTCCGCATCTGGATCGCGTCCTACGGCCTGTACCTCTTCGCGGTCTTCTTCCCGCAGTCGAGCGTCTTCCGCCTCCTGCTGCCCATGATCCCGCTGGCCGGGGCGCTCGCCGTGCCGCGAGCGCGCGCCTACCGGGTCGCCGTCGTCGTCGCCATGGTCGTCGGCCAGTGGATCTGGATCGACGTGTTCTGGCGCGCCACCGCGGGCGATTGGACGCCGCCGTGATCCGGCACCCGCGACGCCTCCGGGCGGCCCCGCCGCGCCCCCTCCACCCCCGGACGGGGGCGCGTCGGCCGTAGCACGGAGCCGCGCGTTCATCGGGGGGCGTGTCCATGCGGGATAATGGATGCACATCCACGAAAGGGGAGCCGAATGGCAGCCATGAAGCCCAGGACCGGCGACGGACCGATGGAGGCCGTGAAGGAGGGCAGGCTCATCATCGTGCGCGTGCCCTTGGAGGGAGGCGGACGACTCGTCGTCTCCGTCAACGACGCCGAAGCGAAGGAGCTTCACGACGCCCTCGCCGCGGTGACCAGCGCGGGCTAGGTGTAGTTCCTCGGGAGGTTGTGAACGCGTGAGCGGATAGCGAAGACCTCCGGGACGATGTGAGTTACCAAGCACACGTCATCACCGGAGGTCTTCGTGACTCACGCTAATGCCCCGTTCGCTCCCGTGGGCAGGGTTCGGCTTGCTCGGTTGATCGTTGAGGACGGGTGGCCGGTCCGGCGTGCGGCGGAGAGGTTCCAGTGCTCGCCGGCGACGGCGTCGAGATGGGCTCGCCGGTATCGGGCCGGGTTGCCGATGACAGATCGCTCATCCCGTCCGCACCGTCAGCCCGGGCGCACGAGTCGGCGTCGGGAGCGGCGGATCGTCGCGCTGAGATTCACTCGCCGGTGGGGCCCGCACCGCATCAGCTACCACCTGCGTATCCCCCGTTCCACGGTCGAGCGGGTCCTCCGTCGCTACCGGATGCCGTTGCTCACGCACCTGGATTCCGCGACGGGACTCCCCGTCCGACGCTCGCCCGCGCGACGTTACGAGCACTCCTCGCCGGGAGATCTGGTCCACGTCGACATCAAGAAGCTCGGCCGCATCCCGGACGGCGGCGGGCACCGAGTCCTCGGCAGAGCGGCCGGCCGGAGGAACACTCCCCGGACCGGGCGGGGGTACGCGTTCCTGCACCACGCCGTGGATGACCACTCCCGACTGGCGTACTCCGAGATCCTCACCGACGAGCGCAAGGAGACCGCTGCCGCGTTCTGGGCCCGCGCGAACGCGTTCTTCACCACCGCGGGCATCACCGTGATCCGTGTCCTGACGGACAACGGCTCCTGCTACCGCTCCCACGCCTTCACCGAGGCGCTCGGATCGATCACGCACAAACGCACCCGCCCCTACCGGCCCCAGACCAACGGGAAGGTCGAGCGCTTCAACCGCACCCTCGCCACGGAATGGGCCTACGCCCATCCCTATCGCACCGACGAGGCCCGCGCCGCGACCTACCCTGCCTGGCTGCATCACTACAACCACCACCGCCCCCACACCGGCATCGGCGGACTCACGCCCGCCGAACGCGTTCACAACCTCACTGGGAACTACAGCTAGTCGAGACCGCACCACACGACACCGCCCGCCCCGTCGACGACGGGGCGGGCGGTGTCGTATGTGCGGGTAACTGGGCGATAGCGGTCGTGCGAGCGGGGGACCGCGGAGGTCAGCGCCCGGTCTTGGCGATCTGCAGCAGGCCGTCGCCCGCGGGCGAGAGCGACGCGACCACCGCGCCCGAGCCCGCCGTCTCCTGCACGAGCGTGCGGAACGCCGCGGTCTGGGCGTCGCGCGCCGCCGGGTTCTGCACGCGGCCGCGCCAGAGGGCGTGGGGCACGAGCACGAGCCCGCCCGTGCGCGCGAGGCGCAGCCCGTGCTCGACGTACTCGATGACCTGACCCGGATCCGCGTCCACGAGCACGAGGTCGTAGCTCGCGTCGCTCATGCGCGGCAGCACGTCGAGCGCCCGGCCCGTGATGAGGCGCACGCGGTTGGCGGGCACCTCGGCGTCCGCGAGGATCTCGCGCGCGGCCTGCTGGTGGTCGAACTCGACGTCGATGCTGGTGAGCACCGCTCGCGGTGCGCCGCGGAAGATGCAGAGGCCGGAGACGCCGGCACCGGTGCCGATCTCGATGACGCTGGTGGCGCGCGTGGCCGCGGCGAGGAGCGAGAGCTGCGCGCCGACGGCGGGGGAGACGGCCTCGATGCCGAGCTCACGGGAGTGCTGGCGCGCCAGGGCGATGTGCTCGTCCTCGACGACGACGTCCTCGGCGAACTTCCACCCGGTCTCCTGGTCGGACACGCGGCACCTCCCTCTTCCGGGTCCCCAGGGTATCGGCCCGGCGGCGCACGCCCGACCGGCCGGGTGTCCGGTGCGGATCCGATGCCCCCTGTCCGCTGACCGGACCCCGCGGACGGGCGTACGACCGGCATCGACCGACTAGCCTGTGATCATGTTCGGCCTGACGTTCGAGAAGCTGATGCTCATCGGCATCATCGCCGTGTTCCTGCTCGGCCCCGAGCGGCTGCCGATCTACACCCAGAAGCTCGCGGACCTGGTGAAGGCCGCGCGGCGCATGGCCACCGGCGCCCGGGAGCGCATGCGCGACGAGCTCGGCCCGGAGTTCGACGAGGTCGACTGGAAGAAGCTCGACCCTCGCCAGTACGACCCGCGCCGCATCATCAAGGAGGCGCTGTTCGAGGACGAGCCCGTCGTCACGAAGCCGCGCGTCCCCGTCGAGACCACCATCGCGCGCCGCCAGCGCCTGGAGCGCGAGGCGGCCGCCGCGTCGGCCCAGCCGGCCCCGTTCGACGCCGAGGCGACCTGACCCGCATCGCCTGATCGGTTCGGGCTCCCGAGCGATCCTCAGCCGTTCCCGCTGAAGCGCGCGTCCACCGCCTTCGCCTCCTCGCGGAGGGCGTCCACGACGGCGCGCACCGAGGGCCGCTCGGCGCGGTCCGGACGCAGCAGCACGTGCAGGTGCCGCTTCGACGCCACGCCCGACAGCCGCTTGACCACCACGCCCTCGTACGAGCCGGCGGTGTACCGCGGCAGCAGCGCGATCCCGTGCCCGGACGCCACGAGCGACTCCGTGATCCGGGTGTCGCTGAACCGCTGCACCACGCGCGCGGGTGCGCCGACGGCCTGCTCGATGTCGAGGAGGATCCGGTCGAAGGGGAGGCCCTGCGGCACGCCGATCCACGGCTCTCCGCTGAGGTCCGCCGGGCTCACCGACGCCCGGGCGGCGAGGCGGTGGTCCGCGGGCATCGCGACGTCGAGCGGCTCCACCATGAGCGGCACGATGACGAGGCCGAGACCGCGCCAGGTGCCCGCGCCGGCGAGCGAGTGGGCGATGACCACGTCGAAGTCGGCCGTGAGGTCGGCGAAGGCGCGGGACGCCGGATCCCGGTCGCTGGCCCGCAGCGTGAGGTCCGGGATCCCGGCGACGCGGTCGAGGAGGCCGGGCAGCAGCATCTGCGCCGCGGTGGGGAAGGTCGCGAGCGTCACCTCGCCGGACGGCTGGTGCCGGAAGTCCTCCCAGAGGGCCTCTGCGCGCGCCACGGCGACGGCGATGTCGGTCGCCGTGCGGGCGAGGGCCCGGCCGGCGTCGGTCAGCACGATCCCGCGGCCCGAGCGCTCGGTGAGCGGCACGCCGGCCTCGCGCTCGAGCACCTTGAGCTGCTGCGAGACCGCGGACGGGGTGCGCCCCGCCGCGCGCGCGACGGCTCCCACGCTGCCGCGGTCGGCGAGCTCGCGGAGGAGCTCGAGGCGGCGGATGTCCATGTAGGCAGGCTACACAACCAGGCAAGGACTATGAGCTTGTCCTGAACGTTCTGCGATGGTCCCATGGAGGTGCGGCGGAATGCGCCGCCATCCGCCTTCCCGCAGGAGCACCACCATGACCGTCTTCCTCATCGCCATCGCCGCCCTCTCCGTCTCCGCCATCGCCGGCACCGTCGTCGTCACCGCGCGCGACGGATACCGCGCGATGCCCACGCGCACGCACCGCAGCCACGTCTAGGCAGCACGCGCAGCACGCACCAGGAGGACGGCAGCCCGCGGGCTGCCGTCCTCCTCGTGCGTCACCGGGGCGTCGACAGGAGTCGGAGCGGCGGCGCGCCTAGGAGACGGACAGGCCGAGCCGTCGGCCCGCGAGGCCGCGGCCGCGCGTGGCGAGGTGGTCCGCGACGCGGAGGATCTGCACCGCGGCGGGATCCGTCGGCGCGGCCAGCACGAGCGGCGCGCCCGTGTCGCCGCCCTGGCGCAGCGCCATGCTGAGCGGCACGCTCGCGAGGAGCGGCACGCTCGCCTCCTGCCCGGCGGAGAGCCGGCGCGCGACCTCCTCGCCGCCGCCCGCGCCGAAGAGCTCGAGCACGGATCCGTCGGCCTGGGCGAACCCGGCCATGTTCTCGACCACGCCGGCCACGCGCTGGCCGGTCTGCCGGGCGACCAGGCCGCTGCGCTCGGCCACGTCGGCCGCCGCGGGCTGCGGCGTGGTGACGACGAGCACCTCCGCGTGCGGCAGGAGCTGGCCCACCGTGATGGCGACGTCCCCGGTGCCGGGCGGCAGGTCGAGCAGGAGCACGTCGAGGTCGCCGAAGAAGACGTCGGTGAGGAACTGCTGGATCGTGCGGTGCAGCATCGGCCCGCGCCAGGAGACGGCCGTGCCGCCGGTGGCGTCGGGATCGAGGAACATGCCGATCGAGATGACCTTCACGCCGTGGGCGACGGGCGGCAGGATCATGTCGCCGACGCGCGTGGGCTGGGCCGTGCGTCCGTCCGCGTCGACCAGGCCGAGGATCCCCGGGATCGAGAAGCCGTGCACGTCCGCGTCGACGAGGCCCACCGCGAGGCCCTTCGCCGCGAGCGCGACCGCGAGGTTGGCGGTGAGCGTGGACTTGCCGACGCCGCCCTTGCCGCTCGTCACCGCGTAGACGCGCGTGAGGCTGTCCGGGCCGAACGGGACGCCGCGCTGGGCAGCCGGCCCGCGGAGGCGCTCGGTGAGCGCGCGGCGCCGCTCCGGGCTCATGACGCCGACCGTGAGCTCGAGGCGCGCGACCCCGGGCACGGCCTCGACCGTCTCGCGCACGTCGCGCTCGATGGAGGTCGCAGCCGGGCAGCCCACGATCGTCAGGGCGATGTCCACGTGGGCCACGCCGCCGTCCTCGACGCGGACGTTGGAGACCATGTCGAGCTCGATGATGGGGTGGCGGATCTCGGGATCCACCACGCGGGCGAGCGCCCGCCGGATCGCCTCCGTCGTCAGCGCCTCCGCCCCGGGGACCTCAGCGGCCATGCGTGCGTCGGCTGCCCGCGCCCTCCGCGTCGTCCGCCTCGGGGTCGTCGCGCCGGTCGAGCTCCTCGAGGAGCTGGCGCAGCTCCGCGCGGATGAAGTCCTTCGAGGCGACGTCCTTCATCTGCAGGCGGAGCGACACGACCTCGCGGGCGAGGTACTCGACGTCGGCCACGTTGCGCTCGGCCCGCTGGCGGTCCTGCTCGATCTGCACGCGGTCGCGGTCGTCCTGCCGGTTCTGCGCCAGCAGGATGAGCGGTGCCGCGTACGAGGCCTGCAGCGACAGGATCAGCGTGAGCGCCGTGAAGCCGAGCGCCGCCGAGTCGAAGCGCGCGGATTCCGGCCCGTAGGTGTTGTAGCCGATCCACGCCACGCAGAAGAGCGTGAGGCCCACCAGGAACCACGGCGTGCCCATGCCGCGGGCGATGGACTCGGTGAAGCGGCCGAACCGGTCGCGGCTCGCGCGGTTGCGCATCGGGAGGACCGTCGTGCGGAGGCCCTTGGGCGCGTCCAGGCGGACGTCGCGGTTACTCTGCCGTGCCACGGGGGATCCTCCGTCCTCGTGCGGGTCCTGCGGTGGGGATGGCGGCCGTGGCCGTGCCGTGGAAGCGGGCGGTCGCGCGCTTGCGGGTCTCGCGCTCCGCGTCGGCGCTGCGCCAGTCGTCCGGCAGCAGGTGGTCGAGCACGTCGTCGATGGTGACCACGCCGACCAGCCGGTGGTTCTCGTCCACCACGGGCACCGAGACGAGGTTGTAGCTCGCCATGATGCGCGACACCTCGGCCGCGCTCGTGTCCGCGCGCACGGGTTCCAGGCCCTGGTCGAGCAGCGTCCCGAGGCGCTCGTGCGGCGGGTAGCGCAGCATCCGCTGGAAGTGCACCATGCCCAGGAAGCGGCCGGTGGGCGGCTCGTACGGGGGCAGCGTGACGCACACCGCGGCGCCGAGCGTGGGCGCGAGCTCGTGGCGGCGGATGAGCGCGAGGCCCTCCGCGACGGTGGCATCGCCCGAGACGATGACGGGGTCCGTCGTCATGAGGCCGCCCGCGGTGTCCGGCGCGTAGCTGAGGAGCATGCGGACGTCGTCGGCCTCCTCCGGCTGCATGAGCTCGAGCAGGGCCTCCCCGCGCTCCTCGGAGAGCTGCGCGATGAGGTCGGCCGCGTCGTCCGGCTGCATCTGGTCGAGCACGTCGGCCGCGCGGTCGTCGTCGAGCGTGGCCATGATCTCCACCTGCTGCGACTCCGGCATCTCCTCGAGCACGTCGGCGAGGCGGGCGTCCGGCAGCTCCTCGGCGACCTCCAGGCGGCGCGCCTGCGGCAGGTCGAGCAGGGTGTTGGCGAGGTCGGCGGGCAGCAGGTCGGAGTAGGCGGCGAGGAACTGGGAGGCGGACTGGGCGACGCCGTCGTCCTGGAGCTCGGCGACCTCCTCCCACGTGGCGAAGATGGTCGCGCCCTTGGCGAAGGGGGAGGGGCTCGTGCGCGGGCGGCGGCAGAAGAGCTGCGAGACCTCCCACTCGGCCTGGCCGGACTCCTCGATCGCGACGTCCTCGATGACGGCGGTGCCGGATCCGTCGCGCATGCTCACGCGCCGACCGAGGATCTCGGCGATGACGCGCACCTCGCCGCCGCGTTGCTCGAAGCGGCGCAGGTTGATGAGGCCGGTGGTGATGATCTGACCCGACCCGATGCTCGTGACGCGGCCGATGGAGAGGAACACGCGGCGCTTGCCGGGGATCTCGACGATGAGGCCGACGACGCGCGGCGGATCGTCCTTGCGGTAGACGACGAGCACGTCGCGGACGCGTCCGACGCGGTCTCCTGCGGGGTCGAACACGCTGCACCCGGCGAGCCGGGCGACGAAGACTCGGGAGGCGCTCACAGAGTCAATCTAGTCGCTCGCCCAGCGCCCGCCCGGCACCGGCGTGGAACACTGGACCGGTGACCAACCCCCTCCTCGGACGCCCGTCCCGTGCCAACATGCCGAAGCTGCCGAAGGGGGAGCCCGTCGCCACGTACGAGACCTACGACGAGGCGCAGAAGGCGGTGGTCACCCTCGCCGAGGCGGACTTCCCGGTGACGCAGGTGAGCATCGTCGGCAACGAGCTGACGAGCGTCGAGCGCGTCACGGGCAAGCTCACCTCCGCCCGGGCCGCGGTCGCGGGAGCGGCGAGCGGCGCGTGGCTTGGACTCTTCCTCGGCCTCGTGACGTTCCTCTTCTCGCCCGTGCCGAACATCTCGTTCGTCGTCGGCGCCGTCATCATCGGCGTGGGGTTCGGCGCCATCTACGGGATCGTCAGCTACAGCATCACGCGCCGCCGCCGTGACTTCACGTCGGTGATGCAGGTCACCGCCACGAGCTACTCGGTGGTCGTGGATCCGGACTCGCTGCACCGCGCGCGGAACGTGCTCGGCATCGGGGGAGTCGGCACGTCGGTCTACGGCGAGCCCGTCGTCACGCCGCCGGCCGCGCCGCCCGTCTCGCGACCGGTAGGCCCGTACGGGGAGCGCGTGCCCGAGGCGGGCGGATCCGACGCCCCCGAGCCGACCGCGCCGCCGACGTCGACCGACCGGCCCGTGGGCGAGCAGGGCGCGACCGGGGCCTGAGCCCCGGGCGTCGCGCCCGCCGCGCGGTGGATCCGCCGCGCCGGATCCACCCCGCGGCTAGGCCCGTCCGGCCATCCACGCCTCGACCTCGTCGGCCGTGCGGGGGATGCCCGCCGACAGGTTCTCGGCCCCGTCGCGCGTGACGAGGATGTCGTCCTCGATGCGCACCCCGATGCCGCGGAAGCGCTCCGGCACCGTGAGGTCGTCGGGCTGGAAGTACAGGCCCGGCTCGATCGTGAAGACCATGCCGGCCTCGACGATCCCGTCGATGTACATGTCGCGGCGGGCCTGCGCGCAGTCGTGCACGTCGAGGCCGAGGTGGTGGCTCGTGCCGTGGACCATGTAGCGGCGGTGGTGCTGGTTGTCGGCCTCGAGCGCCTCCTCCGCGGTGACGGGGAGCATGCCCCAGTCGGCGGCCTTCCGCGCGATGACCTCCATCGCGGCGGCGTGCACCTCGCGGAAGCGGATGCCGGGGCGCACGATCGCCAGCGCGGCGTCGGCGGCCTCGCGCACGGCCTCGTAGACCTCGCGCTGCACGTCGGTGAACGTGCCCGAGACGGGGAGCGTGCGGGTGATGTCGGCGGTGTAGAGGCTGTCGAGCTCGACGCCCGCGTCGATGAGGATCAGGTCGCCGGGCACCACGCGGCCGTCGTTGCGGGTCCAGTGCAGGATGCAGGCGTGCGGGCCGGAGGCGGCGATGGTGTCGTAGCCGACCGCGTTCCCGTCGGCGCGGGCGCGCGCGTTGAAGACGCCCTCGACGACGCGCTCGCCGCGCGCGTGCGCGAGGACGGCCGGCATGTCGGCGATCACGTCGGAGAAGCCGCGGCCGGTGGTGTCGACCGCCTCGCGCATCTGGCGGATCTCGTACTCGTCCTTGATGAGGCGGAGTTCGGAGGTGTCGCGGGCGAGGAGGGCGTCGCCGTCGGCGGGATCGGACGCGTCGCCGTCGGAGCCGGAGGAGGCGCCCGCGCGGGCCTCGTCGACGCGTGCGGCGAGGGCCGGGTCGGCCTCGCGGATCACGCGCACGGGACCTGCTGCGGCGATGGCGGCGTCGACGTCGGCGAGGGGCGCGGTCGCGATCCCCAGGTCGGCCGCGACCTGGCGGAGCGAGGGGCGCGGGCCGATCCAGAACTCGCCGATCTCGGCGTTGGCGTAGAACTCGTCGCTGTCGCGGCCGGCGCGCTCGCGGAAGTAGAGGGTGGCGTCGTGCGCGGATCCGTCGGCGGCGGATCCCTCGGCCACGGGCTCGAGGACGAGCACGGCGCCGGGCTCGCTGTCGGCGCCCCAGCCGGTCAGGTGCGCGAACGCCGAGTGGGCGCGGAACGGGTAGTCGGTGTCGTTGCTGCGCTGCTTGAGGCGGCCGGCGGGGATCACGAGGCGCGTGCCGACGTGGAGGGCGGAGAGGCGGCGGCGGCGGTCGGCGGCGAAGGGCGCCTGCTCGCGGGCCGGCGGGTCGACCTCCTCGCGCTCGGCCCAGTTCGTGGACACGAAGTCGCTGAAGGCCGTGCTCGCGGGAGTGGTGCTGCGGTTGGAGGTGGCGCGGGGGACGGGCGCGTCGCCGGATCCGGGAGCGGAGACCACGGGGGCCGCGGTCTCGGTCGTCGCCAGGGGCGCTGCCGGATCGGCGGCGATCTCGGCGGGGGCGATCTCGGACGCGGTGTCGGTGTTCTCGGCCATCCGACGATCATCCCACCTGCGCGCGGCACGGACCCGGGTGGGACGGGCCGGGTCAGCGGAGCGGGGTCGACCGAGCAAGGTCAGCGGAGCGGCGTCAGCTGCGCGATCACCGGCCGGTGGTCGCTGCCGGCGCCGTCGCGGTCCTCGACGACGCGCAAGCCCGTGACCGCCCAGCCGGGCGTGGCCATGATGTGGTCGATCGGCGTGCCGAGCAGCGCGGGGACCCCCGTGGGCCAGGTGCCGACGGCGCCGTTGCCCGAGGCGCGCGCGGCGTCCACGCACTGCCCGAGGTCGGTGACCTGGCCGCGCTCGGTGGGGGTGCCGCCGTAGCGGCTCATGTGGTCGAGCGTCGCGTTGAAGTCGCCCGCGATGATCACGTTGCCCTCGTCGCAGCGCTGGCCGAGCCAGGCGAGGTCGGCGCGCCAGTTGTCCATCTGCTCGGGGATGGGGGGAGACCGGGTGCACGGCCATGATCACGGGGCCGTTCCCGTCGACCGGCTCCATGATGACCGTGGGGAGGACGCTCGTGGTGCCGCGCGACTCGTCGAGCCGGTAGTCGCCGTAGGCCGCGCTGATGAGGATGGTGGTGGAGCGGGCCGCGGCCACGTCGTCGAAGGCCGCGGTGCGGACCCGCATCGGACGCCCCGCGTCGCGCATGAGCACTGCGATCTCCGCGCCGGTCTCCTCGCGCGTCTCGGGGAGCGTGATGACGTCGGCGCCCGACTCGATCGCGAGGTCGGCGACGGCGCGCGCGCCCGTCGCGCCGCCGAGCGTGTTCCACGTGAGCACGGTGACGTCGTCGTCCTGCGCCTCCTGGAACGCCGTGTCGCCGAGTCCGCGCGTGGCGAGCACGGCCGAGTTCGCGCCGATGAAGACCACGAGCAGCACGGCGATGCTGCCGAGGAGACGGCGGCCGGGGCGGATCGCGAGGCAGAGGACGAGGGTCAGCACCAGCACGGCGGCGGCCGCGGCGATGAGGCCCCCGCGGATGGCGACGGCGTGGGCGACGAGGTACGTCTGCTCCAGGCCCAGCAGCTGCGGCCAGGTGATGACGAGGAGGGAGGCCGCGGTGATGAGGATGACTGCTGCTCCGACGACCCGACCCATGACGTCCACCACACTATGGCGGCTCTCTGGGAGAGCGCCGCCGCGGGCGCCCGGCGGGCCGGGGCCCCGGGGACCGCCGCGTAGGATGGCGGGATGCCGGAGGAGCAGCAGGGTCCCATCGACCTGCACACGCACAGCTCCGTGTCGGACGGCACCGAGACCCCCGTCGAGCTCGCGGCGCAGGCCGCCGCGCAGGGCCTGTCCGCTGTGGCGCTCACCGACCATGACTCCACCGCGGGCTGGGCCGACGCCTCGGACGCAGCCCTCGCGCACGGCATCACGCTCGTCCCGGGCATGGAGATGAGCACGCAGCTCGAGTACGCGAGCGTGCACGTGCTCGCGTACCTCTTCGATCCCGAGGACGCCGACCTCGCCGCGATGACCGCGCGCGTCCGCTCCGAGCGCATGACCCGCGCCGAGGCCATGGTCGGCCGCATCTCCCGCGACTACGACCTCACCTGGGCGGACGTGCTCGCGCAGACCACGCCCGGGAGCACCATCGGCAGGCCCCACATCGCCGACGCGCTCGTCGCGCGCGGGCACGTGCCCACGCGCACGGCCGCGTTCGAGTGCATCCTGCACTGGCAGGGCGGCTACTACCGGCCGCACTACGCGCCGGACCCGATCCTCGGCGTCGAGCTGATCACGGCGGCGGGCGGCCTGGCCGTCCTGGCGCACCCGGGCGCCCGCGGGCCCGAGCGCGTGCTGTCGGACTCGCGCATGACCGCGCTCGTCGCGGCCGGGCTCTTCGGGCTCGAGGTGCGGCACCGGGACAACCCGCCCGCATCGCGCGTGCGCCTCACGGAGCTGGCGGAGCGGTTCGGGCTCGAGGTGACCGGATCCAGCGACTACCACGGTGCGGGCAAGCCCAACCGGCTCGCGGAGAACACCACGGAGCCCGCGGTGCTCGCGCGCATCGTCGAGCGCGCCACCGGCTGGGCACCCGTCGTGCCCGTGCCGGCCGTCTGACGCGCGACCCGGCCGGAGCAGGAGCCGGGCGTGACGGAGGGGCCGCATCCGGTGGATGCGGCCCCTCTGCGATGTGATCCGTGCGGCGCGGCGCTAGGTGTACTGGGTCATGACGTTGGTGACACTCGGGCCGCGGGCGTGAGCCCGTGGCTTGAGTGGATTCGTTCAGTGTTGTAGTGCTCGATGAAGGGGTCAAGCGCGTCGGCGCGGTGTTGGTTGCTGGTGAAGGGTTGCCGGTAGGCCCACTCGGTCGCGAGGGTCCGGTTGAAGCGCTCGACCTTGCCGTTCTGCCAGGGGCAGTGCGGGCGGATGAACTTCTGCCGCGCGCCCAGGTCCTGGACGGCGTTCTTGAACGCGGTCGAGTGCCGGTAGGCGAACGCGTTGTCCGTGATGACCCGCTCGATCCGGGTGATCCCATGCCCGGCGAAGTACGCCGCTGCGCGGGTCAGGAACCCGGCCGCGGTCGCGCCTTTCTCATCGGGATGGATCTCCGCGTAGGCGAGACGGGTGTGGTCATCGACCGCGGCATGGACGTAATCGAACCCGATCCCGCGGCCGCGGACCTGCTCGCTGCGCCCGTGGACCCGCCAGCCGCCTCCGTCCGGGATCCTCCCGAGCTTCTTCACGTCCACGTGGATCAGATCACCCGGATGCTCGTGCTCATACCGGTGCGCCGTTGACCGGGATGCCCGGATCACGGCCCCGGTGACGGGGTCCAACCATGCCAACGGCGGCGCCCCGTGCCGGCGCAGGATGCGGGAGATCGTACGGGATGGAACACCTGTCACCGGCGCCAGCCGCGCAGGACCCGCCCGCAACTGGGCCCGCGCTTCCAGCACGGCCCGTTCCCGCTCCGGGCTCGTTCGCCTCGGTACTGACCGGGGCCGCGATGACCGATCCGTCAGCCCTCGCAGCCCCTCGGCACGGAACCGGTTCACCCATCGATGCGCGCACTGCCGCGACACCCCCAGCTCCCGCGCGACGTGCGCGACCGGCCGACGATCCTCCACCACCCGCCGCACGAGGAGAACCCTCCCGTGAACCGTCAGACGAGCATTACCGTGGGACATCGAGGCCTCCTGGCGATGGTTGAACTGAACAGCTCCATCAAGCCAGGAGGCCTCTTCACACGCCCCGAAGTGTCACCAACGTCATGGCCGAGTACAGCTAGGACGTCGCGGTCGGGCGATCGCCGCCCGAGCGGCGACGGCGGTTGCGCGAGCGCGGGCGGGTCTGGCCGTCGGCGTGGGGCGCGTCGTGGCCGCCCGCCGTGTTCGGCTGCTCGCTGCCGATCGTCGCGGTCGCGTCCGCGGGTGCGGTGGCCGAGGCGGTCGACGTGCTGCGGCTGCGCGAGCGGTCGCGGTCGCCGCCCCCGGAGGAGGTGGAGGTGGAGGAGGACGACGACGAGCGTCCGCCCGAGCGGTCCCCGCCCCGGTCGCCGCCGCGTCCGCCGTCACGGCTTCCGCCGCGGCCGCCGTCGCGACCCGAGTCGCCGCCGCGGCTGCCCGGGCGCTCGCGCGGCGTGCCGTCGGGGTTGACCGTGGGGGTCGCGCGGAGGCGGCCCTTGGATCCGGCCGGGATGTCGAGGTCGGTGAACAGGTGCGGCGAGGACGAGTACGTCTCGGTGGGCTCCGGCTGGCCGAACTCGAGGGCGCGGTTGATGAGCGCCCACTTGTGCAGGTCGTCCCAGTCGACGAACGTGACGGCGATGCCCGTCTTGCCCGCGCGGCCGGTGCGCCCGACGCGGTGCAGGTACGCCTTGTCGTCCTCGGGGATGGTGTGGTTGATGACGTGGGTGACGTCGAGCACGTCGATGCCGCGCGCCGCCACGTCGGTGGCGATGAGGATGTCCTTCTTGCCCGCCTTGAACGCAGCCATGGCGCGCTCGCGCTGCTCCTGGTTGAGGTCGCCGTGCACGGCGGCGGCGTTGAAGCCGCGGTCGTTGAGCTCCTCGACGAGCCGGGCGGCGGCGCGCTTGGTGCGCGTGAAGATCACGGTCTTGCCGCGGCCCTCGGCCTGGAGGATGCGGCCGATGACCTCGTCCTTGTCCATGTTGTGCGCGCGGTAGACGAGGTGGCGGATGTTCGCCTGCATGAGGCCCTCGTCGGGGTCCGTGGCCCGGATGTGGATCGGCTTCGTCATGAAGCGGCGGGCGAGCGCGACGATCGGGCCCGGCATGGTGGCCGAGAACAGCATCGTGTGGCGCACGGCCGGGGTCTGCGCGAAGAGCTTCTCGATGTCGGAGAGGAAGCCGAGGTCGAGCATCTTGTCAGCCTCGTCGAGCACCATCTCGCGCACGTACTTGAGCGAGAGCAGGCGCTGGCCCACGAGGTCGAGGAGACGGCCCGGCGTGCCGACGACGATCTGCGCGCCGGCCTTGAGCTGCTCGATCTGTCCCTCGTACGCCTTGCCGCCGTAGATGGAGACGACCGTGGTGGCGCGGTGCTTGGTGGCGATCTGCAGGTCCTCGGTGACCTGCACGGCGAGCTCGCGCGTCGGCACGACCACGAGGGCCTGCACGCCGGGCTCGGGGGTGAGGCCGAGCCGCTGGATGAGCGGGAGGCCGAAGCCGAAGGTCTTGCCGGTGCCCGTCTTGGCCTGGCCGATGATGTCCTGGCCGGAGAGCGCCAGGGGGATGGTCTGCTCCTGGATGGGGAAGGGTTCGAGGATGCCGTGGTCGGCCAGCGCCTGCACCATGTCCTCGTCGATGTTCAGTTCGGTGAAAGTCACGTTGTGCCCTGTCTAGCGGTGCGGTCCACGCCCGGACTGCTTCTTTGCGGGCGCGATGGGGCCCTTCCGTTGAGGGACCACGGGGGAGTTTAGCGGGCCGGGGCCCGAAGACCCCCTCCGCCGCCCTTTACACTGGCCACGTGCTCAAGATGTTCGGACGCCGGTCGACGACGATCGAGGCGCCCCGGGTCAGGTCCCGCGGCGAGTCGAAGCGTCGATCGCAGGCGACGACCGTCAGCGTGGACGACTTCTCGCCCGACACCCTCCGCTTCCTCGGCGCCGTCGCGTACCTGCAGCTCACCGTCTTCGAGACGCTGTCGCGTGCGGTCACCGAGGCGCCCGACCTCGCCGGCAAGGAGGCCGTCTCCACGGCCGCCGGCATCGCGCTCGGCAAGCACCAGGCGCTCGCCGCCGAGATCAAGCGGCAGGACGGCGACCCGAGCGTCGTCATGGAGCCGCACCGCGCCGCGTTCGACCGGTTCACCGCCACCGTCGCGGGCGCCGACTGGTACGAGTGCCTGCTCTCCGCCTACATCACCACGGGGCTCCTCGACGACTTCTTCGTGCGCCTCGCCTCGGGGCTCCCGTCGGACCAGCGCCAGCGCGTCGTCGTGCTCCTGTCGTCGGGCGTGGGGCAGCAGGGCATCGTCGACGCGGTGCGCGCCGGGATCCGCCGCGACCCGCGCCTCGCATCGCGCCTCGCCATGTGGGGTCGCCGGCTCGTCGGCGACACGCTCCTGGTCGCGGGGACGGCGATGCGCGCGTCCCTCGCCGACCCCGACGACGCGCGCGTGCACCTGGAGCCCGTGTTCGCGGGAATCATCACGGCGCACACCCGGCGGATGGACGCGCTCGGGCTCACGGCCTGACGCCCGCCGCCGTCTCCGGCCGGCGCACGACGCCCGGCCCCTCGACGGGACCGGGCGTCGTGTTATGCGGGTGCGCTCAGCCGCCGATGGCGGCCAGGTCGCGGGCGTCCGCGGAGGACCGCCGGCGCCCGACCACGATGTCGACGCCCGCGGCGACCAGCGCTGAGATAGCGAGCGTCGCGATCCAGATGACGCCCTGGTCCCAGCGGAGACCGGCCCAGGTGAGGGCCACCCACGCGACCATGGCCGCGATGGTGCCGACGGCGGGGACGAGCAGCGCTCCGTGCGTGGCGCGGTGGGGGAGCGCGTAGCGCGCCACGAGCCCGATGAGGGCGCCGAAGAGTGCGACGAACAGGAGCTCCACGGGAGTCGGGCTTAGCGGACGAAGCCGATGCGCGGGGCGTCGGCGCTGCCGAGCTCCACGTAGGCGAGGTGGGCGGTGACGGCGAGGTGCGTGGCGCCCTTGTCGTCGGTGAAGGAGATGAAGGGGGAGGAGTCGCGGACGGCGTCCGTGACGGTCCGCTGGACCTCCTCGGGCGTCTGCTTGGTGCTGAAGGAGAGCTCGCGGGCGGTGTTGACGAGGCCGATACGGATTTCCACGGGAGGTGCCTTTCGATGCGTCGGATGCGACGGTGCCCCCTCAGGCTAGGGCACCCGCATGCGCGGCCCGGCGGCGTTCACTGAGGGCGGACGGGCGGGCGTGCGGCGGGCTCGCGGCGGACGCGGGGTGCACGCGCGTCGGATGCCGATCCGCGGATCCGCCGCCGTCGGGGGCCGCCGGTAGCGTGGGCGCGTGACCATCAGGGGATTCCGCCAGCCGCCCGCCTCCGCCGCCGACGGCCAGGTGCCCGCGGTGGAGCTGGACCCCTCGCAGCGCGCCGTCGTCGAGCTGCCGGTGGGCGTGAGCGCGGCCGTCATCGGCGCGCCGGGCTCGGGCCGCACCACGACCCTGCGGGAGCTCGTCGCCGAGCGGATCCTCGCGCAGGGGCTCGACCCCGCCGAGGTGCTGGTGCTCGCCCCGTCGCGCGCCGCCGCCACGCGCCTCCGCGACGAGCTCGCGCTCCGGGTCGGGGTGCCCACGCTCGGGCCGCTCGCGCGCACCGCCACCTCCGTCGCGTTCGAGGTGCTCGCGCGCCGCGCCGCCGAGACGGGCACCGAGCCGCCGCGGCTGCTCACGGGCGCCGAGCAGGACCAGATCATCGCCGACCTCCTCGCTGGGCACGAGGAGCTGGGCACGGGGCCCGCGTGGCCGGATCCGCTCGGCGTCGAGGTGCGGCGGCTCCGCGCCTTCCGCACGGAGCTCCGCGAGCTGCTCATGCGCGCCACAGAGGAGGGCGTGCGGCCGGATGCCCTCGCCGAGCTCGGCCGCGCGCACGACGTGCCCGAGTGGATCGCCGCGGCGGAGTTCGCCCGCGAGTACGAGGACGTCGTCGACTCCTTCCGCGGTGACCACCTCGACAGCGCGGAGCTGCTCGCCGAGGCCGTGCTGCTCGTGTCGCGCGGGGAGGCGCTTACGGGGATCCGGCTGGTCGTCGCCGACGACCTGCACGAGGCGACCGTCGCGACCCTCTCC
Source organism: Clavibacter sepedonicus (assembly GCF_000069225.1). Classification (GTDB taxonomy): domain Bacteria; phylum Actinomycetota; class Actinomycetes; order Actinomycetales; family Microbacteriaceae; genus Clavibacter; species Clavibacter sepedonicus. Next base: position 2,013,283 of record NC_010407.1, on the reverse strand, counting down.
CTCCTCCGGGCGCTCGCGGCGCGCGGCGCGGACGTCATCGCGTTCGGCGACCCGGACGTGGCGGCGGCCACCTTCCGCGGGGCGGAGGCGTCCGCGCTCGGCCGCCTCTCCACCGTGCTCGGACTGCCCGGCCTCCGCACGCTCGTGCTCGACCGGGTGCACCGCCAGCCGCCCGCGCTCCGGGCACTCACCTCGGCCGTCACCGCGCGCATCGGCGCGGCGGGCGCGGGTCGGCAGCGGCAGGCGGGATCCGCGCCCGGCCTCGTCGACGACGCCGACCCGATCCAGGTCATCGAGGCGCCGACGCGCGCCCTCGAGCTCGCCCGCCTCGCGCGGCGTCTCCGCGAGGAGCACCTGCTGGGCGGGGTGCCGTGGGCGCGCATGGTCGTGCTCGTGCGGTCCGGATCCCTCGTGCCCCAGGTCGCCCGCAGCCTCGCGACCGCCGAGGTGCCCACGCGCACGGCCGTCGCCGGGCGCGCGCTCCGCGACGACCTCGCCGCGCTCGCGCTCATCCGCGCGGTCGACGTCGTGCTCGGTCGCGTGCCGCTCACGCCGGACATCGCGGCGGAGCTCGCCACGGGTCCGCTCGGCGGCCTCGACGGGGTCCAGCTCCGCAGGCTCCGGCTCGCGATGCGCCAGGAGGAGCTCGCGGGCGACGGCCACCGGTCGAGCGACGAGCTCCTCGTCGAGGCCCTCGCCGCGCCCGGCCGGCTCGAGACGCTCGACCTCGCGCCCGCGCGTCGCCTCGCACGGCTCGCCCGCACGCTGCAGGGGGCCCGCGAGCTGGCAGCCGCCGACGGCACGATCGAGGAGCTGCTCTGGCACCTGTGGGAGGGCTCGGGGCTGGCGACGCCGTGGTTCGAGCAGGCGCTGCAGACGGGGATCGTCGCCGACCAGGCGAACCGCGACCTCGACGGCGTCGTCGCGCTCTTCACGGCCGCGCGGCGCTTCGTCGAGCGGAACCCGGGCCGTCCCGCGTCCGACTTCGTCGAGGAGCTGCTCGGCGCCGAGGTGCCCGAGGACACGCTGTCGCCCCAGCCGCTCGCCGACACCGTCCTCGTCGCCACGCCGTCCGCGGTGGTCGGCGCCGGGTACGAGGTAGTCGCGGTCGCCGCGCTCCAGGAGTGCGTGTGGCCGAACCTGCGGCTGCGCGGATCCCTGCTCCACCCCCCGCGCCTCTCCGCCGTCGCGCGCGGCCTCGACGGGGCCGACGTCGACGAGCGCGCCGAGGTCCTCGGCGACGAGCTGCGGATGCTCGCGCTCGCCGTCTCCCGCGCGTCCCGCGTCGTGGTCCTCAGCGCCACCGCCAACGACGAGGAGGCGCCGTCGCCGTTCCTGCGCCTCGTGCCGCCCGCGCCCGGCCAAGCGGAGGCGGAGGCCGGGGCCGAGGCGGGCCGCGTGGCGAAGGACGCGCCGGCCGCGCTGCGGATCCGGCCGGACCACCCGCTCTCGCTCCGCGGGCTCGTCGGCGCGCTCCGGCGCGAGCTGGCGGTCGTGCACCGCGACGCCGTGCTCCTCGACGACGGGCGCGTCGTGTCCGGCGACCGGACGGCACGGCGGCCGGCCGACGCGACCCGCGAGCGCGGTCTCGCCGCCGCGTCCGCCCTGGCCCGGCTCGCGGCGGAGGGCGTGACGGGCGCGGATCCGGCCGAGTGGTACGGCCTGCGCGAGCCCTCCACCACCGAGCCCGTCGTCGACCTGACCGACCCCGAGGCCCGCGTGCCCGTCTCGCCGTCGCGGCTCGAGGCCTTCGAGCGGTCGCCGCTCAACTGGTTCATCGACCAGGCGTCCGGCGGATCCACGAGCACCGCCATGGGCATCGGCACCATCGTGCACGCCGTCATGGAGGAGGCGAGCCTCGATCCCGACGCCGACCTCCGTCCGCCCGCCCTCGAGGCCCGCCTCGACGCGCGCTGGGGCGAGCTGCCGTTCGAGTCGCCGTGGGTGGGCGAGCGCGAGCGGCGGCAGGCGGGCGAGCTGATCGCGGGCGTCAGCGGCTACCTCCGCGACTTCGCCGCCGACGGCGGGCGCATGCTCGCGGCCGAGGGCGGCTTCGAGCTCGAGGTGGGCGTGGCGCGGCTGCGCGGGAAGATCGACCGCATCGAGCTGACGAAGGAGGGTGCGGTGGTCATCGTCGACCTCAAGACCGGACGCCACTACCCGACCCGCGCCGAGATCCCGGCGCACGCGCAGCTCGGCTCCTACCAGCTCGCCTTCACCGAGGGCTCCCTGGAGCAGGTGCCCGCCGAGGCGCCGTCGGGCGGCGCGAAGCTGCTGTACGTCTCGGGCGGCACGCGCGGCCTGCCGTACCGCGAGCTGCCGCAGGAGCCGCTCACGCGCGAGGAGCTCGACGGGTTCCGCGCGCGCATCGCCGAGGCCGCGGAGGGCATGGCGGGCGCGACCTTCGACGGCACGCCGGACCTGGGGGAGCGCGATCCGGGATCGGCCCGGCGGTACCGCATCCACCTCGTCCGGGCGGTGTCCGCGTGAGCGGCGTCGGCACGACCGGTGGGGCTCACGGCAACATGATCAGCGCGCAGCGCATCGCGGAGACGCTCGGCCTGCCGAGCCCCACCGAGCAGCAGCGGCGCGTCATCGAGTCGCCGCTGGAGCCCGGCCTCGTCGTCGCGGGCGCGGGCAGCGGCAAGACCGAGACGATGGCGAGCCGCGTCGTCTGGCTGCTGGCCAACGGGCACGTCGGGGTCGAGGAGATCCTCGGCCTCACCTTCACGCGCAAGGCCGCGGGGGAGCTCGGGGTGCGGATCCGCGCGCGCATCGAGCAGCTCCAGCAGGCGGGACTCGCGGCCGTGCCCGCGGATGCCTTCGCCACGCCCACCGTCCAGACCTACAACGCGTTCGCCAACGGCATCTTCCGCGACAGCGCGACCCTCATCGGCCGCGAGGCGGAGTCGGTCGTCCTCACGGAGGCGTCCGCGTGGCAGTTGGCGCGTCGCCTCGTCGTCGACAGCACCGACCCGCGGCTGCTCGAGCTCGGGCGCGGCGTGGATCCCATCACGCAGGCCGTCATCTCCCTCAGCCGCGCGATGAGCGAGAACGTCGCGGATCCGGCCGAGGTCGTGCGCCTCGCCGGGTCGTTCACGGGGCTCGCGGAGCTCCCGTTCGGATCCGCCCGCATCAGGAAGGCCCCGGCCGCCGACGCGGTCGCCTCCGTGGGCGCGCTGCCGCCGCTCGTCGACCTCGCCGTGCGGTTCCAGGAGGAGAAGACCCGGCGCGGGCTCGTGGAGTACAGCGACCAGGTCGCGTTCGCGCTCGCGATCTGCGAGCGCGTGCCGCAGGTCGTCGCCGAGCACCGGAAGCGCTTCCGCGTCGTGCTGCTCGATGAGTACCAGGACACCTCGGTCGTGCAGACCCGGCTCCTCTCGACGCTGTTCGGCGGCACGCCCGTCATGGCGGTGGGGGATCCGCACCAGTCCATCTACGGCTGGCGCGGCGCGAGCGCGGCGAACCTCGCGCGCTTCGGCGCCGACTTCGCGCCTGCCGGTGCATCCGCCGCCGACGTGCCGGTGTACGCGCTCTCGACCAGCTGGCGGAACCCGGCGTCCGTGCTCGGCGCCGCGAACCGCATCGTCGAGCCGCTCACGGCCGCATCGCGGATCCCCGTCGCGCGCCTCGAACCGCGCCCCGACGCGGGCGACGGGCACCTCGACGTCGCCTACGAGGAGACCATCGCCGACGAGGCCGCGAGCGTCGCCGCGTGGTTCGCCGACCTGCTGCGGCAGACCGGATCCGACGGCCGTCCCCGCTCGGCCGCCATGCTGTGCCGCTCGCTGAAGACCATCGAGCCGTTCACGACGGCGCTCGCCGACCGGGGCGTCCCGTTCCGCGTGCTCGGGCTCGGGGGGCTCCTCGACCAGCCCGCCGTGGTCGACCTGGTGTGCGTGCTCCGCGTGCTGCACGACCCCACCGCGGGCAGCGAGCTCGTGCGCCTCCTCACCGGCGCGCGCTGGCGCATCGGCACGAAGGACGTGCACGCGCTGTCCCGCGTCGCCTCCTGGCTCATGTCCCGCGACCACGCGCAGAAGCCGCTCGCCGAGGAGGTGCGCGACGGCCTGCGGGCCTCCGTGGTGCCCGACGAGGTCGGATCCGTCGTCGACGCGCTCGACTTCGTCGTCGGCGCCCGCGACGGCCACACGGCGCTCGCCGGCTTCAGCGACGAGGGCCTCGCGCGCCTCCGCGCCGCCGGCCGCCAGCTGCAGGTGCTGCGGTCCCGCGTCGGGCTCGACCTGGTGGACCTCGTCACGGTCGTCCAGCAGGAGCTGCTGCTCGACATCGAGGTGGCCGCCAACGAGACGGATCCGCTCGGCCGCGCGAGCCTCGAGGCCTTCACCGAGCAGGTGGCCGGCTACCTCCAGGGCGACTCCGCCGGCACGCTCGGCCCGTTCCTCGCCTGGCTCGCGGAGGCCGAGCGGCGCGACAACCTCGCGCCGCGCACCGAGGAGCCGGAGCCCGGCACCGTGCAGATCCTCACCATCCACGGCTCCAAGGGCCTCGAGTGGGACGTCGTCGCGGTGCCCCGCATGGTCGAGGGCGAGCTGCCCGGCACGCTGCGGGAGAAGAAGGGCTGGGTCGCGTTCGGCGCGCTGCCCTTCGAGTTCCGCGGCGACTCCGCCGAGCTGCCGTCGCTCGCCTGGCGCGGCGTGGAGACGCAGAAGGAGTTCGCCGAGGCGATGGAGGCGTTCGGCGAGGAGCTCGAGGAGCGGAACGCGGCCGAGCAGCGGCGCCTCGCGTACGTCGCGATCACGCGCACCCGGTCGGATCTGCTCCTCAGCGGCTCCTTCTGGTCGACGCAGCAGAAGCCGCGCGGGCCGGGGGCGTTCCTCCGCGAGATCCAGCAGGTGGGCCTCATCGCGCCCGACGCCCTGCCCGAGGCGCCCGAGCTCGAGGAGAACCCGCTCGAGCCCGGATCCGCGCGCGTCGCCTGGCCGCTGCCCCCGCTCGGGCCGCGCGAGGCCCGCGTGCGCGCGGCAGCCGGGGCCGTGGCCGGCGCGGATCCGGACGCGGAGACCGTCTGGACCCGCGACATCGACCTGCTCCTCGCCGAGCGCGACGCCCGCGCCCGCGACGCGGAGCTCGTCGACCTGCCCACGCGCATCCCCGCGTCGCGCTTCAAGGACTTCGTGAGCGACCCGGCGGGCGTCGCCGCGCGCCTGCGTCGCCCCATGCCCGAGCGGCCCTACCGGCAGACCCGGCTCGGCACGCTCTTCCACGGCTGGGTCGAGGCGCGCTACGGGCCCGCGGGCACGTCCGACGTCATCGACGCGTCCGGGGTCGAGCTCGACGCGGATCCGACCGAGCCGCCCGTGGAGCAGGAGGACCTCGACCGGCTGCGCGCCATCTTCGAGGCCAGCGAGTGGGCCAGCCGGAAGCCCGAGGAGGTAGAGGTAGAGATCCACATGGAGCTCGCCGGCCAGGTCGTCATCTGCAAGATCGACGCCGTGTTCCTCATCGACGGCCGCTACCGCGTCGTCGACTGGAAGACGGGGCGCACCCCGAAGGACGCGGCCGACCTCGAGCTCAAGCAGCTCCAGCTCGCGCTCTACCGCCTCGCGTTCGCGAAGTGGCGGGGCATCGACCCCGACCTCATCGACGCGGAGTTCTACTTCGTGGCGGACGACCGGTCGCTGAAGCCGGAGCGGCTCTACTCCGAGGAGGACCTCGTGGCGCTCTGGTCGGGCGCGCGCACGCCCGACGCGTCGCGCGCGCCGTCGGGGGAGACGGTGGGCTGAGGCCGGGAGTCGAGCATCTCCTCGACCTGGTCGACGTCCATCACGGGCAGCGTCTCGTGTGCGATGCGCTGGCCCTCGTCGGCGCGCACCGTGTCGACGAGTGCGCTGAGCATGTTGACGGCGTCGTCGATGATGCCCTGGTTGCGCGTGTCCGTCCCGTGCAGCAGCCAGCGGGCGATCTCGAGCTCCGCGTAGAGGAGCGCGCGCTGCTTGAGCTGGCGGTCCACCGTCACATGGTGCGCCTGGTTGTAGGCGCGGAAGACGCTCTCGGCCACGTGCTCGGCGCGCGCGCCCAGCACCCAGTGCAGGTCGTGCGCGGGGTCGGCCACGCGGAGCTCCGACCAGCCGATCATGCCGGTCACGTCGTCGCCGTCGACGAGGAACGAGGAGGCCTGCACGGCGCCGTTGACGACCGCGGGCTGGAACTGCCAGAGCGACTGGTCGTCGAGCGCCTCCTCCCAGCGGCTGAGCAGCAGGCTCGGCACGAGCGCGGTGGCCGCGGCCCGGTCGATGAGCGCCGCGGTCTGGCTGTGGATCTCCGCGGCCGAGAGCACGGGCAGCCCCGCGTCGGCGACGAAGCCGGTCGGCAGGCTGTGCACGGCGGAGACGGCGGCGCCGATGGAGCGCGCGAGGCCGTCGCCGGCGGGGATCTCGTCGAGCGAGATCACGCGGCCGGGCACGTGCCCGTAGACGAAGCCGCGGGTCGGCTTGATGGCCGCCTGCCCCAGGAACTCCGGCACCTGGAACGGCAGCCGCGAGCGGATCCCGGTGCTCAGCGCCCGGAGCGCCACGAGGTCGGCGGACTGCTCGGACTCGGCGGCCTGCGTGGTCGGGACGCGCACGAGGAGCTCGCGGCCGTCCTTCGTGGTGAGGAGCGCGGAGTCGAAGTCGCCCGCGCCGCCGGCCGTGAAGGGGGTGCTGCGGACCACGTCGAGCCCGGAGACGGCCGAGGTCGCCAACGCGGCTAGAGTGAGGTGGGATCTGGCCATGCCTTACAGGTTAGGTCGCTGGGAGCCCTCCGTCTCACCGCGCCACGCGCTTCCGGCCCCACACGCGCACCGTGGGCGGACCATCGGCACCGCCGTCTCTGCCCTTCGGCCCGTCCGCCCCCGAAGTCGATTGGTCACCCGTGCTCGACAGCTTCCTCTCCCGCCTGCCCCTGTCCCGCGAGGGCGTCGACCGCGACGGCCTGCACCGCGACTCGCCCGCTCTCTTCGACGAGCTGTGGGCGGATCCCGCCACCCGCGTCCTCGCCCTGCACGGACACCGCGCGCTGGGCTCCGTCGCCGACGGCCGCGCCGCGCTCGACCTGCTGCCGGTGGACCGCGTCACCGCCGCGACCGTGCGCATCTACCTCGGCCGCAGCACCATCGCGCACGAGGGCGAGCCGGTCGGCACGCCCGTCGTCGCCGCGGTCCTCACGGACGCCGCGGCGGCTGAGCTCGCGCCCGCCGAGGAGCGCTGGCTGGAGCTGCGCACGACCGCGACGCAGCTCGACGACCGCGATGCCGCCCTGTTCACGGGCGCGCTCGCCACGGCGAACTGGCACGCCTCCCACCCCTTCTCGCCGAAGACGGGCGAGCCGACCGTCGTCGAGCAGGGCGGCTGGGTGCGGCGCGCGCCCTCCGACGGCTCGCAGGTCTTCCCGCGGACCGACGCCGCGGTGATCATGGGCGTCGTCGATGCGGACGACCGCCTGCTCCTCGGCGCCAACGCCATGTGGGGCGGCGACCGCTACTCGCTGCTCGCGGGTTTCGTCGAGCCGGGGGAGTCGTTCGAGGCGGCGGTGAAGCGCGAGGTGCTCGAGGAGTCCGGCGTCACCGTCGAGGATCCCCACTACCTGGGCAGCCAGCCGTGGCCGTTCCCCGCGTCCGTGATGGTCGGCTTCCTCGCGCGCGTCTCTGCCACCAGCGGGCCCGCGACGCCCGACGGCGTCGAGATCATCGACCTGCGCTGGTTCAGCCGCGAGGAGCTCCGCGCGTCGCTCGGCGAGATCGCGCTGCCGGGCCCGTCGTCCATCGCGCGCGCCATCATCGAGGAGTGGTACGGCGGGCCCCTCGAGGACGGCGAGCGGGAGTGGTGATCCGCCGATCGTGACCGACCAGCTCGTCCCCGGCACGCCCGGGCGCGACCCCTACGGGTCCGCTGCGCCCGGCGCCCTGCCGGCTCCCGTCTCCCTCGGCCCCGCTACCGCGACCGCGGACGAGGTCGAGGTCGAGGCGCCGTCCGCGGAGTCCCTGCTCGAGGCCCTCGACGACCAGCAGCGCCTCGCCGCGCAGGCGCTCCTCGGCCCCGTCGTCGTCCTCGCGGGCGCCGGCACCGGCAAGACGCGGGCCATCACGCACCGCATCGCCTACGGGATCCAGGCGGGCGTCTACCCGCCCAACCGCGTGATGGCGCTGACCTTCACGTCGCGCGCCGCGGCCGAGCTGCGGGGGCGCCTGCGCGAGCTCGGCGCCGGTCCCGTCGCGGCCCGCACCTTCCACGCCGCGGCCCTCAAGCAGCTCAACTTCTTCTGGCCGCAGGTGGTCGGCGGCACCATGCCTCGTCTCATCGAGAGCAAGGGGCGCATGCTCGGGCACGCCGCCGAGTCCCTCCGCCTCCGCCTCGACACCGCCGCCCTCCGCGACATGGCCGCCGAGGTCGAGTGGCGCAAGGTCTCGATGATCTCCGTCGAGGAGTACGGCCTCGCCGCGCGCACGAGCCGGACGCTGCCCCCGCAGCTCGACGCCGACCAGGCCGTGGCGCTGCTCCAGGCCTACGAGGACATCAAGGACCAGCGCCGCCAGCTCGACTTCGAGGACGTGCTGCTCGCCACCGCGGGCATGATCGAGGCGGAGCCCTGGGTCGCACAGCAGGTGCGCGAGCAGTACCGCTTCTTCGTGGTCGACGAGTACCAGGACGTCTCGCCGCTGCAGCAGACGATCCTCGACCTCTGGATGGGCGACCGCCGCGACCTCTGCGTGGTCGGCGACGCGAGCCAGACCATCTACTCGTTCGCGGGCGCCAAGAGCGCGTACCTCCTCGACTTCGCGTCGCGCTTCCCCGAGGCCACCGTCGTGCGGCTGGAGCGGAACTACCGGTCGACCTCGGGCATCACGGAGGCGGCGAACCGGCTGATGCGCGGGCGGCCCGGCGCGCTCACGCTCGTCTCGGCGGACGCGGATCCCGACGGCGACGGCACGGGCGCGTCTTCCGCCCGCGCCACCAAGGGCCGCGGATCCGCCGCGGTGCCCGGCCGCGGCGAGGGCTTCCGCGCGCCGCAGGTGAGCGCGTTCCCGTCGGACGGCGCCGAGGCCCGGGCCATCGCCGGCGCCATCGCCCAGCAGATCTCCTCGGGCATCGCGCCGGAGGACATCGCCGTGCTCTACCGCATGAACGGCCAGTCGGCGGTGCTCGAGCAGGCGCTCGGTGACGCGGGCGTGAGCTACCAGGTGCGCGGATCCCAGCGCTTCTTCGACCGCCCCGAGATCAAGCAGGCGCTCCTCGCGCTCCGCGGCGCGTCCGTCTCCATCTCCGGCGAGCCGCTGTTCAAGTCGGTGAGCGACGTGCTCCGCGGCCTCGGCTGGAGCCAGCAGCCGCCCGAGCAGCAGGGCGCCGTGCGCGACCGCTGGGAGTCCCTCGACGCGATCATGGGCCTCGCCGAGCGGATGCCCGCGGGCAGCACCTTTCGAGCCTTCACCGACGAGCTGCTCGAGCGCCAGGCCGGCCAGCACGAGCCCACCGTCTCCGCGGTCACGCTCGCGACGCTGCACTCCGCCAAGGGCCTCGAGTGGGAGCACGTCTACCTGATGGGGCTCAGCGAGGGGCTCGTGCCCATCAGCTACGCGCAGACGCTCGAGGCGGTCGACGAGGAGCGGCGCCTCCTCTACGTGGGGATCACCCGCGCGCGGTCCGGGCTCCGGCTGTCCTGGAGCCGGAGCGGACCGCACCGATCGGGTCAACGGGAGCCGTCGCGGTTCCTGGCAGAGCTCGACACCCGCATCGCGGGTGGGGGCGCGAAGCGCGGCGCGTGATCCGGCCCGACCGCACGTCGAGCACCGCCTGGTGGGTGGCGAGCGCGTTCTCGCCCGTCGTCAGCAGCCGGTCGGCGGGCCGCGCGGCGAGGGCGGCGAGCTCCGTCGGCACGAGCCCCGCCTCGGATCCGCTGTCGCGCCCGAGCAGCTGGGTCGCGATGGCGGGCCAGGCGGGATCCGCGTCGCGTCGCCCGAGGTCGAGGCAGTAGCAGCAGACCGTGCGTCCGGGCTCGACCAGCGGCCCGACGACGGCGTGCCGGTCGCCGAGGACGACCGGCAGGTGCGGCACGTCCTCCCGGGACCAGCGCCCGTAGACGGCCGGCGCGATGGCGAAGTGCGCGACGATCACGGCGAGGGCGGTGCGCGGGTCCGCGTCGTCGGCCATCCGCCGGGGTGCGACGTCGTGCCCGGCGCGGGCGAGGGCGTCGGCGATGCGATCCGCGGTCGCACCTCCGCCGACGACCGCGACCGGGCCGGTCCGCGCCCGGCGGGTGGTGGTGGCATCGAGGCCGGACGGGGATCCCCCGTCGCGTGGCGGGAGGAGCGCCGGCCGCACCAGGTCGAGCAGCTGCGTGACGTGCGCGGGGCCCGCGCCCTCCGTCGCCGCGATCATGTCGAGGCCTCCGCGGCTGATGCCGTGCACGAGCGCGTCGAGGAGCCGCTCGTCGAGCCGCGACACGGCGCTCAGCACCACGGGCGGGCGGTCGACGCCGAGCTGGAGGGAGTCCGGCGTGCGCCAGACGAGCGGGAGACGGGGATCGAGTCGGATGGCCATGGGCGCGGAGATTGCCCGACGGGCGCGGCTCGCGGGGAGCGCGTCCACAGGCCCGACGCGGGGATGCGGGGCCGGGTCGACGTGCGAGAGGCCGGCACCGCGGTCGCGGTGCCAGCCTCTCCGGAGGGTGCGGGTCGGACGTCAGACGGGACGCGGATCCGTCCCGGGCGCGTCGTCCGGACCGTCGCCCGGCATCTCGCCCGGCTCGGTCGCCCGACCCTGGCCGTCCTCCAGGGGGCGGCCGGCGTCGGATCCGCTTAGCAGGTCCTCGAGCGCCTGGTCGACCTCGTCGGGCTCGGGCTCGTCCTGGGTGAGGCGCGCGACGAGCGCGTGCGGCGCGTCGATGTCCTCGGAGGTGGGCAGCACGTCGGGGTGAGACCAGAGCGCGTCGCGCTGCTCGGCGCCGACGCCGTCGGAGACGGCCTGCCACATGGCCGCGGCTTCGCGGAGGCGGCGGGGCCGGAGCTCGAGGCCGACGAGCGTCGCGAACGCGGACTCGGCGGGACCGCCCGTCGCGCGGCGGCGGCGCACGGTCTCGGCGATGGCGGACGCGCGGGGGAGCCGCACGGTCGCAGCCGCCGTGACCACGTCCACCCAGCCCTCGATGAGCGCGAGCATGGTCTCGAGGCGCGCCAGGGCGGCGAGCTGCGCCTCCGTCTTCGGCGGGATGAGGGATCCGTCGACCATCGCCTGGCGGAGCTCCTCCGGGTTCGACGGGTCGAACCCCTCCGCGAGCGACTCGAGCCGCTCGGTGTCGATGTGCACGCCCTTCGCGAACTCCGTGATCGAGGAGATGAGCTGCAGCCGCAGCCAGCGGGCGTGGCGGAACAGGCGCGCGTGGGCGAGCTCGCGCACCGCGAGGTAGATCTGCACCTGGTCGTCGGAGACGTCGAGCCCCGAGCCGAACGCCTGGACGTTCTGCGGGAGGAGCGCGGCCTGCTGGTCGTCGAGGAGCGGGATGCCGACGTCGCCGCCCGAGACCACCTCGGTGGACAGCCGCCCGACCACCTGGCCGAGCTGCACGGCGAAGAGCGTGCCGCCGAGGTTCCGCATCATGCGGCCGGCGCCCGCGACCATGCCCTGCATCTCCTCGGGCGCGTTCTGCTGGAGCACCTCGGTGAGCGAGTCGGCGATGCTGAGGGCCACGGGCTCGGCGAGCTGCGTCCACACGGGCATCGTGAGCTCCGTCCACTGCGCGCGGGTGATGAGGCGCGGCGCGACGGTGAGCTGGCTGACGTAGGTGACCTCGTCGAGCCAGAGCGCGGCGACCTGGAACGCCTGGTCGAGGGGCGCGGACGCCGCGGCGGTGACCTGCGTCTGGTCCTTCGCGGCGAGCTGGCGGGCGCCCTCGCGGGCGACCTTCCAGTCGACGCCGTCGCCGGTGTTCGCGAGCGCGCCCTGCAGCTGCGCGAGGAGCTGGCGCACCATCTCCGGGTCCTGCGGCAGGCCTGCCGCACCGGCGAGCTTGTCGGGGTCGATCTGCCCGTCGGCGCCGAGGAACCGCTCCAGCATGCGCCGGAACTCGTCCTCGGGATTCGGGGTGGGCTCGTCGGCCATGGAGGGTCTCCCGGGGGTTCGAGGGGGTCCGGATCGCGGTGCCGCGGCCGGTGGATCCACGCTAGCCCGCGCCCACGGGAAACCCATCCGCATTCGCCTAGGCTGAGCCCTCGCGTCTTCCGCCCGCCGCGAACAGCGGCCAGCGGGCCGCCTCGACACCCGTCGTCCGGCCGCCTCCCGGCCCGACGCGCCCCCGAACCCGAGGACATCCGGATGAGCCTGTTCGCCCAGCACGCCCCCCGCGCACCCCGGCCTGCGCGCCGCCGTCGTGTCGGCCGCGTGCTGGCCGGCACCGGCGCCGTGCTCGCCCTCGCCCTCGGCCTCATGCCGTCGCCGTACGTCATCGAGCAGCCGGGTCCCGTGTTCGACACCCTGGGCACGAGCGACCACGAGGGCACCGAGCGTCCCCTCATCTCCATCCCCGACCGCACCACGTACCCGACCGACGGTCGGCTCGACATGCTCACGGTCAGCGTCGTGGGCAACCCCGCGCAGCGCCCGGACTGGTTCTCGGTGGTCTCCGCCTGGCTCGACCCGACCCGGAGCGTCGTGCCGATGGAGGCCGTGTTCCCCGCCGAGCAGACCGCGGAAGAGCGCGACGCCCAGAACCAGGTCCAGATGACCGACTCGCAGCAGGACGCGGTCGCGGCGGCCCTCACCGAGCTCGGCATCCAGGTGCCGCGCACCCTCCAGGTGCAGAGCATCCTCGACGGGTCCCCGGCCGCCGGGCCCCTCCGCACCGGCGACGCGATCCGCACGGTCGACGGCCAGGACGTCGTCGACCTCGCCGACCTCCAGGCGCGCGTCGCCGCCGCCGGCACGAGCACGCCGCTGTCCTTCGGGATCACGCGCGACGGCCAGGAGAGCACGGTCGAGGTCACGCCCGCGGAGCGCGACGGCCGCCCCGTCATCGGCATCGTCACCTCCACCTCCTACGAGTTCCCGTTCGAGGTCGACATCCAGCTCGACGACGTCGGCGGGCCGAGCGCCGGCATGATGTTCGCGCTCGGGATCATGGACAAGCTCGAGGAGGGCTCGCTCACGGGCGGCAAGGCCATCGCGGGCACGGGCACGATCGACGCGGCCGGCGACGTCGGCCCCATCGGCGGGATCCGGCAGAAGCTCTACGGCGCCGAGCGCGCGGGAGCCGAGTACTTCCTCGCGCCCGCCGACAACTGCGACGAGGTGCGCGGGCACGTCCCCGACGGCCTGCGCGTCTTCTCCGTCTCGACGCTCGACGACTCGCTCGCGGCGCTCGCGGCCATCTCCACGGATGGCGACCTGGACGCGCTGCCCACCTGCTGAGGACGACGGCGGCCGGTGCACGAGAGGTGCGCCTTACCAGACGGGAACCCCTGATCGCTCGCAGGGACCTGGCAACCGCCCCGCCTAGGATGAGGACTCCGCTGTCCTACGACTCTGAGGCACATCTGTGACTAGCACATCCGCCCGGCCCGCCAGACGGAGCCGAGCCCCCCTCGCCATCACCGCGGCCATCATCGCCGCCCTCGTGATCGCGTTCTTCATCTTCGCCGGCTTCTACGCGGACGTGCTCTGGTACGACCAGCTGGGCTACCTGGGCGTGCTGCTCACGCAGTGGGGCGCGGGCATCGCGCTGTTCTTCATCGGGTTCCTTGCCATGGCGATCCCGGTGTTCGTCAGCATCCAGGTCGCGTACCGCTCGCGGCCCGTCTACGCGAAGCTCAACTCGCAGCTCGACCGCTACCAGCAGGTCATCGAGCCGCTGCGCCGCCTCGCCATGTTCGCGATCCCCGCGGTGTTCGGCCTCTTCGCCGGCGTCTCGGCCTCGAGCGGCTGGCAGCGCACGCTGCTGTGGCTGAACCGCACGCCCTCCGGCACGACCGACCCGCAGTTCGGGCTCGACACGTCGTTCTACCTGTTCGAGCTGCCCTTCTACCACGCGGTCGTCGGCTTCGCCTCGGCCGTCGTCATCATCTCCATGCTCGGCGTCCTCGCCACGAGCTACCTCTACGGCGCTGTGCGGTTCACGGGCCGCGAGGTGCGCATCTCGAAGAGCTCGCGCATCCAGATCGCGATCACGGCTGGCGTCTACTTCCTGCTCCAGGGCGTGAGCATCTGGCTCGACCAGTACTCGTCCGTGGTCAACACGGCCAACGGCGGGCTGTTCACCGGTGCTGCGTTCTCCGACGTGAACGCCGTGATCCCCGGCCGCACGATCCTCGCCGGCATCGCCGTCGTCGTCGCCGTAATGTTCATCATCACCGCGGCCATCGGCCGCTGGCGCCTGCCCATCATCGGCACCGCGGGGCTCATCGTGGCCAGCATCCTCATCGGCACGGCCTACCCGGCCATCGTGCAGCGCTTCCAGGTCGAGCCGAACGAGCGCTCGCTCGAATCGCCCTTCTACGAGCGCAACATCGAGGCGACCCGAGCGGCGTACGGCCTCGCGGACATCGAGGAGATCCCCTACGACGCGACCACGGACACCACGCCGGGCGCGCTCCGCGAGGACGCCGCGACCACCGCGAACATCCGCATCCTCGACCCCGCCGTCGTGGGCGACGCCTTCAGCCAGCTGCAGCAGTTCCGGCAGTACTACCAGTTCGGCGACAACCTCGACGTCGACCGGTACCAGATCGACGGCCGCGTGCAGGACACGGTGGTCGCGGTCCGCGAGCTGAGCCCCACCAACACGGGCACGTCGTGGGTCAACCAGCACCTCGTCTACACGCACGGCTACTCGCTCGTGGCGGCGTACGGCACGCAGCGCACCTCCGACGGCCAGCCCGTGTTCCTCGAGTCGGGCATCCCGGCCTCGGGCGACCTGGGCGACTTCGAGCCGCGCGTGTACTTCGGCGAGGACTCGCCCGACTACTCCATCGTCGGCGGCCCCGAGTCGGGCGACAAGGTCGAACTCGACTACCCGTCCGGCGTCGACGGCGCGGACGAGACGTACACGACGTTCCAGGGCGACGGCGGGCCGAAGGTCGACAACGTCTTCAAGCGCCTCATCTACGCCCTCAAGTTCCAGTCGGAGCAGATCTTCCTGGCCAACCAGATCAACGACCAGTCGCAGATCCTCTACGACCGCGACCCGGCGGAGCGCGTCGGCAAGGTCGCGCCGTACCTCACGGTCGACAAGGACCCGTACCCCAGCGTCGTCGACGGGCGCGTGGTCTGGATCGTCGACGGCTACACGACGAGCGACCAGTACCCGTACTCGCAGCAGACGCAGCCGCTCGTGCCGACGGACCGGATCAACTACATCCGCAACTCGGTGAAGGCCACGGTCGACGCGTACGACGGCAAGGTCACGCTCTACGCGTGGGACACCGACGACCCGATCCTCAAGACGTGGCAGAAGGTGTTCCCGTCGACGCTCAAGCCGATCGCGGACATCTCGGGCGAGCTCATGAGCCACCTGCGCTTCCCGGCCGACATGTTCAAGGTGCAGCGCGCGGTGCTCGGCAAGTACCACGTGACCGACCCCGGCTCGATCTACTCGAACCAGGACCTCTGGACCACGCCGAACGACCCCACCGCCACCACCGAGGCGGGCACGCCGGCGAGCCTCCAGCCGCCGTACTACCTGACGATGCAGATGCCGGGTCAGGACTCCCCGCGGTTCTCCCTCTACTCGACGTTCATCCCACCTGCCACGCAGGACACCTCGAGGAGCGTGCTCACGGGCTACCTCGGGGTCGACTCCGACGCCGGCAGCACGGCGGGGGAGAAGGCAGCGGACTACGGGAAGCTGCGCCTGCTGACGCTGCCGAACGACGACACCATCCCGGCGCCGACGCAGATCCAGAACAACTTCAACTCCGACACGAACGTGGCGAACCAGCTGAACCTGCTGGAGCGCGGCGGGCGGACGAGCGTGGTCCGCGGAAACCTGCTGACGCTCCCCGTCGGCGGCGGTCTGCTGTACGTGCAGCCGGTGTACGTGCGGTCAACGGGCGATACGAGCTACCCGCTGCTCCGCAAGGTGCTCGTGGCGTTCGGCGACAAGATCGCGTTCGAGGACACGCTCGATGCGGCCCTCGACAGCATCTTCGAGGGCGACTCGGGTGCCACCGCCGGTGACGAGGACGTCGTGCCCACGACGCCCGCGGACGGTGCGGCGGGCGACGGGTCCACCGACGGCGCGACCGACGGGGGCACTGGATCCACGCCCACGCCCGCGCCGACCGCATCGCCGGCGGCTCCCGCGCAGGACGTGCAGGCGGCGCTCGACGCGGCGAACACGGCGCTGCAGGAGCGCCAGGCCGCGTACGCGTCCGGCGACCTCGTCGCTGCCGCGCAGGCGGACCAGCGGTTCACCGAGGCGGTGCAGCGCGCGTACGAGCTGAGCCAGCAGCAGTAGCGCTCAGCGCCTCACGATCACGGCCCCGGCGGCCCCGCGATGCGGGTGCTGCCGGGGCCGTCGTCGTGCGGGTGGTGGATCCGGGCTGTCGCTCCGCCGTGGTCATGAGCACGTCAGAGGTCTGGTATTGTATTCCTCGTAGCGCGGGGTGGAGCAGTTCGGTAGCTCGCTGGGCTCATAACCCAGAGGTCGTAGGTTCAAATCCTGCCCCCGCAACAAGATGAAGGCCCGGTCTCCTGGAGACCGGGCCTTCTGCGTTCCCGGACGCTCGTCCGGTGGACCGGCGCCACGCGGACCGCGCATCCCCGGCGAGGATGGACCCGATCGCCTCCGACGGGGCCGGCGCGACGGAGGCGAGATGGAGAGCACACGGCAGGCGCGGTCGTCCTCCTCAACGGCGTTCCCGGCAGCGGCAAGTCCCACGTCGCCCGGCGTCTGGTGGACGCCTGCCCCGGGTGGTTCCTCCTGGACATCGACGTGCTCCGCACCTCCATCGGCGGGTGGGCGGACGACTTCGGTCGGGCCGGTCGCATCGTCCGGCCCATCGCCCACGCGATCGTGCGGAGCGTCGTCCGCGACGGCGGCACGGTCGTCGTGCCGCAGCTGCTCGACGACGAGGACGAGCTGGCGGGTCTGGCTGCTCAGGCGCGCGGCGCGGGCGGCCGTGTGACGCACGTCGTGCTCGACGTGCCCCTGGACGAGTGCTGGCGACGCCTGCAGGCGCGGGCCGCGGGTCACGACCCGTCCCGCGGCTCAGCCGGGTCGTGGACGAGGCCCTGACACGGGCGGGCGGTCGGAGGCACCTCGACGAGCTCGATGCGCGGGTGCGCGCCCTGCGGCGCGACGGCGCTCCTGCGCATCGCATCGACGGAGCGGACGCGCGCCGCGCTCTGGCCGCGCTGATGGACCTGCTCGCGGAATAGCGGGCGGACCTCAGCGGCCGCGGCGCCCCGGGACGAGCGCCTGCGCGAGGGGGAAGACGGAGACGACCATCAGCACGGTGCCGAGCACCTCGTCGTCGGGGCGGAGGAGCACGCCGCCGGCGAGGAGGCCACCGAAGACGAGGGCGGAGACCGCGCGGCGGAGGGTGCGCTCCAGGGCGCCGACGCGGCGCTCGAGCGTCGGGTCGCTGATCGGGAGGGCGCCGTCGTCGATGCGGGTGAGGAGCGCGTCGAGGCGGCCGGGGAGGCGGGCGAGCGTGCCCGCGGTGTCGGAGACGCGCGTGCCGATGTCGCGCACGACGTTGCCGCGCTCCTCGCGAATGAGGCGCGCCGCGTACGGCTCGACCGAGTCCCACAGGTTGAACGCGGGATCCAGCGCACTGCACACGCCCGACGTCAGCGACATGGCGCGGATGATGAGGAGGAAGTCGTCCGGCAGCTGGAACGGCAGGGTGCGCACCACCTCCTGGAACTCGTTGGCGAAGGCGCGGAACTCCCGCGGATCCACCTCGCGCAGCTCCGCGAAGCCCAGGCCGCCGAAGCGGGCGAAGAGCCGGGTCATGGCGAGCTCGAGCTGCGTGGTGTCGGCGGAGGGGAGGAGCACTCCGATGTCGCGCGCCGCGTCCACGAGGCCCTTGCCGTCGCGCGAGGCGGCGGCGATGAGCATTTTGCGGAGTCCGCGGCGGGTGCTCGGCGGGACCTCGCCCATCATCCCGAAGTCGATGAACGTGAGCGTCCAGCCCTGCTCGACGGAGCCGTCCGTCACGGGCGTGACGAAGACGTTGCCGGGGTGCGGATCCGCGTGGAAGAAGCCGTCGGCGAAGAGCTGGTCGAACATGACCGCGGCGAAGACGGGCGCGACGTCGACCGGGTCGATGCCGGCCGCGAGGAGCCCGGCGTGGTCGGTGATCTTGATCGCCGTCACGTCCTCGAGCGTGAGCACGCGGCGGGTGCTGCGCTCCCAGACGATCTCGGGCACGGCCACGCGGTCGTCCGAGGCGAACATCTCCTGGAAGCGCGCAGAGCTGCGGGCCTCGTGCAGGTAGTCGATCTCCTCGAGGCTCGTCTCGGCGAACTCCTCCACGAGCGCCGGCGCGTCCACCCGGTCGGACACGAGGCGGACGTGCGTGAGCCAGCCGCCGATGCGGCGGAGGGCGGCCAGGTCGATCCGGACGATGTCGTCGATGCCCGGCCGCTGCACCTTGATGACGACACCCGTGAGGCCCGTGTCGGCGGAGTCGATCGGGCCGAGGACGGCGCGGTGCGCCTGGCCGAGCGACGCGGCGGCGACGGGCGTCTCGTCGACCCAGGCGAAGGCGTCGGCGAGCGGCATGCCGAGCTCGCGTTCGGCCAGCGCCCGGATCTCGGGGAAGGGCACGGCCGGCACCTCGTCCTGCAGGTCCTCGAGCTCCGCGGTGATCTCGGGCGGGAGCACGTCGAGGCGCGACGACATGAACTGGCCGACCTTGATCATGAGCCCGCCGAGCTCGACGGCGAGGACGCGGAAGCGTCGGGCGAAGAGCTTCATGCGCCGCGTGCGCGTGCGGTCGGCGATGCGACGGAGGCCGACGCGGGGCAGGAACAGCTCGTACCACCACGTGACGGCGAGGTTCCACGCGGCGAAGCGGAGGATGCGGCGGTAGCGGGCGCGCGTCTCCGGGGCGTCGGCCTCGGGATCCGCCCCGGGCGCGGTGCCGGCCGTGGCCGCGGTCACTCCCGGGCGAGGATCGCGTAGAGGCGGCGGCGGGCCGCGTCGAGCTCGGTGACGGCCTCGGCGACCTGCGCCGGGGTGCCCGTGCGCTGCACCTGGGCCGCGGCCTGGGCGAGCGATAGCCCGGCCTTGGGGAGGGCGGAACGGTCGTGGCGGTCGTGCGCGTCGTGTCCGTGGGACGCGTCGGCCCACGGCGCGGTGATGCCGTCGCGGGCGATCGTGGCGCGGCCGGACTCCGTCAGCGCGTAGACCTTGCGGCCGTCGGTGGTCTCGGCCGCGATGAGGCCCTCGTCGGTGAGGAGCTGGAGCGTGGGGTACACGGATCCGGCGTTCGGGGTCCAGGCGCCGGCGGTGCGCTCCTGGATCTCGTGGATGATGCGGTAGCCGTGCATGGGCTCCTCGGCGAGGAGCGCGAGCACCGCGTGGCGCACATCGTGCGGGCCGGCACCGTGACCGGCGTCATGCCCGGCGGTTGTGCCGTCGCGCTTCTCGAAGCGGGCGCGGAGCGACTCCATCGCCTGCCACACGCCGTCGGCGGCGTCTCCGAATGCGGATCCTGCGGACGGGGACGTTGCGGCCATGACGAGCTCCTTGCTGTGGGACGTGCGCGGTCCTCCCGACGATAGGCCGCGCACCTGGTCGCGGACCCGGGAGGGGCCCGTTCGTCAGCGAGCCGACAGGTCCGGGAGGTGGGGAGCGACGGGACGCGTCAGCCGACGGCCTGCGCGAAGCCGTTCGCCGGATCCGCGAGGTGCGCCAGACTCGCGGGGAGCTCCCGGCCCTTCGCGCTCATCGACTGCGCGTACAGCCGGCCGGCGCGGTACGACGAGCGCACGAGCGGTCCGGCGAGCACGCCGAGGAAGCCGATGGCCTCGGCTTCCGCCTTGATCTCCACGAACTCCTCCGGCCGCACCCAGCGCGCGACCGGCAGATGCCGCGGCGACGGCCGCAGGTACTGCGTGACGGTGATGATGTCGCAGCCCGCGTCGTGCAGGTCGGCAAGGGCCTCGGACACCTCCTCGCGCGTCTCGCCCATGCCGAGGATGAGGTTGGACTTCGTGATGAGGTCGGCGTCGCGCCCCTGCGTGATCACGTCGAGGGAGCGCTCGTACCGGAATGCCGGCCGGATCCGCTTGAAGATGCGCGGCACCGTCTCGACGTTGTGCGCGAAGACCTCGGGCCGGGACGAGAAGACCTCGGCGAGGAGGTCGGGGTTCCCGGAGAAGTCGGTCGCGAGGATCTCGACGCCCGTGCCGGGGTTGTCCGCGTGGATACGCCGCACGGTCTCCGCGTGCAGCCACGCGCCCTCGTCGGGGAGGTCGTCGCGCGCCACACCCGTGACGGTGGCGTAGCGGAGCCCCATCCGGCGCACCGAGTCGGCGACGCGGCGCGGCTCGTCGGTGTCGTAGTCGGCGGGCTTGCCGGTGTCGATCTGGCAGAAGTCGCATCGGCGCGTGCACTGGGATCCGCCGATGAGGAACGTGGCCTCGCGGTCCTCCCAGCACTCGTAGATGTTGGGGCACGCCGCCTCCTGGCAGACGGTGTGCAGGTCCTCGGTCTTCACGAGCTGCTGGAGGGCCTGGTACTCCGGCCCCATGCGGGCCTTCGTCTTGATCCACTCCGGCTTCCGCTCGATGGGCGTCTCGGCGTTGCGGACCTCGAGGCGGAGCATGCGGCGACCCTCGGGCGCGGCGCTCATGCGCGGGCCCCGGCGGCGGAGGGGAGGGCGGGCGTTGCGGGCATGGCGGATCCGTTCGAGAGGGCGCGCACGAGGTGCGGGCGGAGGAGGGGGACGACGTCGGCCGGCGTCACCGTGCGGCCGAGGACGCGGCTCAGGGAGGTGACGCCGGCGTCGCGGATCCCGCACGGGACGATGCGGTCGTAGGCGTCGAGCGCGTTGCTGCAGTTGAGGGCGAAGCCGTGCATCGTGACCCGCTCGGCGACGCGGACGCCGATGGCGGCGACCTTCTCGTCGCGGGGCGTGCCGTCGGGGGCGGTGCCGCGGATCCAGACGCCGGAGCGGCCGTCGACGCGGCATGACGCGATGCCGAGCTCGGCGAGGAGGGCGATGAGCGCGTCCTCGAGGCGGCGCACATGGGCCACGACGTCGAGGGGCTCCGGCAGCCGGACGATCGGGTAGCCGACGAGCTGTCCCGGCCCGTGCCAGGTGATGCGTCCGCCGCGGTCGACGTCGATGACCGGCGTGCCATCGCGCGGCCTGTCGTCCGGCTCCGTGCGTCGCCCCGCGGTGTACACGCTGGGGTGCTCGAGGAGGATGACGGTGTCCTGCGCCCGGCCCGCGACGACGTCGGCATGCAGGGCACGCTGACGCTCGAGGGCCTCGATGTACGGCACGGAGTTGGCGCTTAGCCCCGTGACGACGATGTCGACCACGCCGTCAGTGTAGGCGGGCGATCCGCGGCGGGCGAGGGTGCGCGCGGCCCGGTCGCGTTGCGGGGGAGGCGCGCGGGGCGGAGGATCGACCTCGATGACCGACTCCTCCGCACCCGCCGTCCCCGACCGTCCCGTCCGCGCCGCGCGGACGCAGCACGTGCTGGAGGTGGTCCGCGCCGAGCGACTCACCCCGCACCTCGTGCGCGTGCACCTCGGCGGCGAGGGGATGCGGGCGCTGCTGGAGCGGGCCGCCCCCGAGCGGCTCGCCGCGACCGACGCCTATGTGAAGCTGATGCTGCCGCCGCGGGGATCCGGGCTCACGCCGCCGTACGACCTGCCCGCCCTCCGCGAGACGCGGCCGGCCGAGGCGCTGCCGGCGGTGCGGACCTACACGCTGCGGCACGCGGATCCGGCCGCCGGCACCTGCGCGATCGACTTCGTCGTGCACGGGGACGAGGGGCTCGCGGGCCCCTGGGCGGCGTCCGCGCAGCCCGGCGACCTGCTCGCGGCGAGCGGCCCCGGTGGGATGTACCGGCCGAGCGAGGACGCCGCGATCGCGCGCGTCCTCCTCGGCGACGACTCCGCCGTGCCCGCCATCGCCGCGGCGCTCGCCGCCATGCCCGCCGACGCCACCGGGGTCGCGCTCCTCGAGGTCGACGGCCCGGACGACGAGCTCCCGCTCGCGCACCCCTCGGGCGTCGCCGTGCGCTGGATCCACCGCTCGCGCACGCCCGACGCCGTGCCGGGCGCGCCCCTCGTCGCCGCGGCCCGCGCGCTCGAGCGTCCCGACGGCGAGGTGGAGGTCTTCGCGCACGGCGAGCGCGGGGCGATGAAGGAGCTGCGGGCGGTCCTCCAGGACGGCTGGGGCATCGACCGCCGCGCCCTCTCGCTCTCCGCCTACTGGGCGCTCGGCCGCGCCGAGGACCGCTTCCAGGCGGAGAAGCGCGAGCCGGTGGGGGTGATCTTCGGGGAGTGAGGGGCGTGCCCCCGCAACGGGGGCGCGGGCGCCGATCGTCCACCCCGGACGTGCCTGTGGAATGCAAGTGATTCTTTTCCAGCTCCAACCCTATTCTCAGCTTCGCGAGCGCCCGGCGGTCGCGGATGCGGGTGCCTGATCCGTCTGCTCGAAAGGGAGCACTCGGATGCGTCCTGCACGCCGTCTCACCTCCACCGCCGTCATCGTCGCCCTGGCCCTGGTCGCGGAGATCTTCGTCGCCCTGCCCGCCGAGGCCGCGACCACGCCGACCCGGCCCGTCGCCTCCGTGCCCGCGCTCACGTCCGACGACGTCGACGTCGCCACGCCGACGATCCCCAGCGGCTCGGTCGACGCCCCCGCTCCCGCGTACGCCCAGGCTCCCGCCGACCCGAGCGCGCCGGCCGCCGACGAGTCGGCCGTCTCGCCCTCCTCCCTCTCGGCCTCCGCCGTCGCCCGACCCCGGCGGGCGGCATCGGCGAGCCAGCTGCAGGACTCGGCCCAGCTCGTGTCCCAGTCGCAGTTCCAGGACACCTACGCGAACGACGACGGCACCGAGTCGGCGGTGCTCTCGCAGACGCCCCTCAACGTGCAGGACACGAAGGGCGACTGGGTGCCGGTCAACACGGACATCACCGTCCGGTCGTCCGGCGCGGGGGTCGTCCCCGACCACCCGCTCGCCCCGCGCTTCGCCGACTCCGCGTCCGACGCGGGCGTCCTCACGCTGCACCACGACGGGCACGTCCTGAAGTACACGCTCGACGGCGCCGCGGACAGCCCGCTCGAGCGGCCCAGCGCCGACGAGGTGCAGTACCGGGACGTGTTCCCGCGGACCGACCTGCACTACGCGGTGACGGCCGGTCAGGTCAAGGAGGAGCTCATCCTCGCGGCGCCGCCGGTGCCGGCCGCGCCCTCGTACACCTGGCATGTCAGCGCAGCCGGTCTGCACGCGGCGCAGGACGCCGACGGCTCCATCCTCTTCACGGACAAGGCGGGATCCGTCGTCTTCGGCATCCCCGCGCCGCGCATGTACGACTCGAGCGGGATCCCGGACGTGCAGGAGCCCGCCGACGCGCCCGTCGCCACGACGCTGACCGCCGACGGACGCGGCTGGACCATCCGGATGGCGCCCGATCCGGCGTGGCTCGCGAGCCCCGAGCGCGCCTACCCGGTGCACGTGGACCCGTCGTCCGTCGCGTCCTGGTCGAACGACCAGCACGAGTACAAGTCCGACGGCACCCGGCTCACCGACGGCACCGTCCGCATCGGCAACGCGCGGGACCACGGCGACAAGTACTGGCGCACGGTCGAGCACTTCGACTACGAGCAGCTGTTCGGCAAGCAGGTCCTCAGCGCCCGCATCGACGGCTCGTACTACAACGGCGGGACCAAGGCGCTCTTCGGCGGATCCATCAGCGCAGCCACCTCGTTCTCCTACAACGGGGTCGGCGACCGCCTGAGCCAGTTCGCGATGTCCGACAACGGATCCGCGCAGGACGACCGGCTCACCGACGAGATCGCCAAGTACGTGCGCGACGGCTCGCGCGGCGCGTACCTCATCATCGGCGGCGACGAGCGGCCCGGCGTCTACACGTACAAGTCGATCGCGGTCGCCCTCGTCGTGACCTATAAGGACATGCCCACCGCGGGCCCGGCCATCGCGCCGTCGCCCGCCGACGGAGCCCGCGGTCCCGTGATGCCCACGCTCGCGATCTCGGGGACGGACCCGGAGGGCACCGGGCTGCAGTACTTCTACCGCATCAGCGCCGGGGACGATCCCGAGGTGGGCCCGGTGTGGGAGTCGGGCTGGGGCGCGCAGCAGGTGAAGGTGCCGTTCGGCGCGTTGAAGCCCGGCACCAGGTACCACTGGAAGGGCTACGTCAAGGACGGGTACGACGGGGTGCACGGCACCTCCACTCTCGGCATCTCCTCCACGTGGAGCTTCACCACGAACACTCCGGCGATGACGGCGCAGGCGGGGTCCGCGCCCGCGGACGGCTCGGTCATCACCACGACCACGCCGACCCTGACGGCGCCGACCATCGCGGATCCCGACGGCGACCCGGTTCGGTACCGCTTCCAGATCGCCTCCGGGGCCGACGGCACCACGGGCGCGGTCGCGACGTCCGGCTGGCAGGCGGGCACGACGTGGACCGTTCCGGCGAACTCCCTGCAGGACGGCGGCCGCTACACCTGGTCGGTGCGCGCGTCCGACGGGTACGACGAGCCGCCGGTGACGTGGACGGACAAGATCCGGGTCGACCGCCGGGTCGGCGACGCCGGGCCCGCCCCGACGGACACCGCGGGTCCCGTCAGCGTGAACCTCGCGAACGGCAACGTCGGGCTGCGCTTCGCGTCGCCGACGGTGCAGACCGTGGGCGGCAGCATGGGCCTGGGCTTCAGCTACAACTCGATGCAAGCCGGCTCCGGCGGGCTCCTCGGCCGCTACTACGACGGCGCGGCTCCTCTCGGGGACGGCGACGCGTGCCACGCCGACGCCGGCACGCTCGCGACCACCCGCACCGATCCGTCGATCTCCTTCGACTGGGGCGACGGTTCCCCGGCTCCTGGGGTGGACGTGGACGACTTCTCCGCGAAGTGGACGGGCTTCCTGCACGTGCCCACCACGGGCACCTACACGTTCGGCATGACGCGCGATGACGGCGGCTGCGTCCGGGTCGACGGATCCACCGTGTACTCCGGATGGCGCGACGACCACGTCGCGCAGGACACCACGGGATCGACCCCGACCGCCTTGACGCAGGGCAAGCCCGTGCCGCTCGAGGTCGACTACTTCGAGCACGCGGGGGAGGCCGGGGTCTCGCTGTGGGTCACGGATCCGACGGGCGCCCAGTACGTGGTCCCCGCCGACTGGTTCACCCGCACCGTCGACACGCTCCCGGCCGGGTGGTCGTCGACCACCGCGCTCGAGGGCGACGCCGGCGACTGGTCGCGCGCCCAGGTCACGGACTCCGCCGTCATCCTCACCGACGCCTCCGGCACCGCGCACACCTACACGCGCACCGCGGGCGACGGATCCGGCACCGGCTACACGGCGCCGACGGGAGAGCACGACCGCGTCTCCCTCGACCAGTCGCGACAGGTCGTCGTGACCGGCGACGACGGGACGATCACCACCTTCGATCCGTCCGGCCGCGTGCAGGGCGTCACGGGACCGGGTGACGCCCTCAAGCGGGCGACGCCCCTGTCAGCCCGTCGACCCGGCACGGGCCTCGTCGACCGCATCTCGGATCCGCTCTCCGCGCTCGGCACCTCGCCCGAGACGTACGGCCGCGAGGTCCGCTTCGCGTACGCCGGCGACACCGCCCCGTCCCTGGGGCTCGACGCGAAGGACACGGACTCCACGGGATCCGCCTGCCCGGTCGCCGCCGGGTTCGCCGCGCCTCCCGCCGACATGCTCTGCCGCATCGTCTACCCGGGACACGTCGCGGGAGCAGCGGACACCACGCGCCTCTCCTGAGACGCGCACGGCAACCTCGTGCGCATCACGGACCCGGGCGACGAGGTCACCGACCTCGCCTACGACGGCGGGCGCCTCACCGCGGTCCGCGACGCGCTCGCGGACGACTGGCTCGCGGCGGATGCCCGACGCACCGCCGACGCGAACGTCGCCACCACCATCGCCTACGACGCCTCCGGCCGCGCTACCACGGTCACGCTCCCGGCGCCCGACGGCGTCACGGCGGCGAAGCGGCCCACGAAGACGTACGTCTACGGATCCGGCACGACCTCGATCGATGTGCCGGCGCTCGGCCTGCCCGCGGGCACGCACGCGTCGACCGTGACGTACGACGACGCCTGGCGGCAGACGAGCATCACCGGGCCGTCGGGGCTCACCGCCTCCTCCGAGTGGAACCAGAAGGACCTGCCGCTCGCGTCCGTCGACGCGCAGGGTCGGAAGTCCACCACGCTCTACGACGCGCAGGACCGGCCGACGGACTCCTACGGCCCGGCGCCCGCGTCGTGCTTCGGCTCCGACCGCGTGCCCACGGCGGCCTGCGCCGCGACGACGGCGCACTCGTCGACCGGGTACGACAGCGGTCTGCACGGGCTCGACGCCGTCTGGTACGACAACGGCCGGCTCGCGGGAGCGCCGCGCGCCTACGGGCTGGGCGTCGGCAACGCCGACGGCAGCGTGGATCAGGACTGGGGGAACGGCAGCCCGCCCGCGGCCGGCGACGGCTTCCCGTCGGACGGCTTCTCGCTGCGGCTCACGGGTCTCGTCACGGCTCCGCAGGATGGCGACTACACCTTCGCCACCAAGGCGGACGACGGCACGCAGCTGTTCATCGACGACATCCCGCTGATCGACGCGTGGGGCGCGAACCCCGGCAACGAGATCCGGGCGAACCACGCCGTGCACCTCGCCGCGGGCCAGACCGCGCGCATCCGGCTGCAGTACAACGAGGGCCAGGTGTCCGCGTCGCTCAAGCTGGAGTGGCAGATCGGCAGCGGAGCCATGGTCGTGGTGCCGGGCAGCGCGCTCACGCCTGACTACGGCCTGCAGACGAGCGTGACGGCCGCCGACCAGGCTCCGACGGGAGTAGCGGGCATCAGCGCGTCGCAGATCTCGTCGGCCACCTCAGTCACGCAGTACGACGAGCCGTGGCTCGGCATCGCGACCGCGTCGGTGGTGGATCCCAAGGGCCTGGCCCTCACGCACTCCGGCACGCACGAGGCGCGCGGCACCGGGTACCTTCGCGGCCTCACCCGCACGCTCCCCGCACAGGCGAACGTGGCGACCACGAGCGCGTACTACGGCGCGACGGAGACCATCGCCTCCGCGTGGGGCGCGAGCGGCAAGGTCTGCGGCGTCGACGCCTCCACGCCGCAGTACGGGGGGACGAAGACCACCACCGGAGCGAAGCCCGCATCGGGCGACGCCATCGTCACCTCGTTCGTCTACGACGTGATGGGGCGCGCGATCGGATCCAAACGCTCCGGCGACGCCGACTGGTCGTGCACGAGCTACGACGCCCGCGGGCGCGCCACCTCGAGCACCACGGCCGCCTTCGGGTCGGTCGCGGCGCGCACGGAGAAGACGGACTACGCGGTCGGCGGGGATCCGCTCACCGGAGCGGTCTCGGACGGATCTGTCACCGGATCCACGAGTGGTGGCACCGTCACGACGGTCGCGAACCTCCTCGGGCAGGCTGTCAAGTACACCGACGTCTGGGGCACGGTCACGACCATGTCGTACGACGCGGCGGGCCGGGTCACCTCGACGGTCGCGACGCCGCCCTCCGGCACCGCGCACACCACCTCCTACGAGTACGACATCGACTCCCGGGTCGACGTGATGCGCGTGGACGGCAAGGTCATCGCCGATCCCACGTACGCGAAGGGCGAGCTCACGGGCATCTCCTACCCGTCGGGTGCGAACGGCGCCGGCAACGACTCGTCGCTCTCCGAGATCACGCGGAACGGCGCAGGCGCGGTGACCGGGATCGGCTGGTCGTTCCCCGGGAAGCAGACCGCCGTCACCGATCGGGTCATCCGCTCGCAGGCGGGCGACGTGCTCCAGGACACCACGAGCGACGGCACGACGAGCAACGTCTCGACGTACTCGTACGACGCCGCCGGGCGACTCGTTACCGCGGTGATCCCGCACCACCGTCTGACCTACGGGTTCGATGCGCTCGCCGGATCCTCGGCGTGCACCCAGGCCGGCGCGGTCGCGGCGGCCGGTCGGAACGGCAACCGGACGGCCTCGTCCGACGTGCTCGACGGCGGGACGCCCACCACGGTGGCGTCCTGCTACGATGGCGCGGACCGGCTCCTGGGCACCACGGTGACGAACGCCCCGGCGGACGCATCACCGGTGAACCGCTCGCTGAGCGCGGCGCAGCTCGTCTACGACGCGCACGGCAACACGGTGCAGCTCGCCGACGAGACCCTGTCGTACGACGGCGGGGACCGGCACACGGCCACCAAGCTGGCCGACGGTGCGTCGGTCTCCTACATGCGCGACGCGACCGACCGGATCGTGCAGCGGACGGAGGTGACCGCGGCGGGCGTGACGACGGTCACGCGCTACGGCTTCACGGGGAGCGGCGATGCGCCGGACTTCGTGCTCGACGTCTCGAGCACGGCGACCGAGTGGGATCTGCCGCTGCCGGGTGGGGTGACGGCGGAGTTCCGCAACGGGTCGGCCGTGTGGTCGTACCCGGGCATCCACGGTGACATCCTCGTCACGGCGGATCAGGCCGGGACGCGTGCGCCGGGGCTCGCGGTGTACGACCCGTTCGGTCAGGTCGAGGATCCGAAGACGGGTGCGCTGGGCACGGTGGCGGCGAACCAGTCGGGTCTGGACACGCAGCAGGGGAACGCGGACTACGGGTGGCTGGGTCAGCACCAGAAGCTGTCGGAGCACCTGGGTGGCATCGCGACCATCGAGATGGGTGCGAGGCAGTACGTCGCGGCGCTGGGTCGGTTCCTGCAGGTGGATCCGGTGCTGGGTGGGACGGATGACGACTACGCGTATCCGAACGATCCGGTCAACTCGTTCGACCTGACCGGGCAATTCGCGTTCTTGATCCCCCTCGCTGTCCTCCTCGTCGTTGCCCTCGGTCTTGCGGTCCTCGCTACCGCCATAGTCCTGGGCGCGTGGTAGATAGGGCAGCAGATCGGCTCTTGGATCAAGACGACCGCATTTCCCTGGATACGCCAGACGTTCAGTAAGCCGAAGAATCCTAATGCTGGCAAGGGGCACGCGGTAACAGACAAAGAAGCGGCTGAAGTCGCAAAGGAGAAAGGTTATACAAAGATCAAGGCACGTTCGGCCAAGGGTCGGGCGATCTTCAAGAAGGGGAAGAATGACTACATCACCTATGATCGTGGAAGTGACCCGACCGGTGGTCACAACGGCGGCTACTGGAAAAGGGCTAATTCTGTTGCCGGCCTCAATAGCAAGACGACCCGCGGCGGCACGTGGGACAAATATCTGACCAAGCGGATTGGGGACTGAGTGTCACGGGACGAGCCGGAAGCAGAGTGGCACATCTGGATCCGGCCAAGGGGAGCAAGACCGTCATGGGTCACTCGTGCGCTGGTGGCAGTCGCTGAGCGGCACAGGGGCACGATCCTCTCGCCGTCGAGTGGCACGGTCATCGCATTGCGACGCCAGGAAGTGCATGCGTTGGTCGGCGCCCTGAGGGATCCCTTGGGCGCTGACCGCGACGATGCCCAGGACGAGATCCGGATGGAGATCATCCGCGCCCTCGGTGATCGACTGACGTCCGGCGCCGGAGAGGTGGGCGAGCCGGCCGGTGACGCTCGCGCGGACGAGATGTTCCCGGCCTACGTGGTTCCCATGCTCCCGGGTCGACGGGCGGCCTCCATGCTCTCGGGGATCATCAATCGCTTGCCCCACGGCGACCGGGCAGAGGTGCTCGACCCGAGCGAGGTCTGCGTCTACATATTCCTGCGCGGATCCGATCTGTCCCTGCGCGATCTCCTGATGTCAGCGGATGCGCGCATCTGCAACGAGGAGCTGCGGTCCGGCCTCATCGAGGACTTCCTGGAGTATCTGAATGCGTCGTGATCGTCCTGCGGCCACGCACCGGCGCGCAGGGATTGGGAGGAGCGCGCATGTGGGTCGCTGACGACGGGGTGTTCCACGTCGAGTACCTGTGGGGCGCCCGCGACCTGCTCTCGGACGAGGCGTCGCGCGCGCTGCACCTGGTACCGGGTGCCACCTACCGCGCGCTCATGCGCAATGTGATGGACACGTTCTCCGACATCAGCGATCGCTTGCACGAGATGAAAGCATGGGCCGATCAGACAGCCTTCGTCGAGGAGCCCATCCCGGTGGAGCTCCTCGCGCCGATCTCGAGCGCGACGACGTTCACGGAGCTGAGGCACGAGCTGATCCACCTGCCGCATGACATCGATCCGCAGTGGCGGCTCGACGCGGCGGGGGCCTGCTGGGACATCGTCAGCACCGTGGGCCGGGAGCGGCGCGGCATCGGCTCCCGGCTGCGCCGGCTCGGTGGTCGCGTCCGCTCCCGAGGGCTCGGCCCGCTGGCCGGGCGCAGGCAGCCGTCGTGATCCGCCTCCGGCGCCGCCGCCCGCCTGTCGAGCCGGAGTCGCCCTACCCCGCTCGCTCGTTCCTCCGCAACCCCGCCGTCCCGGCGTACGACGACTGGCTGCCGTCCGGGATCGCAGGCTGCATCCGTCTCTCCGGGTACCCGCACCCGTGGGTGATGGCGCGGCGCAACGGCAACGACTTCTTCCTCCGTGACGACGCCTACCGCCTGAAGCTCCCGGAGGACGTGCTCCGGTACGGCGACGGCGAGTACGACTGGACGGTGGGAACCGCCGAGGGGGCGTTCGCGCCCGCACCCGAGGGGTCGATCATCGACGTCGTCACGACCGTGCTCGAGGTGGAGTGGGACGCGTCGCCGGAGGCGTGGCAGGAGGCGCGGGCGTGGTTCGTCCGCGACTCGGAGCGACGCTGGGACAGCATGATGACGGGGGAGCGCCGATCCATCGAACGCCTCGTCGGGAGGCGGAGGCGGCGAACCTCCCAGGGGTACTTCGACGTCGACCCCTTCGACGGCCCGATCTGAGCCCGCGAGCGCCTGGGGCGGCGGCCCCGTCCTCCGCCACCCCGCCGATCCGCCATGCTGTTCCCTGCGCGTGATGCGGCACGACCGCCCGCGCGGATCCCGTCCCCCCCCACCCCGGAGACCGCCATGACCGCTTCCGCGTCCGAGCCCCTGCCCACGCCGATCGCCCCCTCGCCCGACGAGCCGACGACCGCCGGCATCCCGCACTCGGTCATCGAGGACGTGCTGGGGATCCTCACCGGCACCTTCGTCGCCTCGTTCGGGCTGTACCTGCTGCGGGACGCCGGCGCCGTCACGGGCGGCACCGCGGGGCTCGCGCTGCTGCTGAGCTACACGGGCGTGCTGCCGTTCGGGGTGCTGTTCTTCGTGGTCAATGCGCCGTTCTTCGCGCTCGCGGTGTGGAAGAAGGGGTGGCGGTTCACGATCCGCACGGTCATCTCGGTCGCGCTCGTGTCGCTGTTCTCGACGCTGCATCCCGCCATGGTCACCGGGCTCGAGCTGCAGCCGGTCTACGGCGTGCTCGCGGGGAACCTGCTCGTGGGGATCGGGCTGCTGGTGGTCTTCCGCCACGGATCCAGCCTCGGCGGCTTCAACATCGTCGCGCTCATCGTGCAGGAGCGGTTCGGCTTCCCCGCCGGGTACGCGCAGATGATCCTCGACGTGATCGTGATCCTGCTCGGCCTCACGGTCGTGCCGCTCGAGGGCGTCGTGTGGTCGGCGCTCGGCGCGGTGCTGCTCAACCTGGTGCTCGCGCTCAACCACCGGCCGGGGCGCTACACCGGGATCTGATCCGGGGCGTTCAGCCCCGCGCGCTCGCGCTGTCCGACGTCGACACCGCGGTCGTGCGTGCCCCTCCATCGGCGGCATCGGCCGGCTGCCGCAGGTACCCGCGGCGCCGCAGCCCGACCTCGAGCGGGAGCGTGGCGAGCGGCGGGATCGCGGCGACGGCCGTGACGATTACGTAGAGCACGAACGCGGCGCCGTGCAGGCGGCCGAAGACGTACACGCCGAGCTCGGTCGTCTCCGTCACGTACTTGAGGAACATGCCCACGAGGAGCCCGGTCCACGTGATCGCCTCGATGACCGCGATCACGGCGAACAGGCGGCCGAGACGCGACGGCCGGTCGGAGCGGTCGCGCGTGCCGCGGACGAGGGCGGCGAAGCCGACGGTCGGCGCTGAGCCGGTAACGGCGTGGGAGGCGGGCGACCCCGCAGGGCGGGCCCCAGGCTCGGCGGGCGGGGCGGCGTCGGGATGCGGGGCGTTCGTCATGGGGCCTTCCGGGGCGGGGGGATCCTCGGGGATCCGACGGGCGGGGCAGGTCGCCGCCCAGGGTACGGGGCGCCATCGGGTACGAGCTGTGGACGCGAGCAGAGGGCGGGCGCCGGCGTCCGCGTCCACCTGCGCGGACGGCGGCGTGCACGTGGCATGTGCAACGCCTGTGAGCCGGGCGTGAGCGGGGTCCTCGCCGGACACGTGTCACGCATCACCTGCGCGGTGTGCAAGCATTTCCACATGAGGTGGAATTCGCCTCGACGATCTGGGGGGATCAATTGGGGGAGCACCACTCTGCCGTCCGCCGTGCCTCGACACGAAGGATGCGCAGCGCATCCGCACGCGCACGACTCATCGCCGCCATCACGGGGCTGAGCCTCGGGGTGACGCTGCTCGTCGCCGTCGAGCCGGGCGCCGCTCCGGCCGAGGCCGCGTCGGCAGGCACCGCGGCGTCGTCGGCGCGCGTCATCGCGCCGACCACGAGCGTCGTGCCGCCGGCCGCGACCGACGGCACGCCCACCGCGGCATCGATGATGCGCATCCTGCAGGCCACGGCCGCCGCGGCGCCGTTCACCGCGACGCCCGCGCCCGTGATCACCGGCAAGGCCGTGATCGGCCAGCGCCTCCTCGCCACCACCGCGCGCTGGACCCCGGCCGCGACGACGAGCACGTACGCGTGGCTCGTCGACGGCGTGCCCGTGAGCGGGTAGACGAGCACCGCGTACACCGTGCGCGCCGCCGACGCGGGATCCGTCATCACCGTCGCCGTCACGGGCAGCCGCTCCGGGTACGACACCAGCACGCAGACGAGCGTGCCGACCGCGACCGTCCCGACGCCCGTCGTCGCGCAGTTCTCGTCCGCCCCGACGCCCACCATCGCCGGATCCCCGCAGGTCGGCTTCACGCTCACCGCGCGGGCCGGCACCTGGACCCCGTGGCCGACGTTCTCCTACTCCTGGACCCGCGACGGGGTGCTCATCGCCGGGCAGACCGGCGTGACCTACCGCGTCACCGAGCAGGACCGCGGGGCGGCCCTCGCCGTGACGGTCACCGGCACGAAGACCGGGTACGCGACGACGACCCGGACGAGCGACCCGATGACCGTGCCGGGCGCTACCCCGACCCCGACGCCGACCGCGGCGCCCACGGCCACGCCGACCGCCGCTCCGACGACGGCGCCCACGCCGACGCCGACGCCGACGCAGGCGCCGACCCCCACGCCGACGCCCACCGTCGCGCCGACCACCGCCCCGACCCCCGCGCCGACCATGCCCGCGGCAGCGCCCTTCACGGCCGCCGCGACGCCCATCATCGCCGGGACCGCGCGCGTCGGCTTCACGCTCTCCGCGCGCGCCGGCGTCTGGACCCCGTGGCCCACGTTCTCCTACGCCTGGCTGCGCGACGGCGTGGTGATCGCCGGGCAGACCGGCGTCACCTACCGCGTGCAGGCCGGGGATGCCGGATCCCGCATCAGCGTCACCGTCACCGGCACGAAGACCGGGTACGCGACGCAGTCCCTGACGAGCGCGGAGCTCCAGGTCCCCGCCGCGAGCACGCCGACGCCCACGCCCACCGCTACCCCCGGCACGCCGACCCCGGATCCCACCACCCCGCCGCAGGAGGACGCGCCGTTCTCGGCCGCCGCGACCCCGACCATCGGCGGCACCGCCCGCGTCGGCTTCACGCTGTCCGCGCGCGCCGGGGTGTGGACCCCCTGGCCCGCCTTCTCCTACCAGTGGACCCGCGACGGCGTCGCCATCGCCGACCAGACCGCCGTCACCTACCGCGTGCAGGAGGGCGACCAGGGCACCACCATCGCCGTGAACGTCACCGGCACGAAGACCGGGTACGTCACGCAGTCCCTCACCAGCGCCGGGCTCCTCGTGCCGCTGCCCGAGCCGACGCCCGAGCCGACCGTGCCCACGCCCGACCCGACGCCCGCCCCCGACGTCGCGTTCGAGACGGCCGGCACGCCGTCCATCACCGGACTCGGTCGCGTGGACTACACGCTCACGGCCAAGTCCGGCACCTGGTCGCCGTGGCCGTCCTTCTCCTACGCGTGGCTGCGCGACGGCGTCGTGATCCCCGACCAGACCGGCCCGAGCTACCGCGTCGTGGCGGGTGACGTCGGCACGGGCATCTCCGTCGCCGTCACGGGCACGAAGACCGGCTACGTCACGCAGACCGTGACCAGCCCGGGCGTCGCCGTCGTCGTGACGCCGGTGACTCCGCCGCCGCCCGCCCCGGCCGTGCCGTTCGAGGCGACGACCGCGCCGGTGATCCAGGGACCGCCCGTCGCCGGCGGCTCGCTGCGGGTGGAGACGGCCGCGTGGACGCCGGAGGCCACCGCCTACGCCTACGCCTGGGCCCGGGACGGCGTCACCGTGCTCGGCGCGACCGACGCGACGTACGCCGTGCGCCGCGCGGACGCCGGGTCGCGGATCACCGTGACCGTCACCGGCACGCGCACGGGCTACAAGGCGACGAGCGTGACGAGCGAGCCGACCGCCGTCGTGGTCGACGCCCTCGACGTGCCGCCCGCCCAGCCCGCACCGTCGCCCGACGACCAGCCGTTCGCGGACGCGCCGAGCCCGACCATCACGGGCGAGGCCGCCGTCGGATCCGCCCTCACGGCCGAGACGCCCGGATGGACCCCGGTCGCCACCTCGTACTCCTACGTCTGGCAGCGCAATGGCGTGGTCGTGCCCGGCCGCACCGCATCGACCTACGTGCCGGCGCCGCGCGACGCGGGATCGCAGATCACCGTGACCGTCACCGGTCGGGCCGACGGCTACGCGCCGACGTCCCGCACCTCCGTGCCGTGCCAGATCGCGTCGACCGGGGAGGGCTACGACGTCGTCGTGGTCCTCGGCCAGTCGAACGCGCAGGGCGTCGGCACCGGATGGGATCCGTCGATCGACGTGAGCGTGCCCGGGCTTGACCAGCTCGCCGGCAGCGGTGCCAAGGCCGGGCAGATCGTGCCCGCCAAGGACTCGCTGAGCCACGTGACCACCTGGACGACCTCCGGCGGCGTCCAGGCCGTCGGCCCCGGGATGGAGCTCGGTCGGCACATGCTCGCCGACGCCCGCCCGAGTCGCAAGGTGCTGCTCGTCCCCGCCGCGATGGCGTCCACGTCGATGACCGGGGACGGAACCTACGCGTGGAACCCGGCGGACACGCGCTCGCGCATCAACCTGTTCACGCGCGCGCTCGGCCAGATCGACGCCGCGCTCGCGCAGGATCCCGACAACCGCCTCGTCGCGGTCGTCTGGGCCCAGGGCGAGTCCGACGCGACCCGCACGAACGCGGCGGGATACCAGTCGATGCTGCTCGACCTCGTCGACCGGCTGAACACCCGGTACGGCGCGGTGCCGTTCCTCATCGGCGGCATGGTGCCCGAGTGGCTGAACGTGTCGTCGCAGCGCCAGGCCATCGACACCGCGCAGCAGGGCATGCCCGCGCTGCGGTCGAACGTGTCGTACATCCCGGGAGCCGCGGGGTACAGCAGGGCCGAGGACTCGATCCACTACACGGCGGCAGGCGCCCGGGCCATGGGTGACAAGTACTTCGCCGCCTACCAGCGGGCGACGGGCGCGGTGCAGCTGTCGAAGTGAGCGGAGCACGGCCGGGCGCGATGCCCGGCCGTGCTCCTCGCGGATTCAGCAGCAGGCGTCGTCGTTCGCGTCGTGCTCGTCGTGCACCCGCTCGCCCGTGAGCGCGCCGACGGGGACGGTGCACGCGTCGCCGCGCCACGCCTCGACGCCCTCGCGGACCGCGAAGGCGGCGATCGCGAGCCCGGCGACGGGATCCGCCCACCACCAGCCGAGCCCGGCGTCGAGCAGCAGCCCGATGAGGAGCGCGGCGGACAGCCAGGCGCACACGAGGGTCTGCCGCGAGTCGGCGACGGCGCTCGCGGAGCCGAGCTCGGTGCCGGTGCGTCGCTCAAGCAGGCTGAGGACCGGCATCACCGCGAGGCTCAGCGCGGCGAGCACGATGCCGGTCGGACTCGGGCGCGCCTCGTTTCCGCCCGCGAGCGCGAGCACGGCGTCCACGCTCACGTAGGCGGCGAGCCCGAGGAACGACACCGCGATCAGGCGGAGGGCCGCGCGCTCGCGCGCTTCCGGATCCGGCGCGGAGAACTGCCACGCGACGGCGGACGCGGCGAGCACCTCCACGATCGAGTCGAGCCCGAAGGCCACGAGCGCGGTCGACGACGCCACGGCGCCCGCGGCGAGGGCGACCACGGCCTCGACCGCGTTCCAGGCGATGGTGCCCGCGACGATCCAGCGGATGCGGCGGCGCAGCAGGTCCCGGCGCGCGACCGTCAGGCGGGGAGCGGGTGCCGGGGCCGCCGAGGCGAGGCCGCTCACGCCCCCGCCTCGCAGCAGCCGGGGTCGCACAGGGCCGGATCCGCGCACTCCCGGTCGTCGTCCACCGCGAGCACGACCTCCACGAGCGCGCCGATGCCGCGGGCGATGCGCGGATCCTCGATCTCGTAGCGCGTGCTGCGCCCCTCGGGCACCGTGCGGACGATGCCGCAGCCGCGCAGGCAGGCGAGGTGGTTGGACACGTTCTGCCGCGTGAGGCCGAGCCGCTCGGCGAGCAGCGCGGGGTAGGCGGGCCCGTCGAGCAGCTCCAGCAGGATC
Source organism: Clavibacter sepedonicus (assembly GCF_000069225.1). Taxonomy (GTDB): domain Bacteria; phylum Actinomycetota; class Actinomycetes; order Actinomycetales; family Microbacteriaceae; genus Clavibacter; species Clavibacter sepedonicus. Next base: position 1,976,311 of record NC_010407.1, on the reverse strand, counting down.
CGGGACCGTGTGGGGTCCGCGAGCGCGCGGCCGAGGCGGGTCATGACGTCGAGGCGGGGAGCGAGGGTGGGCACGCGACGAGGATACAGCGTCGGCTGTACCGAGGGCGAACGTCCTGCCACCGCGGTCTGCCAGGATCGAGGGACGCGCCGACATGCGGCCGACATCCCGACCGGAGGATCCATGGCCGAGCGCATCCCGCACGTCGTCTTCGTCTGCGCCCGCAACGGCGGCAAGTCCCAGCTCGCGGCGGCGCTCATGCGCCACACGGCCGGTGACGCCGTCGCCGTCACGTCGGCGGGCACGGATCCCGGCCCCTCGCTCAACGCGCTCGCGGTGGAGTCGCTCGCGGAGCTCGGTATCGACGTGGGCGGCGAGCGGCCGAAGCCGCTCACCGACGACATGGTGCGCGCCGCCGACCTCGTGGTCGTGCTCGGCGCGGAGGCGCACGTCGACGGCGACCAGGACGTCGCGGTCGAGACGTGGATCACCGACGAGCCGTCCGAGCGCGGCATCGACGGCATGGAACGGATGCGGCTCGTGCGCGACGACATCGGGGCGCGCGTCGAGGAGCTGCGCGGCCGGCTCCGCGGCGCCGGGGACGCCCCGGCCGCCGACTAGGCGTCGATGCGCGCCGGGCGGTCCACGCGACGGGCCACGAGCGCATCCACGTGCCGCTCGAGCACGCCGAGCGCGCGGGCGCTGCGGGCCGGATCCGGCTCCTCCACGAGCAGCTGCAGCGCCAGGCCGCCGAGGAGCGCCTGCAGGTGGTCGGCCTCGATCTCGGGGTCCGCATCGGGCCGCAGCAGGCCCGCCGCGCGCAGCTGCGCGAGCTGCTCGAGGCACGTCTCCCGCGCGGCCGCATGGGCCGCGGCGCGCACCTCGCGCAGCCGCGGGTGCGATGCCGCGTCGGCGAGGAGCGCGGCCGTGACCTCGGCCTCGGCGCGGCGGGAATCGTCCAGCGGCAGGTGCTCCGCGAGGATCCGCACGGCCCGCCGCCGCGCGTCCGGATCGGTGCGCCGGCTGCGGATGCGGCCGTCGATGCGCGCGGCGACCAGCGCCGTGGCGTGGGTCATCAGGTCGATGCGGCTGGGGAAGCTGTGGCGCAGGGATCCGGTGGAGAGGCCCGCCTCCGCGGCGACCGTGCGGACCGAGACGCCGCTCGCGCCGTCCCGGTGGATGACCCGCCAGACCGCCTCCGCGAGCTCGTCCTCGCGACGGGCGTGGTCGATCAGGCGGGGCATGGCGTCACGGTAGCACCGGGATCCGGCCCCTCCGCTGGCGGCGCGACGAACGCCTGGCGAACGGTAGCGTCGATCGGGTGAGCGCCTTCTCGCCGCCATGCGGCCCCGTCGTCGGCTGGGCGGACGGCGACGTCGTCCGCGCGACCGGCATTCCGTACGCGACCGCCGCCCGCTTCGCGGCGCCGGTCCCGCACCCCGACTGGACGGAGCCCCGCGCGGCGACCACGTGGGCGCCCGCGTGCCCGCAGCCGCCCATGGAGGAGCTCGACGCGGTGCTCGGGAGCTTCTCCGGACTGGCCGTGGACGAGGACTGCCTGCGCGTGTCCGTGACGATGCCGCGCGACGTGCGGCCGGACGACGCGCTGCCGGTGATGGTGTGGATCCACGGCGGCTCGTACGTCTCGGGCGCGGGCGACGTGCCGATCATGGATCCGCCCGCCCTCGTCGCCGAGCAGCGCGTAGTCGTCGTCACGATCACCTACCGGCTCGGTCTCCTCGGCTACCTCGGCGACGGCGGCGACCGGCCGGCGAACCTCGGCCTCCTCGACCAGCTGGAGGCGCTCCGCTGGGTCGCGCGCAACATCCACGCCTTCGGTGGGGACCCGGACCGCGTCACGGCGTTCGGCCAGTCGGCGGGCGGCGACGCGGTCGCGCACCTGATGGCCGTGCCCGAGGCGGCCGGTCTCTTCCGGCGGGCGATCATCCAGAGCGCGCCGCTCGGCATCTCGCGGGGCAGACGGCGCATGAACGCGGCGATGGCGCGCGCCTCCCGCGGGCTCACGGCCGACATGCCCGTCGAGGACGTAATCGCCCGCCAGGCCGGGGTCGAGCGCGTCGCCGCCCCGTACGGGCTGCTCGGCGCCATGCCGTTCGGCACGCAGTACGGGCATGCGCCGCTCCCGCCCGAGGCCGGGATCGACGCGGCGTGGGATGCGGCCGCGCCCGGCGTCGACGTTCTGATCGGCAACACGGCGGAGGAGGCGCGGCTGTTCCTGCCGGGGATCCCATGGCTCGCGCGCCTCACGCGGCTCCCGATCGTGGGCCCGCTCGTACGCCGCGCGGCCGTCGCGGCCGTCACGGGCATCATCTACGGGATCCCCGCCCGCCGCTTCGCCCGCCGCCACGCGCTCGCGGGCGGCACGGCCCACCGCTACGTCATCCGCTGGTCCGCGCCCGGCAGCCCGTTCGGCGCCGCGCACACCGTCGACCTGCCGCTGCTCTTCGGCGACGAGGACGCGTGGCGAGGCGCGGGGCTGCTCGCGGGCGCGGACTGGGAGGGGATCCAGCGCGACGCCCGCCGCGTGCGACAGGTGTGGGGCGACTTCGCGCGCGGCCGGTTCCCGACCCGGCAGCTGATCCCGGGCGTGCTGGAGCTGCGGCGCGTGCGGGGCTGACGGTCACCCGCGGGGCTCAGAGCAGCGCGGTGACCACGGCGGCGACCACGTCCGGGTCCGTCACCGGGACCATGTGCTCCGACCGCGCGGCGGGGATCCACTCGCCCTGCTCGACGGCAGCCGCCGACACGCGGTGCGCGCGCACGAGGTCGCGCCGCTGGCCGCGGGTGAGCGCGCTCGAGGTCGTGCCCGAGATCACCCGTACGGGGATGCCGGGAAGCGGGGCCGCCGAGCCGAGGATCCCCGCGATGCCGGCGAGGCCGGGCAGCAGGTGCCGCTGCTCAGCGGCGGTGGCGCGCGCCGCGCGCACGGACCCGGCGGCGCCGACGGCCGCGGTGCGGAGCGGTTCCGGCAGGCCCGCCAGAGCGATCCGGTGCAGCCGACGCAGGATCCCCAGCCGCGCGAGCGGGACGAGCAGGGCCGCCTGCACGCCGAAGCCGACGCGCGCGGCGGGGGAAGCGTAGGCGCGGGCGCGCTCGTCGCTCGGATCCACCAGCACGACGCCCGCGGTGGGGATCCCGCGCGCGATCCGCCGCGCCGCCGCCACGCGCACGATCGGCCCGCCCCAGCTGTGCCCGACGAGCACCAGCCGGCGATGCGGGAACGCCGCGACGACCGCCTCGAGGTCGTCGGCGAGCCGGTCGAGGTCGCGCGGCGCGGGATCCGGGTCGCTGTCGCCGAGCCCTGCGCGGTCGTAGGCGACGACGCGGTGGGTGCGCGCGAGGATCCCGTGCACGAGCCCCCAGGTCAGCCCGCTTCCTCCGAGCCCCGCCTCCAGCACCACGAGGTCGTCGCCCTCGCCCGCGACCATCGCGCGGAGGCGGCGGCCGTCGGAGGTCGTGATCGTGACGTCGCGGCCGAGGAGACCGTCGTCCGTCACCCGAGCACCGGCCACGGCGGCGGCGTCCGGTCGTCGGTCGCCAGGAGCCCGGCGAGCCAGTCGTCCTCGCGGCCGTCGCGGCCCATCGCGCCGAGGCGGGCCACGCCCTCGAAGCGGAAGCCGAGGCTCTGCGCGACGGCGGCGGATCCGGTGTTCCCGGCGTAGGCGCGCCAGCCGATGCGGACGAGCCCGAGCCCGGATCCCGTGTCGAAGCCGTGGTCGACGACCACCGCGGCGGCCTCCCGCATGAGGCCGCGACCGCGTGCTCCCGGCGCGAGCCAGTACCCGATCTCGGCGGCACCGTCCGCGATGGCGTGCAGCCCGACGGTGCCGACGAGCCCGCCGCCCTCGAGCACGGCCCAGGTCAGGCGGTCGCCCGACGTCCAGCCGTCGGGGGAGAACCCGGTGACATACGCGACGCCGTCCTCGCGCGCGTACGGGACGGGGACGGGCACGTACCGCTGGATCGCCGGATCTTGGCAGGCGGCCTGGATCGCGTCGACGTCGTCGAGGGCGGGCGGGCGGAGCGTCAGGCGCGCGGTGCGGAGCGTCACAGGATCCATCGGGCCACGCTACCGGAGGGCTGTGTATCGAATTCCTCGTGTGGGGGGCGACCTTGTCGGTCATCCGACTATGTGCCTACCACACTATCGATTTATCAGAATAGTTCATCGCAGCCTTGACAAGGGTTCGAGTAGGGAGGAGGGTCTGCCGCATCGACCACATTCGAGGGTATATTTACCCAGAAAAGAGTTTACGCATGAAGGTAAATCGGCGGCTGATCGCAATGGCCGCCTCGCTCGCCGTTGTAGCGGGCACATTCGTCGCGAGCCCGGCCATGGCGGACTCGCATCCCGGCCCTGAACGTCGCTACGGATCTCCATTGACCACAGCGGCCATCGCTGCAGGCGACGCCTCGATCGCGAAGATCCGCGATCTCGGGGACGCCCTCACCACGATTCACGGCTCCGTGCACTTCGATGCGGCCCTCGCGCTCGAACGCGGCGCAGCACCCGTGACCGTTCGCGAGGTGGCGGTCGGCATCGTTGCCGGCGGCGGGGCCGTATCTGGGATCACCGTAGACGACTCGAAGGTCCTCGACGTCACGCGCATCGTCCTCGACTCTCGTTGTGCGGGCGTGACGAACTACTCCACCCAGTGGTTCGGACGGCAGCTGAAGCTGAATTCCTGCGACACGAGTCGCCTCATCGCTGCTCTGGCTGTGGGCGCGGGAATCGCCACCCTTGCCGCCATCGTCACCGCGGAGACGGGTGTCGGTGCAATCGCGGGCGGAGTGATAGCCGCACTGCTTTCCATCGGCGCGGGGGCTATCGCGTTCTGCGCTGCCGACGGCAACGGGGTGATCGTCGACCAGTCCTGGACCGGTGCTCCGTGGTGTGCAGGCCAGTGAAAGCATCTTCTTGGGAACGCGTTCGCCTGTGCGCTCAAGATCTGACCGTCGAGCAAGGAAGCGTGGCTTGAATGAGAGCGCGAAACCGCATTGTGTTTGTCATCACCCTCATCGTCACCTCAGGGCTGCTGACAGCCGGTGTGATCCTGTTCGCCACCTCCGGCGTCGATGACCTCCGAGGGCGGGGCCTCTGCTTCGCGGCTACCGGGATCGGGATGAGCTACGTCGTCGTGCGGCTTGTCCAGCGCAGGCGGACGGACCGCTAAGCGCGAGGCGCGTCCAGCGACACGCGCGCGGTCCGTTCACGACGACGGCCCGCCACCTCCGAGGGCGGATTCTCGTGGTCGTCGCAACACCTGATGATTTAGATGGTTGTCAGTAGAGCACGCATTCGCTCGGCTGGGGTGTCCCAGTCGAGCGTTTTGCGTGGTCGGCCGTTGAGCTGCTGAGCGACATGTTCGAGGTCGGCGGAGGTATGGGCGGCGAGATCGGTGCCCTTAGGGAAGTACTGGCGCAGGAGTCCGTTGGTGTTCTCGTTGCTGCCGCGTTGCCAGGGTGAGTGCGGATCGCAGAAATAGACCGGGATTCCGGCCTGGATGCTGATCTGGCGGTGGCTCGCCATCTCAGCGCCCTGGTCCCAGGTCAACGATCCACGTAGGTGTGCAGGCAGGGTGCTGATCAAGGGCACGAGCACGTCACGGACTTCCTCGGCGGTATGCCCGCCGGGGAGATGGCCGAGCATGACGTAGCGGGTGGTGCGTTCGACCAGAGTCACGATCGCGGACTGTGAGCTCGTGCCGACGATCAGATCACCCTCCCAATGCCCAGGGACTGCCCGGTCCTCGATCTCCGCGGGCCGGTCAGCGATCATGACCATCGGGTCCACGAACCGTTGAGTGCGATGCTCTGGGCGGGTGCGGGGTCTGCGGCGGGTGCGGCCGGTGCGTAACGCGTCGGCGACTTCGCGGCGCAGTCCGCCGCGGGCCTGGACGTAGATCGCTTGGTAGATCGTCTCCGTGCTCACCCGCATACTCTCCTCGCCCGGGAACTCCCGAACCAGCAGGCGGGAGATCTGCTCCGGTGACCAGCGCAGCATCAGCTTGCGTGCGACGTAGTCCCGCAGCGGCCCGTCCTGAGCGAGCTTCGCCCGCTTCGGACGAGAGCGGCTCGCTGCCCAGGCCCGGTGCGCCGCGTGGGGCTGGTAGGTCCCCGCGACCGTGCGGGCATCGAGCTCGCGTTTGATCGTCGATGCCGGCCGACCCAGAACCCGCCCGATCGCGCGCAGCGACAGGTCCTGACGGCGCAGATCCGCGATCGTCTCCCGCTCGATCACGGTCAGGAACCGCGGATGCAGAACAGCGTCGACAGCGGGCAGACGCGGTCCCGTGATGGTAGCCATCCCGGTGTTGTACTCGATCCGCCGACCATCAGCATGAATCCGAACACTGCCCCGCTTCATCCAGCCGCGGTCCCAGTCCTGCGCAGTGCGCTCATGCACACCGACCCGCGACGCGGCTACCCGCCGGGACATCCCCTCCACGCGGAGCCGCTCGTACTCGCCACGCCCTGGATGCCCCGCTGTACCGGACTTCCCGCGCCCACGCACACCAGCCGTGCGCGCCCACCCGTACGCGGTGTTCCGACTCACCCCGACCACAGCCGCAGCAGCCGTGATGCTGCCATCGACCCGGTCCAGTACCTCGAAGAACTCCCGCCGCAACTCACCCGAAACCACGATCCCCGCAACCCCCTGAACTCAGGGTGTTGCGGGGACCACGAGAATCCGCCCGAGGAGGCGACGGGCCGTCTGTCGTGACGCGCAGAGGATCAGTCGCGCGGCTTCCGTCCGCGACGCTCCGGGGCCGCACCGCGCTCGGCGGCGCGGGGGCCGCCGCGGTCCGGGCGGATGTCGATCGGGCGGCCGTTGATCAGCGTGTTCGCGAGCTTGCGCAGCTGGTCGTCGGACGTGGCCGCCGGCAGCTCGACGAGCGAGAAGTCGGGACGGATGTCGATGTGGCCGAAGTCCTCGCGGCTGAAGCCGCCCTCGTTGGCGAGCGCCCCGACGATCTGGCGGGGCTCGACGCGGTGGCGGCGGCCAACGTCGATGCGGTACGTCGCCATGTTGCCGCTGCCGCGGGCGGGGCGGGCGCGACGCTCGCCGCGGTCGTCGCCGTCGCGGCCCGGGCGGTCGTCCCGGCGCTCGCGCTCGACGCGCGGCGGACGGAGGTCGTCGGCCGAGAGGAGGAGCGGGGTGTCGCCCTGCGCCACGATCGCGAGCGCGGCGGCCACGTCGGACTCAACGACGTCGTGGTGGTTCACGTAGTGGCCCACGATGTCGCGGAACGCGTCGAGGCGCTCGCGGTCGGCGAGGGCCGCGGTGATCGCGTCGTCGAAGCGGGAGAGGCGCGTGACGTTCACGTCCTCGGCGCTCGGCATGCGCATCTCGGTGAGCGGCTGGCGCGTGGCCTTCTCGATGGCGGTGAGGAGGCGGCGCTCGCGCGGCGTCACGAAGCTGATCGCCGCGCCGCTGCGGCCCGCGCGACCCGTGCGGCCGATGCGGTGCACGTACGACTCGGTGTCGATGGGGATGTCGTAGTTGACGACGTGGCTGATCCGGTCGACGTCGAGGCCGCGCGCCGCGACGTCGGTGGCCACGAGGATGTCGAGCTTGCCGTTCTTCAGCTGCTCGACCGTGCGCTCGCGCTGGGCCTGCGCGACGTCGCCCGAGATGGCGGCGGCCGCGTAGCCGCGGGCCCGCAGCTTCTCGGCGAGCGTCTCCGTCTCGTTCTTGGTGCGGACGAACACGATCATGCCCTCGAAGTTCTCGGTCTCGAGGATGCGCGTGAGGGCGTCGACCTTCTGCGGGTACGACACCATCAGGTACCGCTGCGTGGTGTTCGCGGAGGTCGTGGTCTTGTTCTTGACCGTGATCTCCTCGGGGTCCTGCAGGTACTTGCCCGAGATGCGGCGGATCTGCGCGGGCATCGTGGCCGAGAACAGCGCGATCTGCTTCGACTTCGGGGTATCGGCGAGGATCGTCTCCACGTCCTCCGCGAAGCCCATCTTGAGCATCTCGTCGGCCTCGTCGAGCACGAGGAACTTCAGCTGCGACAGGTCGAGGGTGCCCTTGTCGAGGTGGTCCATGATCCGGCCGGGGGTGCCGACGACCACGTGCACGCCGCGACGGAGCGCCGACAGCTGCACGCCGTAGCCCTGGCCGCCGTAGACCGGCAGCACGTGCACGCCGCGCATGCCGGACGCGTAGCGCTCGAACGCCTCGCACACCTGGAGCGCGAGCTCGCGGGTGGGGGCGAGGACGAGGGCCTGCGGCGTCTTCTGCGCGACGTCGAGGTTGGAGAGGATCGGCAGCGCGAACGCGGCCGTCTTGCCGGTGCCGGTCTGCGCGACGCCGAGGACGTCGCGGCCGGACAGGAGGGAGGGGATCGTGGCGGCCTGGATCGCGGAGGGCGTCTCGTAGCCCACGTCCTTGAGTGCCTTGAGCACCTGGTCGGAGAGACCGAGGTCGCTGAAGGTCGTGCGGGGGGCGTCCGTCTCGGAAGGAGAGGCGGTTTCGTCAGTGCTCATGCCTCAACGGTAGGGGGTCGCGGGCGTCCCGGGCCCCGCGCCGGGCGGGAGAGGCGGACTCCGCCACCCTGTGCGGCGTCGGCGGACGAGCACGGCGACCTCGGCGTGCGCTGTCGCCCGGCCCCGCGACAGGATGGAGCGTGCCCTTCACCGTCAGCCACGCCGTCGTCGCCCTGCCCGCCGTCCGCGGGCCGTTGCCGGCCGCCGCCGTCGCCGCGGGCGCCATAGCCCCCGACGTGCCGCTGTTCCTCCCCGGCGGCCTCTCGTACGCGCAGACGCACGGGTTCCCGAGCCTCCTGGTGACCGCGCTGCCCGTCGCCGCCGTGATGCTGGCGGTCTGGCTCGTGCTGCTGCGGCCGGCCGCCGGCGCGCTCCTCCCTGCCTCCGTCGGATCCCGGCTGCCCTCCGCCTGGACGCTGCGACCGCGGCCGACCTGGCGCGGGACGCTCCTCGCGCTGGCCGCGTTGCTCCTCGGCGTGCTGACCCATGTGGCCTGGGACGCGTTCACGCACGAGGGGCGCCTCGGATCCGCGATCCTCCCGGTGCTCGCCGAGCCGTGGGGCGCGCTGCCCGGCTTCCGGTGGATCCAGTACGCATCGTCCGTCGGCGGGCTGGTCGTGCTCGGGGTCGCCGCGGTCCGCTGGTTCCGGCGTGCGACGCCGGGACCCGTGCCACGGCCGGGCCGCGCGCCGGCCGAGCGGACGCTGCGGCGCGCGCTCGCCGCGGCGCTGCTCGCCGTCGTCGTGCTGTCCGTGCTGGTCCCGGTCGCGATGGACGGCGTGCCGCGCGACCTCGACGCGCTCCGCGGCATCGTGTTCGTGGCCATCACCCGCGGCGGCGCGGCGATGGCGGCCGCGGTGCTGCTGGCGGCGCTCGCCGTGCCGGTGATCCGGCGCGGGGCCCGGTCCTCGTCCGCCGGGTGATCCGCCCGGCTGGCGGCGGGCCGGGTCAGCGCAGGCGGCGACCCACGTACGCGGTGCGGGTCCTGCGGAGGCCGAGGCCGGGGATCCGCGCCAGGGCGTGCGGACCGTCGTCGTCGAGGAGCGCGTCGAGGACGGCGCGGTCGTCGGCGTCGAGGCGGTCGGCGGAGCGGTCGCGCACGCGGGCCAGCCATGCGCGGGCGTAGGGGAGGGTCGCGGCGGCGGCGATCGGATCCGCGGGGTCGGGGTCGATGGAGAAGGTGCGCGTCACGACGTCCACCAGCCCGGCGTCGCGCAGCCACGGCGTCCAGTCCGGGTGCGACGGCCCGCCCGTGCCGCCGTGGGTGACGGCGTCGTCGAGGCGGTCGGCGAGGCCGGGCCGGCCGAGCGCGGGATCGAGGCGGTCGGGCGGGAAGCGCGGCGGGCCGTCCATCTCGACGACGGCGAGGATCCCGCCGGGCGCGAGGCCGTCGTGGACGCGGGCGAGCAGCCGCGCGGGGTCGGCGACCTCGTGCAGCATGAGCGACGCCCACACCAGGTCGGCGGGCGGCAGCGCGGGCCAGCCCGCGTCGAGGTCGGCCTGCACGGTGCGGATCCGGTCGGCGAGCCCGTCGACGACCGCGCGCTCGGCGACCCGGTCGAGCATGGCGGCGCTCGCATCGACGGCGTGCACCTCGGCGCGGCCGAAGCTCCGCGCCAGCGCCACGGTGCCGGTGCCGGTCCCCGCGCCCAGGTCGACGACGACGCGGCCGGGGGTGTCGCGGGCGAGGCGGCGGATCCAGGCGGTCAGCTCGCGCTGGTGGCGGTGCAGGATCCGGGCGTCGAGGTCGAGCATGCGGGCGAGCGACGGGTCGGCGGTGCCGTGCGGGTGGTGGTGGGGCATGGATCCAGGCTGGCGCACCCCTGCTCGTCGCGCATACGATCTTGCCCATGACGCAAGAGCCGGATCTCGACGCCCTCGTCCGCCAGCGCATCCGCAGCCTCCGCGAGGCCCGCGGCTGGTCGCTCGACGTGCTCGCCGCCCGGTGCTTCCTCAGCCCGTCGACGCTCAGCCGGATCGAGACGGGTCACCGGCGCATCGCGCTCGACCAGCTCGTGCCCATCGCATAGGCCCTCGAGACATCGCTCGACGCGCTCATCGAGTCGGGCGACGACGCCGACGTCGTGATCCGGCCGCAGGAGGACGCGCAGGCGGGGCGCACGACGTGGATCCTGTCGCGCGGCGGGGGCAGCGGATCCGGCTCGTTCGTCGCGAAGATGCGCATGACGCCGACGCAGCCCCTGCCCGTGGACGCGCTCGGCGTGCACCCCGGCCGCGACTGGTTCACGGTGCTGTCCGGGACGGCGCGCCTGCAGCTGGGGGAGCGGACGATCCTCGTGGCAGAGGGCGACGCGGCCGAATTCTCGACGATGGTGCCGCACGGGATCAGCGCGCATCGCGGGGTCACGGAGATCCTGACGATCCTCGACCGCGACGGGCAGCGGGCGCACCTGCGGACGACGGGGACGGGCCCCGCGTCGCACGAGGCGCACCCGCACGAGCCGTCCGGGGACGACGGCCCGGCGGAGGGCTAGGTGTAGTTCCCAGTGAGGTTGTGAACGCGTTCGGCGGGCGTGAGTCCGCCGATGCCGGTGTGGGGGCGGTGGTGGTTGTAGTGATGCAGCCAGGCAGGGTAGGTCGCGGCGCGGGCCTCGTCGGTGCGATAGGGATGGGCGTAAGCCCATTCCGTGGCGAGGGTGCGGTTGAAGCGCTCGACCTTCCCGTTCGTCTGGGGCCGGTACGGGCGGGTGCGTGTGTGGGCGATGGTGCCGAGCGCCTCGGTGAAGGCGTGGGAGCGGTAGCAGGAGCCGTTGTCCGTCAGGACACGGATCACGGTGATGCCCGCGGCGGTGAAGAACGCGTTCGCGCGGGCCCAGAACGCGGCAGCGGTCTCCTTGCGCTCGTCGGTGAGGATCTCGGAGTACGCCAGTCGGGAGTGGTCATCCACGGCGTGATGCAGGAACGCGTATCCCCGCCCGGTCCGGGGAGTGTTCCTCCGGCCGGCCGCTCTGCCGAGGACTCGGTGCCCGCCGCCGTCCGGGATGCGGCCGAGCTTCTTGATGTCGACGTGGACCAGATCTCCCGGCGAGGAGTGCTCGTAGCGTCGGGCAGGAGACCGCCGGGCAGGGAGCCCGGTGCTCAGATCGACGTGCTCGAGCAACGGCATCCGATACCGGTTCAGCACCCGCTCGACCGTCGAACGCGGAACGCGGAGGTGATAGCTGATGCGGTGCGGGCCCCACCGGCGAGTGAATCTCAGCGCGATGATCCGCCGCTCCCGACGCTGACTCGTGCGGGTCGGTTGCCGGTGCGGGCGGGATGAGCGGTCCGTCATCGGCAACCCGGCCCGATACCGGCGAGCCCATCTCGACGCCGTCGCCGGCGAGCACTGGAACCTCTCCGCCGCACGCCGGACCGGCCACCCGTCCTCGATGATCAACCGGGCAAGCCGAAGCCTGCCCGCGGGAGTGAACGGGGCGTTAGCGTGAGTCACGAAGACCTCCGGTGATGACGTGTGCTTGGTAACTCACATCGTCCCGGAGGTCTTCGCTATCCGCTCACGCGTTCACAACCTCCCGAGGAACTACACCAGGCCGCCGCGCCTTCCCACGTCCTCTTCCGCGCCTTACCGGCGCTCCTCCCCAGCGTCCACCTGCCCGGATCCCGGTGCCCGCCTCGCGCCCCTGTCAGGCGCTCCCCGGCCGGGTCGGGCAGACTGTGCGAGTCCCTCCCACCTACCTGGTGCGTCCGGCGCGCCGATGAAAGCGACTCACGTGAAGCGACGCATCCCCCTCACCCTGGCCGCGGCCGCCGTCCTGGCCCTGTCCGCCTGCTCCGGCAGCGGCACGCCGAACGCGGACCCGTCGGCGAGCCCGACGGCCGGCGCGCGCACCGCGGGGGCCTCCTGCATCGACACCCCGTCGGGCGACGCGTCGAAGTCGGTCAAGGTCTCCGGCGACTTCGGGAAGGCCCCCGAGGTCACTGTCGACGCCCCGCTCACGGTCGACACGACAGAGCGCACGGTCGTCACCGAGGGCGACGGCGCGGAGATCGCGGCCGGCGCCACCGCGAACATCGCGCTCGCGGCCTACAACGGGAAGACCGGCGAGGCGATCTCGCAGCTCGCCTACAACGCCGACTCGCCGCTGCCCGCCACCATGAACGACGGCGCGCTGGTCCCCGGCGTCGTCCGCGCGGTCGAGTGCACCACGGTCGGATCCCGCATCGTCGCGGTGGTCCCCGCGGCCGACGGCTTCGCCGCCGAGCAGGCCACGACGCTCGGCCTCGGCGCCGACGACCCGATCGTCATCGTGGTCGACGTGCTCAGCCAGGCCGCCACGCGCGCCGACGGCGTCGACCAGCCCGCGCCCGAGGGCTTCCCGGCGGTCACGCTGGCGGACAACGGCGCCCCCACCATCACCATCCCGGACGCCGCCCCGCCGACGGAGACGAAGATCGCGAACCTCAAGGTCGGCGACGGCGCCGAGGTCACCGACGGCGCGAGCGTCACCGTGCAGTACACGGGCATCAACTGGAACACCAAGAAGGTCTTCGACTCCAGCTGGGACCGCGGCCAGTCCGCCACCTTCGTCACGTCGCAGGTCATCCCCGGCTTCACGAAGGCGCTCGTCGGCCAGAAGGTCGGCTCGCAGGTCATCGCGATCATCCCGCCGGCCGACGGCTACGGCGAGAAGGGCTCCGGGGAGGACATCGGCGGCAGCGACACCATCGTGTTCGTGGTCGACATCCTCGGCACCCAGCCCGCCGCCGCAGGCCAGTAGGAGCAGCCGTGCGCCGCGTCATCGTCCTCGGATCCACGGGCTCCATCGGCGTGCAGGCCCTCGAGGTCGTCGCGCGGCACCCGGAGCTCTTCGAGGTGGTGGGGCTCGGCGCCGGCACCCAGCGCGAGGCGCTCGCCGAGCAGGCGCGCGCCGCGGGCGTCGAGCACACGGCCCTCGGCGCCGACGAGGCGGAGCAGCTCATCCGCTCGGTCGACGCCGACGTCGTGCTCAACGGCATCACCGGATCCGTGGGGCTCGGTCCCACGCTCGCCGCGCTGGAGGAGGGCCGCACCCTCGCCCTCGCCAACAAGGAGTCGCTCATCGTCGGCGGTGAGCTGGTCCGCGGTCTCGCGGCGCCCGGGCAGCTGGTCCCCGTCGACTCGGAGCACTCCGCCATCGCGCAGGCGCTCCGCGGGGGGACGGCCGAGGAGGTCAGGCGCCTCGTCGTCACGGCGTCCGGCGGTCCCTTCCGCGGTCGCTCGCGCGCCGAGCTGGAGCACGTGACCCCGCGCGAGGCGCTCGCGCACCCCACGTGGGACATGGGCCTCGTCATCACCACGAACTCGTCGACGCTCGTCAACAAGGGCCTCGAGGTCATCGAGGCGCACCTGCTGTTCGACGTGCCCTACGAGCGCATCGACGTCGTCGTGCACCCGCAGTCGCTCGTGCACTCCATGGTGGAGTTCATCGACGGGTCGACGCTCGCCCAGGCGTCCCCGCCGGACATGCGCCTCCCCATCGCCCTCGGCCTGAACTGGCCGCACCGCATGCACGACGTCGGCGTGCCCATCGACTGGACCCGCGCCGCGACGTGGACCTTCGAACCGCTCGACGACGAGGCGTTCCCTGCCGTGCTGCTCGCCAAGCAGGTCGGCACGGCCGGATCCACGTACCCGGCCGTCTACAACGCGGCGAACGAGCAGGCCGTGCAGGCGTTCCACGCGGGTCGGGCGGGCTTCCTCGACATCGTGGACACCATCCGTCGCGTCGTCGACGCCCACGAGCCGGCGTCTGGCCCCCTCACGCGCGAGTCGCTGGCCGAGGCGGAGCGCTGGACGCGCGCCGAGGCCGACCGGGTGCTCGGGGTCTGACCGACCCGGCCGGACCACCGGCAGGAAGGACCGCCGCCCGGCCGTTGCCGCCCGTCGGGCCGCCGCCCGCTGGACCGCCGTTGCCGCCCGTCGGGCCGCCGCCGCCCGCCGGACCGCAGCCGGAGCCGGCCACCGCTGGCGCGGTGCCACCGCGGACGCGGTGCCGCAGGTCGGCTGGCGATCCGGGCAGGCCGGCCTCAGCCGTCCCCGTTCCCGTTCCCCGGGTTCCCGGCTCCGCCGTTCCCGTTGCCGTTGCCGTTCCCGTTGCCGTTGCCGTTGCCGATCCCGTTCCCGTTGCCGCCGCCGCCGCCGTTCCCGTTGCCGCCGCCGTTCCCTCCCGACCCACCACCATCGTCGCCCGGTGCCGGGCTCGGGGTGGCCGGGGCCGGGGGCGTCGCCGTGCGGGTCGGGCTGGGCGTGGGAGAGGGCGTCGGCGTCCGTGAGGGGGTGGGCGACGGCGAGGGGCTCGTGGACGGCGAGGGAGTGGGCGTCGGCGTGGCCTTCGCCGCATCCCGGGCGGCCTCGAGCTGCGCCCGCACCGCGTCGATGCGCGCGATGATCTCGTCGCGCCGCGCCTGGTCGATGGACCCGTCCGCGAGGTCCGCCTCGACGGCAGCGCGCAGCTCCTCGAGCTGGGCGAGCGCCTTGGCGTAGTCCCCGTCCGCGGACGACCGGGTGACGGACTGCGTGCGCTGCTGGAGGTCGTCGAGCGCGCGGTCCTCCGGCGTCGACGATCCCGCGCAGCCCGCGAGCAGGAGCACGGCCGTGGTCGCGGCCGCGAGGCCCACGACGGCACGCCCGCGGAGCGAGCGCCGGTCGGGAGTCACGGCGGATCGCGGGGTGCCGGGGATCGGGCGGGTCGATGTGCGGATCACGGGGCGTCCTCCACGCTCTTCTGCAGCTCCTCGAGGCTGGCCCCGAGGGGTCCGGGGACGGACGGGTACGAGGTGTCGTGGGTCTGCATGGCGTTGACGGTCACGACGCCCACGACGGCGGCAGCGGCGATCAGCACGGAGACGACGGCGATGCTGAGCGCCCGGCTGCCGCGGCGCTTGGCCGGGGCGCGATCCGCCGGGGGACGGGCACCGGACGGCGAGGTCCTGGCCGTGGGGTCCTCGCCGCGCGGGGCAGGCGTCGTCGGCGCGGCGGCGAACCGCTCGGTCCGGGCGTCCGGATCCGCGGCCGGCGCAGCCGCCGCCGCGCCGTACCCGGCAGCAGCTGCCGCGGCGGGCATCACGCGCGTCGACGTCGCGGTCGGCTCGCCCACGGCGGAGGCGGGCGCGCGTCCGGTCCGCAGCTCCGCGGCGACCTCGCGCGCGGTCGGCCGGGTCTCGGGATCGCGCCGGGTCATGCGGGAGAGGAGGTCCACCCACGAGGCACCGAGCCGGGCGGGGATCTCGGGGTCGCGCACCACGCGCGCCATGGTCGACTCCGCGGCCGTGCCGGGGAAGGTGCGGCGGCCGGTGAGGCACTCGAGGAGCACGAGGCCGAGCGCGTACACGTCGGTCGGCGCGCCCACCTCCTCGCCGAGCGCCTGCTCGGGGCTGAGGTAGCTGACGGTGCCGATGATGGATCCGGTCGAGGTGAGCCGCGTGCCGTCCACGAGGCGCGCGATCCCGAAGTCGGTGAGCTTGGCGACGGCCGGCTCGTCGTCCTCCGCCTGGGCCAGCAGCACGTTGGCGGGCTTCACGTCGCGGTGCACGACCCCGCGGCGGTGGATGTAGCCGAGCGCGTCGGCGAGGATCCCGCCGATGCGCGCGACCTCGGGCCCGGGCAGCGGCCCCTCCTTCATGCGGTCGGCGAGCGTGGTGCCGTCGACGATCTCCATCACGATGAACGCGAGCACGCGGTCGCCGACGACGTCGTCGCCCACGTCGAACAGTGTCACGAGGCCCGGGTGGCTGAGGCCCGCGAGCATGCGCACCTCGCCCTCCTGGCGCTCGACCTCGCCCGGGTCGGCGGAGTCGGTCGCGAAGACCTTGACCGCGACCTCGCGGCCGAGGATCTCGTCGGCGGCGCGGTACACGGTGGCCATGCCGCCGCGTCCGAGCAGTCCGCTGATGCGGTAGCGACCGGCCAGCAGCGTGCCGGCGAGTGGGTCGGGCCGTTCTCCGGGCATGGGCGCACCTCTCGTCACGGTCCCCCAGAATAGCCCGGGGCTCCTGGGCGGCACCCGCCCGGCGCGGTCGGCGGCCAGCCTGCGGATCCGCGCCACGGCGGCGTCCGCCCAGGGTGCGGGAGGTAGCCTCTCCCACCATGGACGGCGTCTTCCTCTACATCCTCGGGGTGCTCATCATCGTGGTCGGCGTCGCCGTGTCCATCGGCCTCCACGAGGTCGGTCACCTGGTGCCCGCGAAGCTCTTCGGCGTGCGCGTCACGCAGTACATGATCGGCTTCGGGCCGACGATCTTCAGCCGCCGCAAGGGCGAGACCGAGTACGGCGTGAAGGCCATCCCGCTCGGCGGCTACATCTCCATGATCGGCATGTTCCCGCCGCAGAGCTCCCGGGCCGGCACGAGCAGCACGGGGATCGCGCAGCTCGTCGGGCCCGACTCCCGCCGCGGCGCCGCCGACGCCGGGTCCCCGGCCGCCCCCGACGCCGACGACCGCGCCGGCCGCGGCTTCTTCGACCTCCTCGTGCAGGACGCCCGGCAGGCCAGCGCCGAGAGCGTCGGCGACGAGGAGGACCGCGCCTTCTACAAGCTGTCCGTGCCGAAGCGCATGGTGATCATGCTCGGCGGGCCGGCCATGAACTTCCTGCTCGCGATCCTGCTGTTCGCGGTGGTGCTCTGCGGCTTCGGCGTCACGACGCCCACCACGACGGTCGGCCAGGTGAACGCGTGCATCGTGCCCGCCGGATCCACCGCGTCGGCCGACGCCGCCACCTGCCCCGCCGGCGCTCCCGAGGCGCCCGGCGCGGCGGCCGGCCTCCAGCCCGGCGACACGATCGTCAGCATCGACGGCTCGCCGGTCACGGCGTGGGACCAGGTCACGAGCACGGTCCAGGCCTCCGCCGGGAAGGAGCTCGACGTCGTCGTGGAGCGCGACGGCGCGCAGCAGACGCTGGCCATCACGCCCGTCCTCTCGGAGCAGGCCGTCCCCGGATCCCGCGGCGCCCCCGAGGTCGACGAGCAGGGGAACCCGGTAACCCGCGAGGTCGGCCTCATCGGCTTCAGCCCCACGCAGGCCGTGCAGCAGCAGCCGCTCTCGGCCGCGTTCACCACCACGGGCGAGAACATGGCCGCGGTCGGCAACCTGATCCTCAACCTCCCGCAGCGCCTGGTCGACGTCGGCCGCGCGGCCTTCGGCGGCGGCGAGCGCGACCCGAACGGCCCCATGAGCGTCGTGGGCGTCGGCCGCGTCGCGGGCGAGATCGCCAGCCTCGACGAGACGCCCGTCGCCTCGCGCGCCTCCGCCATGATCGGCCTCGTGGCGTCGCTCAACGTGGCGCTCGGCATGATCAACCTCCTGCCGCTCCTCCCGCTGGACGGCGGGCACGTGCTCGGCGCGATCGTGGAGGGCGTCCGCCGCTTCTTCGCCCGGCTGTTCGGTCGGCGCGATCCGGGGCCCGTCGACGTCGCGAAGCTCATGCCGCTGACCTTCGTGGTCGTGATCGTGTTCGGCGCCATGAGCGCGCTGCTGATCTTCGCCGACCTGGTGAACCCGGTCCGGCTGACCTGACATCGCCCAGCGCCTGATGCGGGGCCGGCCCGCGACAGCGGGGCCGCGCGCCCCCGACGCACCGGGCGCGCAGGAATCGGACGTAGGCTCTTCCCGTGCCAGCAGTCAATCTCGGAATGCCGAAGGTCCCTGAGGTCCTCGCGCCCCGCCGCAAGACCCGTCAGATCAGCGTCGGCAAGGTGAAGGTGGGCGGCAACGCCCAGGTCAGCGTCCAGTCGATGACGACCACGCAGACGACCAACATCAACGCGACGCTCCAGCAGATCGCCGAGCTCACGGCCACCGGCTGCGACATCGTGCGCGTGGCGGTGCCCCACCAGGACGACGCGGACGTGCTGCACATCCTGGCGAAGAAGAGCCAGATCCCGATCATCGCGGACATCCACTTCCAGCCTCGCTACGTCTTCACGGCCATCGACGCCGGCGTCGGCGCGGTGCGCGTGAACCCCGGCAACATCCGCAAGTTCGACGACCAGGTCGGCGCCATCGCGAAGGCCGCCAAGGCCGCGGGCACCTCGATCCGCATCGGCGTCAACGCCGGATCCCTGCACCCGAGCCTGCTGCAGAAGTACGGCAAGGCCACGCCCGAGGCGCTCGTCGAGTCCGCCGTGTGGGAGGCCAGCCTCTTCGAGGAGCACGACTTCCACGACTTCAAGATCTCGGTCAAGCACAACGACCCCGTCATCATGGTGAAGGCCTACCGCCTCCTCGCCGAGCGCGGCGACTGGCCGCTGCACCTCGGCGTCACCGAGGCCGGCCCCGCGTTCCAGGGCACCATCAAGAGCGCCACGGCGTTCGGGATCCTGCTCTCCGAGGGGATCGGCGACACCATCCGCGTCTCCCTCTCCGCGCCGCCGGCCGAGGAGGTGAAGGTGGGCCTGCAGATCCTGCAGTCCCTCAACCTCCGCGAGCGCAAGCTCGAGATCGTCTCCTGCCCGAGCTGCGGCCGCGCCCAGGTCGACGTGTACTCGCTCGCCGAGCAGGTCACCGAGGGCCTCAAGCACGTCAACGTGCCGCTGCGCGTGGCCGTCATGGGCTGCGTCGTGAACGGTCCCGGCGAGGCCCGCGAGGCCGAGCTCGGCGTCGCGTCCGGCAACGGCCGCGGGCAGATCTTCGTCAAGGGCGAGGTCATCAAGACCGTCCCCGAGTCCGAGATCGTCCAGACCCTCATCGAGGAGGCCAACCGCCTCGCCGCGGAGATGCCCGCCGGATCCATCGGAAGCCCCGAGATCCTGGTCTAGACCCCTACTCCCTTCCCGCCCCGGGTGGCGGCCGTGCATCCGCGCGCGCCGGCCCGGCGTAGGCTCTCGAAGTCGTCCGCCCGGCGGACTGCCCCACGAACTGAGGATGCTGTTGAACGGTAACGCCACTTTCCGGCATCGGAACACCTCCCTGCTCGGCCTCGCCAGCGTCCTCGCGCCCCACACCGTGACGTCGGTCGAGATCGACGACCGGCTGAAGCCCGTGCTGTCCCGGCTCCGCCTCCCCACCGGTCTCCTGCAGCGCGTCGCCGGCGTGCTCGAGCGCCGCAACTGGGACGCGTCGATGTCGTTCGACGCGGCCGCCACCGAGGCCGGACGCAAGGCGCTCGCGCAGGCGGGCATCGAGCCGTCGCAGATCGGGCTGCTCATCAACACCTCGGTCACGCGGGCGCACCTCGAGCCGAGTGTCGCGGTCAGCATCCACAACGGGCTCGGGCTGCCGTCGTCGGCCCTCAACTTCGACATCGCCAACGCGTGCCTCGGCTTCGTCAACGCGATGACGCTCGCGGGCCACCTCATCGACTCGGGCCAGATCGACTACGCGATGATCGTCGACGGCGAGGACGCCGGCGAGATCCGCCACAACACGGTCGCGCGCCTGCTCCGCCCGGAGACCACGCGCGCCGACTTCCTCAGCGAGTTCCCCAGCCTCACGCTCGGCGCCGGCGCCGCGGCGGCCGTCCTCGGGCGCACGAGCGACCACCCGGAGGGGCACCGGATCCTCGGCGGCGTCACGCGCGCGGCCACCCAGCACCACGAGCTCTGCATCGGCGACGTGGACGGCATGTTCACCGACACCAAGGAGCTCCTCCGCGGCGGCATGGAGCTCGTCGTCGACGCGTGGAAGGAAGCCGCCCAGGACGACTGGGAGTGGTCGGACATGGATCGCTACATCCTCCACCAGGTGTCGGACGTGCACACCAGCGCCATCGTCAAGGCCGCGAAGCTCGACAAGTCGCGCGTGCCGCTGACGTACCCGCGCTACGGCAACGTCGGGCCCGCGAGCATCCCCATCACGCTCGCCGACCAGGCCGACAGCCTGAGCCGCGGCGACCGCGTGCTCTGCATGGGCGTGGGCTCGGGCCTCAACACGGCCATGACCGAGATCCTCTGGTAGCCGCGGCGTGAGCGCATCGGCCGCGGTCGCCCCGGCGACCGTCCCCGTGGCAGGCCCCGACGGCCAGCCGCTGCCCGGACTCCACCCGGCCTGGTCGCGCGTCGTGCGCGCGGGCGGCCACGGCTGGCACCTGCTCGACACAGGGGAGCGGCTCGCGGCCACGGGTGCGCCCGTCGCCGGCACGATCCTCTGCGTCCACGGCAACCCCACGTGGTCGTACCTGTGGCGTCGCATCGCGGCGGAGTCGCTGGCGCGTGCCGAGCGAGATCCGTCGCGGCCGGCCTGGCGCGTGGTCGCCGTCGACCAGCTCGACATGGGCTTCTCCGAGCGCACGGGCGTCGCGCGCACGCTGCCGACAAGGCTCGCCGACCTGCAGGCGCTCACCGACGAGCTGGGGCTCAGCGGATCCGGCGCGACCGGGCCCGTGGTCACCCTCGGCCACGACTGGGGCGGCGTCGTCAGCCTCGGCTGGGCGCTCCGCAACCGCGACGTGCTCGCGGGCGTCATGGCGCTCAACACGGCCGTGCACCAGGAGGAGGGCGTGCCCATCCCGTGGCCGCTGCGCCTGGCGCTCGCCACGGGGATCCACGATGCCGCCACGCGCGGCACCCCTGGCTTCCTCGCCACCACGCTCGCCCTCGCGCACCCGCCGCTCGACCCGACCGTGCGTCGCGCGTTCGCGGCGCCGTACCGCGGGGCGTCCCGCCGCGCCGGGAT